>NZ_JBKFBF010000005.1:0-331422 GCF_053346035.1 Methylobacterium sp. A54F | reverse complement strand
AACTCGTAGAACAGGGCACCCTGCTCGACTTGCCGAGGTCCCATCATCTGCTTCGATCTCCGTCTCTCGACAGGAGTGAATCACCTCATCACAATCGCTGCAACACCCGAGTTTTTCAACAGAATCGACCCAAAGCAGACGGTCGCTCCAACCGTTTCATAACGCACATCAGCGGACGCTCAAAAGGGAACCCTTTTGAGCAGTGAAATGGTCTCCTCTTAACTCGCTGATGCAAAAGGCTCTTGAACGCTCAAAAGGGTGCGCTCATAATTGCGCCTATGCTTATCGGCTATGCGCGCGTGTCGCGCGAGGACCAGAACCCGCAATATCAGCTCGACGCGCTTCGCGCTGCCGGATGCGTCCAGGTGTTCGAAGACCGCATTTCCGGGGCGACCTTCACGCGGGCCGGACTCGACGCTGCACTGTCAGCTCTCGCACCTGGTGGCACCCTCGTGGTGTGGAAGCTCGACCGGCTCGGTCGCTCAATGCTCGACACGGTGCGCGTCGTCCTCGACCTCGACCGGAAGGGGATCGGTTTCCGCTCCCTGACGGAGAGCTTCGATACGAAGTCCGCCCTCGGGCGTGGTGTCCTAGCATTGCTGGCGGCCGTGGCGGAGGATGAACGTGACCGGCTGCGGGAGCGCACCACGGCGGGCATGAAGGCCGCTGAGCGACGCGGGCGGCATGTCGGCCGACCGGCAACGATGACGCCGGAAAAGCTCGATCTGGCCGTGAAGCTGATTGGTGAGGGCCGGGGCCGGGCGGAAACAGCCCGCATGGTCGGGGTCGGAGCGGCGACGCTGCGCCGGCATCTAAACGCGGAGAAGTGAGGGGTTCCGCATGACGACTGGTCGCCAATCACCGCGTCCCTTCTTCGAGGATATTCTAAGACCATCCTATGAGGCTTGGTTGGCCGACCCGCTTGCTGAGTGGAAGGCAAAGGCTGCTGTTGCAAATGCCGATATCATGGCTGAGCGTGTCTTTGTCTATTGGGATGGCCACGACCAAACTAAGGTTGCTGGCGCGGACTCAATCAGGAAGTATCGCTCTCATATTGTTACGCATATGTGCCCGGAGTTTGGTTTGGCCTGGGACATCCATGACGGTCACAAGCACGTTTCCCTGCGCGCTCCGCGTCGCGTCACGCGGTCTGATCAGACGGGCGTCTCCAGAATGGGGTTCGGCCAGGGCGGGTACGGTGAGGGTGGCTATGGCGGAGCGGAAGAGATCATCGTGACCCTGGATGATGGCTCAAAGCGGGCGCTGTCAGCCATCATGAAAAAAGTCGTCGCGATGTGGGGAGCAGAACTTGTGGCTATGGGGTTGTAATATATCCGAATGACAATATTTCTCCGCGACATTCAGCTCATCGAAAACCCGTCCGCCTACAAGGTGCATTTCGCGCGGTGGAACGGCAGCGATCAGCCGCTCGAAGTCTTCGTGAGAGATCAGGGGGAGTGGCAGGGCTGGCAGGAATACTACCCAGGCCGCAACGACTTCAACCGGCCCCATATCTACGCACTGACGCAGTTCTATCATGAACCAGACATCTGGCTCTTTGGCGGCATCTATGACGTGCTGGCGCGGCACGCTGACCGCTACGAGGTCGGCCTGAGTGGTGTCGGCGCCGGCCTCATCGGACGGCTGAAACTGCGGTCTTCCTACCGGGAGCGCACCACCCGGGCCAACTTCGAAAACTACTACCCGACGTTCGAGGTGCAGGAGATCCTGCGCGAACCGTACAGCGGTCGGCGCTTCCCAGGCTATGACGGCATCGACCTGTCGTTCGAAGAGCTGGAAGCCCTGGTGAAGAACGCGCGGCCCGATTGGATGGCCGCGCTCGAAAGCATGAAGGGCATCTATCTCATCAGCGATACGAAGACGGGCAAGCGCTACGTGGGGTCGGCCTACGGCGAGCACGCCATATGGTCCCGGTGGTGCGCCTATGTCGGCAGCGGCCACGGCGGTAACGTCGAGCTGCGGGCGCTCGTAACTGATCCGACCCTGGCCTACTGCCGCGCCAATTTCCGGTTCGCGCTGCTCGAACACCGGCCCATGCAGACCGACAACAACACCATCTTTCAGCGAGAGTCGTTCTGGAAGCGCATCTTGCTCACTCGTGGTGAGCAAGGTTTAAACCGCAACTAAAAGCCTTTCTAACAAGGCATTTCATAATGCAGGATATGATTTAGTCTCATAGATAAATTCTCTGCGTCCTGCGTAAATGCATCTAAGTCTGCGATAGCCCACTGGAACGTATCTATAAACTGATAACGCGATAGCATAGCGCTTCCGTCCGCCCCTGTAGCTGGCTGAGAATGGACAATGTCATTCCTACGTTTTACCAGTGCTGAGAACTCGTCAGCTAGAGCTAGTAGACGCTCCTCAAGAGGGCTGGCACCCAACCCTTTATGCTGGAAAGTTTTGCGAAATTTCTCGTATGCCTTCCAGCTCGTCATCGATTTGTAGAATTTTTTATCTGCAAAATCGCGATCGATGCGAAGTGCAATGCATACCAAATTCCATTCGAGGCAGCTAAAAACGAACATCGCTTGACCTAGTGCCGAATAATAGTCCTGCGTTGCCGGTCCTCTGGATATGTAGCGTGTCATAGATTTCGGACTGTCCTCAAATCGACGAGATAATGAAACGGACTATTGCAACAGCCAAGCCCCTGAACGGACTGCTGGCATCTGTTGTTGCGAAAGTCTTGATTTACGAACGGATGAGCCGTCCGCGCCCACCCCGAGCCGTAGTTGCCGGATGGTTGGCGAACGACCGCTTCGGAGAAGCGCTGGCGCCGTCTTGGACGGCGAGGTTGGGTCGTGAGCAGCCCTACAGCCCCCGGCCCCGCGCATCCAACCCTCACGCCGGGCGCCGCATCAGGCGCGGGCGCCAGATCCCCAGCACCACGTTGGCGGTGGCGATGGCGAGCAGCACCCAGAGGGTGCCGCGCTCGGGGCCGAGGGACTGGGCGAGGCCGGCGGGGTCGAACCGGCCCGCGAGGGCGTCGGCGCTGAGGCGGGCCTCCTGCTCCATCGGGCCCTGCACGCCCACGAACCCCCACTCGAACATCACGACGCCGGTGGCGAGCTTCAGCCAGGCCCAGCCGGCGCTGTGGAAGGCGCGGTTCGCGAGGGCGAGGAGGCCGGCGATCAGGGTCAGGGCGAGGGAGGGCAGGAAGATCCAAGTGCAGATCGCCGCCATGGCGCCGCGGATCTGGGCGTAGCCGGCGAGCGCAGCCGGCGGCGGCGGCGCGAGGTTCAGGAGCACCAGGAGCGCCGCCATCGCGCCCATCAACCCGATGGCGCCCATGGTGTGCAGGAACTTCATGAGGCGGCGCACGGGCTTCGGGCCCCCTACGGCACGGCCGTGCGCCGGCGCAGCACCATGTCGCCGCGGAACAGGAACTTCTGCGCCCGCTTGCCGGTGTCGACCTCGGTCGTGAAGACGTTGCCCTTCGAATCGATCGCGAGGTTGTGCACCCAGTGGAAGTCGCCGGCCTGCCGGCCGTTGCGGCCGAAGCGGCCGAGCACCGCGCCGGTCTCGCGGCTCAGGGTGCGGACCTCGTTGTTGGCCCCGTCCGCGTTGAGGAGGTAGGTCTCGCCCGCATCCGGCCAGAGGGCGAGCTCCCAGACCGAGCCGTTCGCCCGCGTGGTCCGCTCCACGAACATCTCCTTCACGAAGGTGCCGTCCTTGGTGAAGACCTGGATGCGGTCGTTGGTGCGGTCGCAGACGTAGACGAGCCCGTCCCGGGCGATCTGCACGCAGTGGACCGGGTTGCGGAACTGCTCCGCCGGGGCGGCGGCGGGATCGTAGGGGCCGAGCGCCGCGTCGGTCGGGGGCCGCCCGTAGGCGCCCCACATCCGCTTGAAGGCGCCGGTCTCGGCGTCGAACACGATCACCCGGTGGTTGTAGTAGCCGTCGGCCACGTAGAGCTCGTTGGTCTCGGGGTCGACCTGCATGGCGGCGGGCTTGCCGAGGCGCGTGGTGTCGCGGCTGTCGGTCTGGGGGCCGGGATGCCCGATCTGCAGGACGAAGCGGCCCTCCTGCGTGAACTTCAGGATCTGGCCGTCGGTGTCGCCGTTGCCGGCGAGCCAGACGAAGCCCTTGTGGTCGACGTGGATGCCGTGCTCGTTCTGGGGCCAGTCGTAGCCCTGGCCCGGGCCGCCCCAGGACTGCACCAGGGTGCCGGCCTGGTCGAACACCAGCACCGGCGGGGCCGGCTTGCAGCAGCGGGTCCGCGGCGGGTCGAGGCTCGCGGCGCGCTCGTCGTCCGTCAGGGTGCGGGGGCGCTGGATCACCCAGACCCGGTCCTCGGCATCGACCGACACCCCCGCCGCCTGCCCCATGATCCAGTCGTTCGGCAGCCGCTTCGGCCAGGCCGGATCGACCTCGAAGCGCAGAGGCTCCTCGGCGGGAGGGCGCTCCTCGGCGAGCGCAGGTATGATGTGACCCGAGACGGCGAGAGCGAGCGCGGCCACCGCCGCCAGGCGTCGCAGCATGTCGTTTCCTCCCTGACGCCGTCCAGGCGTCGCCGCCCGCCGGACACCTGCCGGACGCGTCTTCGCGCGCCCCGGACACGCATTGGACGCCGCCCGGACAGCGGAGTCCAGCCGAAACGCCCGCGTTCGTCAGGCGCGAAGGCCCGGCGCCTCCTGGCCGGTGCGGGCCACGTACTCGGTGTAGCCGCCGCCGTAGCGGTGCACGCCGTCGGGGGTGAGCTCGAGGAGCCGGTTCGAGAGGGCGGCCAGGAAGTGCCGGTCGTGGCTCACGAACAGCATGGTGCCCTCGTAGGCCGAGAGCGCCCGGATCAGCATCTCCTTCGTGCCCATGTCGAGGTGGTTGGTGGGCTCGTCGAGCACCAGGAAGTTCGGCGGGTCGTAGAGCATCTTGGCCATCACGAGCCGGGCCTTCTCGCCGCCCGACAGCACCCGGCAGCGCTTCTCCACGTCGTCGCCCGAGAAGCCGAAGCAGCCCGCGAGCGCCCGCAGGGAGCCCTGCCCCGCCTGGGGGAAGGTCGCCTCGAGGTCCTGGAAGATCGTGAGGTCGCCGTCGAGGAGGTCCATGGCGTGCTGGGCGAAGTAGCCGAGCTTCACGCTGCCCCCGAGGGCGACGGTGCCGTCGTCCGGCGCCACCGTGCCGGTCACGAGCTTCAGGAGGGTGGACTTGCCGGCGCCGTTGACGCCCATCACGCACCAGCGCTCGCGCCGGCGCACGGAAAAGTCGAGCCCCGCGTAGATGCTGCGGCTGCCGTAGCGCTTGTGCACGTTGCGCAGCATGGCGACGTCGTCGCCGGAGCGGGGGGCGGCCTGGAACTCGAAGGCCACCGACTGGCGACGGCGCGGCGGCTCCACCCGCTCGATCTTGTCGAGCTTCTTCACCCGGCTCTGCACCTGCGCGGCGTGGCTCGCGCGGGCCTTGAACCGCTCGATGAACTTGATCTCCTTGGCGAGCATCGCCTGCTGGCGCTCGAACTGGGCCTGGGCCTGCGTCTCGTTGATCGCGCGCTGGGCCTCGTAGAAGGCGTAGTCGCCCGAGAATGTCGTGAGCTGGCCGCCGTCGATCTCGATGATCTTCGTGACGATGCGGTTCATGAACTCGCGGTCGTGCGAGGTCATCATCAGCGCGCCGTCGTAGCCCTTCAGGAACGCCTCGAGCCAGATCAGGCTCTCGAGGTCGAGGTGGTTGCTCGGCTCGTCGAGGAGCATCACGTCGGGGCGCATCAGCAGGATGCGGGCCAGCGCCACCCGCATCTTCCAGCCGCCCGAGAGCCGGCCGACGTCGCCGTCCATCATCTCCTGGCTGAAGCCGAGGCCCGCCAGCACCTCGTAGGCGCGCCCCTCCAGGGCGTAGCCGTCGAGCTCCTCGAAGCGCGCCTGCACCTCGCCGTAGCGCTCCACCAGGGCGTCCATCTCGTCGGCGCGGTCGGGGTCGGCGAGCGCCGCCTCGATGACCTTCATCTCGGCCGCGATCCCGCTCACGGGCCCGGCGCCGTCCATCACCTCCGCCACGACGCTGCGGCCGGACATCTCGCCGACGTCCTGGCTGAAGTAGCCGACGGTGATGCCCCGGTCACTCGCCACCGCGCCCTCGTCGGGCTCCTCCTCGCCGGTCATCATCCGGAACAGGGTGGTCTTGCCGGCGCCGTTCGGGCCGACGAGCCCGACCTTCTCGCCCTTCTGCAGCGCGGCGGACGCCTCGATGAAGACGATCTGCCGGCCGTTCTGCTTGCCGATCTTTTCGAGGCGTATCATGCCGTCCGCGCTGCCCGGGATCCCTGGTGGGGCGGCTTTACGGGAAGCCTCGCCCGAACGGAAGGCGGCCGCCCCGCCCCCGCCGAGCGTTCGCGTTTCGAGAACGCCCGTTGACGCATGACGTTTGGACCCGAACTAGAAGACTAGTCTATCAAAATCCAAACAAACCCGGAGGAAACAGCCGTGCCCGGTCCGCTCAGCGGTATTCGCGTGCTTGAGCTCGGTCAGCTCATCGCCGCGCCCTTCGCCACCAAGATCCTCGCCGAGTTCGGCGCCGAGGTCATCAAGGTCGAGGCCCCGAACGAGGGCGACCCGCTCCGCCGCTGGCGGAAGATGCACGAGGGCACCTCGCTCTGGTGGTACCTGCAATCGCGCAACAAGAAATCGATCGCCGTCAACCTGAAGTCTCCGGACGGTCTCGACGTCGTCAAGCGCCTCGCCGCGAGCGCCGACGTCGTCGTCGAGAACTTCCGGCCCGGGGGCCTGGAGAAGCTCGGGCTCGGCTGGGACGTGATCTCGGCCCTCAACCCGAAGCTCACCATGGTGCGCATCTCCGGCTACGGCCAGACCGGTCCCTACCGCGACCGGCCGGGCTTCGGGGCCATCGGCGAGTCGATGGGCGGCATCCGCTTCACCACGGGCTCGCCCGACAGCCCGCCGGCCCGCGTCGGCGTCAGCATCGGCGACACCCTCGCCTCGCTCCACGGGGTGATCGGCGCGCTGATGTCGATCCTCAACGTCAAGACCAACGGCGGCGAGGGCCAGGTGGTGGACGTCTCGCTCGTCGAGAGCGTGTTCAACGTCATGGAGAGCCTCGTGCCCGAGTACGACCTCCTGGGCGAGATCCGCACCCGCACCGGCGGCGCGCTGCCGGGCATCACCCCCTCGAACACCTATCCGACCAAGGATGGCGGCTACGTCGTCATCGCGGGCAACAGCGATCCGATCTTCCGGCGGCTGATGAAGACGATCGGTCGCCCCGATCTCGGCGAGAACCCGGATTTCCGCAGCAACGACGGCCGCTCGGCCCAGGCCGCCCTCCTCGACGAGGCGATCGCCGCGTGGTCGGCGCAGCACACCATCGACGAGGCGCTGGCGGCCCTCGACGCGGCGGACGTGCCGGCGGGGCGGATCTACTCGGTGGCCGACATCGTGGCCGACCCGCACTACGCGGCCCGCGAGATGATCCTCGACGCGGAGCTTCCGGGCGGCACCCGGGTGAAGATGCCCGGCATCGTGCCGAAGCTCTCGGGCACGCCCGGCGCCGTGAACTGGCAGGGCCCGGCCCTCGGCGCCCACACCGACAGCGTGCTGGCCGACCTCGGCATCGAGCCCGACCGGATCGAGACCCTCCGCCGAGAAGGAGCCGTGCAATGAGCGCTGACCGCATGCTCGTCCAGGAGGTCGCGCCCCGCGACGGCCTGCAGATCGAGGCCGCCTTCGTGGAGACCGCCGACAAGATCGCCCTGATCGACGCGCTCTCGGCGGCGGGCTTCTCGCGCATCGAGGTGTCCTCCTTCGTCTCGCCGAAGGCGGTGCCGGCGCTGCGCGACGCGGCCGAGGTCTTCGCCGGCCTCACCCGGCGTTCCGGTACCGTCTACGTGGCGCTCGTGCCGAACCCGAAGGGCGCCGAGCGGGCGCTCGCGGCCGGCGTCGACGAGATCAACCTCGTGGCCTCGGTGAGCGAGACCCACAACCGCGCCAACATGGGCATGAGCCCGGCCGCCTCGATCGAGGGCTTCGCCCGGATCATGGAGACCGTGCGGGGTGCGCCCGTCTCCACCAACGCCACGGTGGCGACCGCCTTCGGCTGCCCCTTCGAGGGCGACCAGCCGGTCAACACGGTGATCGCGCAGGTGGAGCGCTACCTTGCGCTCGGCATCGCGGGCGTGACGCTCGCCGACACCACCGGCATGGCAAACCCCGCCCAGGTGGCGCGGCTCGTCGAACGGGCGCTGCGGATCGTGCCGGCGGAGCGGCTGACTCTGCACTTCCACAACACCCGCGGCGTCGGCCTCGCCAACGTGCTCGCGGCCTGGCAGGCGGGCGCCCGCCGCTTCGACGCGGCGCTCGGCGGCCTCGGCGGCTGCCCGTTCGCGCCGGGGGCCACCGGCAACATCTGCACCGAGGACCTCGTGAGCATGGCCCACGAGATGGGCATCGCGACGGGGCTCGACCTCGAGGCCCTGATCGCCCTCTCCCGCGACCTGCCGCGGCTCGTCGGCCACGACGTGCCCGGCCAGGTCGCCAAGGCCGGCCGCCCCTGCGACCTGCACCCGATGCCCCGGGCGGCCTGAGGCCGAAGCCCGGATTCCCGCGGGAGCCGCCCGCCCGAAGGCGGCCCCGCGCCTGACGACCACGCCGCACCCGAAGGCGTCCCGGCCGATCGCCCGCGATCCGCCGCGGCCGCGCATGGCGGCGCACACCGGAGGAAACCATGACCATCGCCGTGGCCGGCCCCGTCGCCGGCGCCGAGGACGTGAGCGAGGACGGCGTCGTCCGCAAGGTCGCGTGGCGGCTCATGCCGCTGATCATGATCTGCTACATGTTCGCGTTCTTCGACCGCATCAACATCAGCTTCGCCAAGTTCCAGCTCCAGAGCGACCTCGGCTTCAGCAACGTCGCCTACGGCCTCGGCGCGAGCATGTTCGTCGTCGGCTACGTGATCTTCGAGGTGCCCTCGAACCTGATGCTCTACCGGGTCGGGGCGCGCCGCTGGATCGCGCGGATCATGATCTCCTGGGGCATCGCCACCGCGCTGATGATCTTCATCCGCACGGAGTGGCACTTCTACGCGCTGCGCTTCCTCATCGGCGCCATGGAGGCGGGCTTCGCGCCGGGCATCCTCTACTACCTGACCCTGTGGTTCCCGGCCTCCTACCGGGGGCGGATCACCTCCTTCATGTTCGTGGCCTCTGCCTTCTCGGGGATCTTCGGGGCGCCGGTGGCCGGCCTCATCCTCGGCGGGCTCAACGGCGTCGCCGGCTTCGCGGGCTGGCAGTGGCTGTTCCTGGCCGGCGGCCTGCCCTGCCTCGTGCTGGGCATCCTGGTGCTCACCCGCCTCGACGACCGCATCCCGGATGCGCGATGGCTCACCGACCCCGAGAAGGCGCTCCTGTCCTCGCGCATCGCCCACCACAACCGCGAGATCGAGGACCACTCGCTGTGGGGGGCGATCCGGCAGCCGGGCTTCCTCCTCATCGCGCTCGTCTACTTCCTCCTGCAGGTCGGTTCCTACGGACTGAACTTCTGGGGGCCGGACCTGATCAAGACCGCGAGCGGGGGGACGGCCGCCTCCGTCGGCTTCCTGACGGCCGTCCCCTACATCTGCGGGGCGATCAGCATGGTGGTGGTCGGGCGCCTCTCCGACGCCTCCGGCGAGCGGCCGAAGTTCGTGGCGGCCCTCGCGATCGCGGCCGCGGTCGGCTTCTTCGCCGCCGGCCTGTTCGACCGGCAGATCGTGCCGCTGATGATCGCCCTCGCCCTCCTCGGCGCCGGCATCGTCGCCTCGATCCCGACCTTCTGGACGCTGCCCGCGAAGCTCGTCACCGGGGTCGGCGCGGCGGGCGGCATCGCGCTCATCAACACGCTCGGCCAGTTCGGCGGCATCGTCAGCCCCGTGATGGTCGGCTGGGTGAAGGACCTCACCGGCTCCACCACCCCGGCCCTCTACGGCATCGGCGCGTTGTGCCTCGTGGCGGCCGCTCTCCTGCTCTTCGCGATGCCCGAGAGCCTGCGCCGCAGCGACCGCGCGGCCTGACGCCCGCCCCAAGATTTGCGCCGCCGGGTGGGACGACCCGGCGGCGCCAGCCCGTTCACCGCATTGGGGGTAGACCATGACGGCCCTGAACCTGACGCAGAAGCTGATCCGCGCGCACCTCGCCGCGGGCGAGCCGACGCCGGGCGCCGAGATCGCGCTCACCATCGACCAGACCCTGCTGCAGGACGTGCTCGGCAGCCTCGTGATGCTGGAGCTCGAGGCGATGGGCGTCGAGCGGGTCAAGGTCGGGCTCGCGGCGCAGTACGTCGACCACAACCTCGTCCAGAACGATCACCTCAACGCCGACGAGCACCTGTTCCTGCGCTCCGCCTGCCGCCGCTTCGGCGTCTGGTACTCGCGGCCCGGCAACGGCATCAGCCACCCCGTCCACATGCAGAGCTTCGGCAAGCCGGGCCTGACCCTCGTCGGCTCCGACAGCCACACCCCGGCCGCGGGCTCCCTCGGGATGCTGGCCTTCGGCGCGGGCGGCGTCGAGGTGGCGCTCGCCATGGCGGGCGAGCCCCTGCACCTGCGCATGCCGCGGGTCTGGGGCGTGCGCCTCACCGGCACGCTGCCCGACTGGGTGAGCGCCAAGGACGTGATCCTGGAGATGCTGCGCCGCCACGGCGTCGAGGGCGGCTTCGGCCGGATCATCGAGTATTACGGCCCCGGCCTCGACGGGCTCTCGGCGATGGACCGGCACGTCATCGCCAACATGGGCGCCGAGATGGGCGCCACCACGAGCGTCTTCCCCTCGGATGGCGCCACCCAGCAGTTCCTGAAGGGCGTCGGCCGCGGCGCGGACTGGGTCGAGCTGCTGCCGGATCCCGGCTGCGCCTACGACGACCACGAGGAGATCGACCTCTCGACCCTGGTGCCGCTGATCGCCCGTCCGTCGAGCCCCGGCAACGTCGTGCCCGTCTCGGAGGCCGCTGGCGAGGAGATCTACCAGTCCTACATCGGCTCCTCGGCCAACCCCGGCTTCCGCGACTTCGCGGTGGCCGCCGAGATCGTGAAGGGCCGCCAGGTGCACGACCGGGTCTCCCTCGACATCAACCCCTCCACCCGGCAGGTGCTGGAGACCCTGATCGCCAAGGGCCACCTCTCCGACCTGATCCACGCCGGCGCGCGGGTGCATCAGGCGGGCTGCAACGGCTGCATCGGCATGGGCCAGGCCCCGGCCTCCGGCCGCAACTCCCTGCGCACCGTGCCGCGCAACTTCCCCGGTCGCTCCGGCACCCGGGAGGACAGCGTGTTCCTGTGCAGCCCCGAGACCGCGGCGGCCTCGGCCCTCTCCGGCGTGATCACCGATCCGCGCAGCCTCGACATGGCCTATCCGCGGATCGCCGCCCCCGCGATGGTGGCGACCAACACGACCATGCTGGTGCCGCCCTTGAGCGCGGCCGAGGCCCGCGCGGTGCGCCTGGAGAAGACCGACAACATCACCACCCTGCCGGAGCTCGGGCGGCTCGGCGACACGATCCGTGTGCCGGTGCTCCTGAAGACCGGCGACGACATCTCCACCGACGACATCATGCCGGCCGGCGCCCGGGTGATGCCCTACTGGTCGAACATCCCGAAGACCGCGGAATTCACCTTCGAGCCGATCGACGACACCTACCCGAAGCGCGCCCGCCAGGGCGGCCCGGGGCGAGCCGGGCACGCCATCGTCGGCGGCCTCAACTACGGCCAGGGTTCGAGCCGCGAGAACGCGGCGCTGGCGCCCCGCTACCTCGGCCTGGAGACGGTGCTGGCCAAGAGCTTCGCGCGCATCCACTGGCAGAACCTCATCAACTTCGGCGTCCTGCCTCTCACCTTCGCCGACCCGGCCGATTACGACCGGCTGGAGATCGGCGACGTGATCGAGATCGAGGGCGTCGCCGAGGCGCTTCGAGCCGGCCCCGAGATCGTCGCGCGCCTGCAGGGCGGGGGCACGATCGGGCTGCGCCACGGGCTCTCGAACCGCCAGGTCGAAGTGCTGCTCGCGGGCGGCGTCATCAACTGGCTGCGCGCGCGCCTCGGCGGCGAGGCAGCCCGTACCGTGGCCTGAGGCCGCGGCGAGAACCAAGGCCCGACACCACGCCCGCGGACGCCAGAATGCCGCGGGCTCCGACCAGGAGGAAGCCGACCCCATGATCCACTCGACGATCACACGACGCACCCTGCTCGGCACCGCCGCGGCCGGGGCGGGCCTTCTCGCCAGCCCCGCCGTCCTGCGGGCGCAAGCCCCGCGGGTGCTCAAGATCTCGCACCAGTTCCCCGGCGGCACCCCGGAGCAGGGCGACGCCCGCGACCGGATCTGCCGCCGCTTCGCCGCGGAGGTCGAGAAGCGCACCGGCGGCAGCCTCACCGCACAGGTCTATCCCGGCTCCTCGCTGATGAAGACGCTCGCCCAGTTCAGCGCGGTCCGGAAGGGCGCCCTGGACATGAGCCTGGTGCCGCTCTCCTACGCGGGCGGCGAGGTGGTGGAGGCCAATCTCGCGCTGATGCCGGCCCTGGTGTCCAGCTACGAGCAGGCTGCCAAGTGGCGGACCGCCCGGATCGGGGAGGAGCTGTCCAAGACCCTGAGCGACAAGGGCGTGATCATCGTCACCTGGGTCTGGCAGTCGGGCGCCGTCGCCTCGCGCGTCGGGCCGATCCTGGTGCCCACGGACGTCAAGGGGGTGAAGATCCGCGGCGGTGGACGCGAGATGGACATGATGTTCCAGGCAGCCGGCGGCATCGTGTCCACCATGCCGTCCAGCGAGATGTACATCGGGATGCAGACCGGCGCGCTGGAGGCCGCCGTCAGCGCCTCCACCAGCCTGATCTCGTTCCGCCTCGACGAGCTGACGAAGAACCTCACCGCCGGGCGCGGCCGGTCCTTCTGGTTCATCCTGGAGCCGCTGATCATCTCGAAGGCGACCTTCGACGCGCTGAGCCCCGAGCAGCAGAAGGCTGTGCGCGAGGTCGGACTGGAGCTGGAGGCGTTCTCCTTCGCGCTCGCCAAGCACGACGACGAGGACATCACCAAGATCTACGGCGCCCGCGGCGCCAAGGTGCACGACCTCACGCCCGAGCACATCGAGAAGTGGCGCGAGCTCGCCCGCGAGACCGCCTGGAAGGACTTTGCGGGCAAGAACGCCCGCTGCGCCGAGCTCCTCAAGCTCGGCGAGCAGGTGGGCTGAGGCCCGGACGCGCCGCACTCGGACCGTCATGGCCATGTTGCACCCGCGAAGGTAGCATCGGGCCATGCAGGTCAGCATCGCCTTCACGCTGGACGGCCGGCCCCTCTGCACCTGCCTGTGGTGGCACGTGCCGAGGCGGGACGACGCGGTGATGCTCGGCGGGCCGCCGCGGCCCTACCGCGTCCTGCGGGTGGTCTGGGGCGTGGCGCCGCAGGCCCCCGCGGCGGCCGGCGTGCAGGGCGTGCTGATCGAGCTTGAGCCCCTCGACTGATCGCGGCCGGGCGGCGCCCGCCGCATCAGTTCGCCGGGCCCTCGGGCTTGGCCACCATCGCCTCCATGGCGTCGATGGCCCGGCGCAGCTTCTCGAAGGCCTGGCCGCTTCCGCGCAGGTGCGCGACGACCTTCTTGCGCTGGATCAGGGTGCCGTCCGCGTCGACGTCCTGGATCAGCGTGCACAGCATCATCCGGAAGACGCCGCCCCCGAAGCCGAGGGCCGGGGAATCGTCGAAGAACAGGATCGGCGCGTCGATGGCGCCCTCGACGTGCAGGACGTCCGGGTCGGCGGCCGGGTGGAGAGCGGGCGCGGTCTTGTCGGCGGGCATCGGGTGTCTCCGTGGCGAACGGCTTCGCGGGGGCGTGCCTACCAAGCGCAACGGCGGCCGGCCGCGCACGTTCGCGCGATAGCGCATTCCCTCAGGCGTCCGCGCGGTCCCGGCCGTGCCGCGCGGTGAGCCAGGAGACCGCCAGCACCGCGAGGCTGACCGCGCCGATCAGCAGGGTCGAGGCGGCGTTGACCTCGGGGTTCACGCCGAGGCGGACCTGGCTGTAGAGCCGCATGGGCAGGGTGGTGGCGCCGGGCCCCGAGACGAAGCTCGCGATCACGAGGTCGTCGAGGGACAGGGTGAAGGCGAGCAGGAACCCGGCCGCGAGGGCGGGCGCCAGGAGCGGCAGGGTGATCGTTGCGAAGACCCGGGCCGGGCCGGCGCCGAGGTCGGCGGCGGCCTCCTCCAGAGCGCGGTCGAGGCCGCGCAGGCGGGCGGCCACCACCACGGCGACGAAGCCCGTGCCGAGCGTCGCGTGCGCGATGACGAGGGTGGGAAGGCCCCGGTCGAACCCCGTCCCGACGAAAAGGAGCAGCAGCGACAGGCCGGTGATCACCTCCGGCATCACCATCGGGGCGTAGACGAGCCCCGTGAGCGTCCCCCGCCCCCGGAAGCGGCCGTGCCGCTCGAACGCCAGCGCCGCGAGCGTCCCGAGGATCGTGGCGATCAGCGCTGCCAGGAGGGCGACGCGCAGGCTCACCCAGGCGGCGGCGATCAGCGGCGCGTCGGCGAACAGCACCGCGTACCAGCGGGTCGAGAACCCGCCCCACACCGTCACGAGCGACGAGGCGTTGAAAGAGTAGGCAACGAGCACGATGATCGGCGCGTAGAGGAAGGCGAGCCCGAGGACGAGGCTCGCGCGCGTCACGGCGCTCATGGAGGTATCATCGCGCGGCCTCGCCGCGCCGGGTCTCCGCCTCGCGGAACAGCACCACCGGCCCGATCACGAGGACGAGGAGCAGCACCGCCACAGCGGAGGCGAGGGGCCAGTCCCGGTTCGAGAAGAACTCGCTCCACAGCACCCGCCCGAGCATCAGCGTGTCGGAGCCGCCGAGGAGGTCCGGGATGATGAACTCGCCGACCATCGGGATGAAGCACAGGAGCGCGCCCGCCGCGAGGCCGGAAGCGGAGAGCGGCAGGGTCACCGTCCAGAACACCCGGGTCGGCGAGGCGCCGAGGTCGGCCGCAGCCTCGCGCAGCGCCGGATCGAGCCGGCTCATCACCGCGTAGACCGGGAGCACCATGAAGGGCAGGTAGGCGTAGGTCAGCCCGGTCAGCACCGCCGTCTGGGTCCCCAGGATCTCCAGGGGCGCCGCGATCAGCCCCAGGCGGATCAGCACGGCGTTAAGGAGCCCCTCGGGCTTCAGGATGGCGATCCAGGCGTAGACCCGGATCAGGAAGCTCGTCCAGAACGGCACCACCACGAGGGCGACGAGGAGCGGCTGCCAGCGCGCCGGCGCCCGGGCGAGGGCGTAGGCGAGGGGTACGCCGAGGCCGAGGAGAAGCCCGGTCGCGGAAAGCGCCAGCGCGAGGGAGCCGAGCGCCGCCTCGCGGTAGAGGCCGTCGAACCAGAGCGTCTCGTAGTTCTCGAAGCTCAGGGCCTCCAGGAAGCTCGCCCAGCCCTCGAAGCCGCCCTGCCAGTCGAGCACCGGCAGGTAGGGCGGCATTGCGGTGGCGGGTTCCGACAGGCTGATCTTCAGCACGATTGCGAAGGGCACGAGGAAGAACGCGAAGAGCCAGACCAGCATGGGCAGGCGAACGAGCGCGCGAAGCCGCCGGGGGTTCATGCGGGCAGCACCGTCGCGGCGTCCGGGTCGAAGCCGACCCGGACCATCGCGCCGGGCGCCGGGACCGGGCCGGAGCCGGCCGGAAGGCTCGCGCGGACGAGCGTGCCCTCACCCATCCGCACCACGCAGCGCACGCGCTCGCCCAGGAACGTCGCCTCCGTCACCGTGGCGGGCAGGCCGGCCTCCCCGAGCCGGACGCGCTCGGGCCGCAGCGCCAGCAGGACCGCGGCGCCCGGTTCGAGCGCGCCGGACGAGGCCCGGCCCCGCAGGGGCCCGAGGGCGGTCTCGACGGTGCGGAGGGGGCCCGCCTCCCCCGCTCCGAGGCGGCCGGGGATCAGGTTCACGTCGCCGAGGAGCCCGGCCACGAAGCGGCTGCCCGGCCGCTCGTAGAGGGCGGTCGGCGGCCCGGCTTCCACGAGGCGGCCCGCCTCCATCACCGCGATCCGGTCGGCGAGCGCCATCGCCTCCGCGGGATCGTGGGTGACGACGACGAAGCTCGTGCCGAGGCGCCGCTGCAGGGCGCGCAGCTCGCCTTGCGTCTCCTCCCGCAGGCCCCGGTCGAGGGCGCCGAGGGGCTCGTCGAGGAGGAGCACGCGCGGCTCCCGGGCGAGCGCGCGGGCCAGCGCCACCCGCTGGCGCTGGCCGCCCGAGAGCGTGTCGGGCCGGCGCCCGCCGAAGTCTTCGAGGCGTACGAGGCGGAGCAGCTCGGCGACCCGCGCCCGCGCGGCGGCGCGCCCGAGGCCCTTCAGCCCGTAGGCGAGGTTTCCCTCCACGCTCAGGTGCGGGAACAGGGCGTAGGACTGGAACATCATGTTCACCGGCCGCCGGTGGGGCGGCAGGGGCGCGATGTCGGCGCCGTCGAGGAGGATGCGGCCCCCGCTCGGCGCCTCGAAGCCGGCGACGAGGCGCAGGAGGGTGCTCTTGCCGCAGCCCGAGGGTCCGAGGAGGCACAGGACCTCGCCGGGTCCGAGATCGAGGGAGACGTCGTCGACCGCCGCGTGGGAGCCGAAGCGCTTCGAGACGCCTTCGAGCCGCAGCAGCGGCGTCCCGGGCCGCGCGGCATCCTCACCCGAGCCCGGTGCCAAGGCTCAGGAATCCTCGCGCAGGGCCTCGGCGACGCGGGCCTCGAGAAGGTCGGGCCGGCGCAGCACCAGGGCGCCGCGGGTGCGGTCCACGAGGCCCTCGTTGGCCATCACGGTGAACTCGCGGGTCACCTGCTCGCGGCGGCAGCCGATGCGGGCGGCCAGCACGTGGTGGTAGGGCGGAGGCGTCACCACGCGTTCGTCGCCGCCGCCGGCGCGCGGCACCGAGAGGCGCAGCAGCTCCGCGTAGAGGCGGTGGCGCAGGTCGAGGAGGGCGTGCTCCATCAGGCGGGTGTTCAACTCGCGCACCCGCTTCGTCAGCAGCCGGAACAGCCGATCGGCGATGGGCTCGGAGGCGAACACGATCTGCCGGAACACGGGGGCCGGCACCACGCAGACCTCGCCGCGGGTGAGTGCCGTGACGTTCGCCGAGCGGCCGATGCCGTCGAGCGCCGCGAGCTCGCCGAAGAAGGCGCCTCCGCGCATCTCGCCGAGGATCACCTCCTTGCCGGATTGCGAGCGGTTGAGGATGCGCACCTCGCCGGAGGCCAGGAAGTAGACGTCGGTCGAGACGTCGTCGTAATCGACCAGAACCTCGTTCTCGTCGAAGCGACGCCAGTGGCAGCGGGTCTCGAAGGGCGCGAGATCGATGCCCGGCTCCTTGAAGAACGGTATGCCCGCCAGCCGAGCCATGCCCCAGAACCTCCGCGATCCCCTGCGCGCCCGTCCCCGCCGGCCGGGCGCCGTGGACCCGTTGGCCCGATGGTCAAGCCTCCCGGGATCGTGACGGGCGGACCCGCACCGGTCAAGTCGAGGGCGGGGGTCGAGCCCGCAACGGGCGTGGATGACGCGCGCCCGCGCGAAAGCGTGACTTTGCCGGCTCGGAGCCATCGGCTAGAGCGCTCTGCGCCGCAAGGATCGCCGGGATCGGCTCCGGAAGACCGCGCGGCCCGGCGCGGCGGGAGATGTCCGAGAGCGCCCGATGTCCCCTGCCCTCCCCGCGCCGCGCGCCCAGGCGACCCTGGCGGGGTCCTTCGCCCTGACGGGCACAGGCCTGCATACCGGCCGCCGCGCCGAGGCCGTCGTCGGGCCGGCGCGGCCCGGGACCGGCATCGTCTTCCGTCGCACGCTGCCCGGAGGCGCATCCGTCGAGGTTCCGGCCCACTGGTTCCTGCGGGTCCCCCGTCCCCTGTGCACGGCCCTGCAGGGGCGGGACGGGACGCTGGTGCGCACCGTCGAGCACCTCCTCGCGGCGCTGAGTGCGCTGCGCATCGACAATGCGCGGGTCGATCTCGACGCGGAGGAGTTGCCCATCCTCGATGGCAGCGCGACGCCGTGGTGCGTCGGCATCCGCGGCGCGGGGCGGACCGAGCAGGCGGAGCCGGTGCGGACCATCCGGGTGCTGCGGCCGGTCGAGGTTTGCGACGGCGAGCGCCGCCTGCGCATCGAGCCCGCCGCGGCCCTCCACCTCACCGGCGAGCTCAGCTTGTCGCATTTCGGCCCGATGCGCTGGTCCGGCGCGGTGACGCCCGAGAGCTTCGAGCGGGAGCTCGCGCCCTCGCGCAGCTTCGGCCGGCTCAAGTGGGCCCTGCCCGCCAAGCTCTACGCCCTCGTCACCCGCGAGCCCTTCCTGCGCGGCGCGAACCTGCGCTCCACCGCCACGATCGTCGGCGGCCGGGTGATCGGCGGCATGCGCCTGCCCGAGGAGCCCGTGCGCCACCGCATGCTCGACCTCGTCGGGGACCTCGCGCTCGCCGGCCACCCCGTAGCCGGCCGCATCACCGCCGCCCATACCGGGCACGAGCTGAATCACGCGCTGGTGGCCGCCCTGATGCGGGACACCGCGGCCTGGGAGCTGATCTGAGATCGTCTCCGCCTGGCTCGGGGCGCGGACAGGATCAACCAGGCCCGCGCGGCCTTCGAGGAGGCGGTCCGCCATCTCGAAGGAATCCGCGCGGCGGCTGTTTGAGGGATCACCCCTCGATGCGGCGCACGAGCCAGCGCTCGACCGCCGCGAGAAGGCGCATGCGGCGCGACAGGATCAGCCTGTGGATCACGAGCATCATCCGGATCACTCCCGGGCATCCCGCAGGATGCCCGATGGAACGCCCCCCGGCGGGATCACGGCTCCTCACGGATCCGTGATCGTATCCCGTTATGGCCCGGCCCGCGCCGCGGCCACAAGCCCGCACGTTGCGCAAATTGCGCGCAGTCGCCGCTTGCCATCGGGGCGTGACCGACCCCAGAAGGCCCGCCATGCTCACCGTGCAAGACCTCAGCTACCGCATCGGCGACCGCCAGATCCTCGACGGCGCGAGCTTCTCGATCCCCGACCGGGCCCGCGTCGGGCTCGTGGGCCGCAACGGGGCCGGCAAGACCACCCTGTTCCGGGCGATCCTGGGCGAACTGCCCGTCGACGCGAAGTCGGTCTCCCTGCCGCGGGGCATGCGCATCGGCGGCGTGGCGCAGGAGGCGCCGGCCGGCCCCGAGACGCTGCACGCCGTCGTGCTGGCCGCCGACACCGAGCGCGCCCGCCTGATGGCCGAAGCCGAGACCGCCGACGGGATCCGGCGGGCCGAGATCGAGACCCGCCTCGTGGATATCGGCGCGCACGCCGCGCCCGCCCGCGCCGCCGCGATCCTGCACGGGCTCGGCTTCGACGCGGCGGCGCAAGCGCGTCCCTGCGCGGATTTCTCGGGCGGGTGGCGGATGCGCGTGGCGCTCGCGGCGGTGCTGTTCTCCGAGCCCGACCTGCTCCTCCTCGACGAGCCCACCAACTACCTCGACATCGAGGGCACCCTCTGGCTCTACGACTACCTGGAGCGCTATCCCCGCACCGCGATCATCATCAGCCACGACCGCGACCTCCTCGACACCTCCGTCGACCACATCCTCCACCTCGACCGGGGCAAGCTGACGATCTACCGGGGCGGCTACACCAGCTTCGCCCGCCAGCTCTCCGAGAAGCGGGTGCTCCAGGCCAAAGCCAAGGCCAAGCAGGACGCGGAGCGCGCCCACCTGCAGAGCTTCATCGACCGCTTCAAGGCCAAGGCCACCAAGGCCCGGCAGGCGCAGTCGCGCATGAAGCGCCTCGCCAAGATGGAGCCGATCGCCGCCCTCCTTGAGGACGACGTGCCGGTGATCCACCTGCCGAGCCCGGAGCGGCCGCTCTCGCCGCCGATCGTCGCGATGGAGCGGGTCCAGGCCGGCTACGGCGAGCGCATTGTGCTCACGGGGCTGAACCTGAGCCTCGCCCCCGACGACCGGGTGGCGCTGCTCGGCGCCAACGGCAACGGCAAGTCGACCTTCTGCAAGCTGATCGGCGGGCGGCTCGCCCCGCTCGCGGGCGAATTGCGGCGCTCCTCCAAGATGGAGGTCGCCTACTTCGCCCAGCACCAGCTCGACGAGCTGCGGCCGGGCGAGAGCGCCTATGCGCACGTGCGCACTCTGATGCCGGAGGTGCCGGAGGCCCGCGCCCGGGCCGCCACCGCCCGCCTCGGCTTCCCGGCCTCGAAATCCGACACGCCGGTCTCGCAGCTCTCCGGTGGGGAGAAGGCCCGCCTGCTGATGGGGCTCGCGGCGTTCCGGGGCCCGCACCTCCTCATCCTCGACGAGCCGACGAACCACCTCGACATCGAGAGCCGCCAGGCCCTCGTCGAGGCCATCAACGACTACGAGGGCGCGGTGATCCTCGTCAGCCACGACCGCTTCCTGGTGGAGGCCTGCGCCGACCGGCTCTGGCTCGTCACGGACGGCACCGTGCGGACCTTCGACGGCGACATGGACGATTACCGCCGCCTCGTGCTCGCCGGCCCCGAACGCGCGGACGACCGGGGGCAGGAGGGCACCGGCGGCTCGAAGGCGGTGGAGCGCCGCTCCGCCGTCGAGCGCCGCGCGGCGCTGGCGCCGCTCCGCAAGCGCCTCGAGGCCGTCGAGGCCCGCATGGCCAAGCTCACCGCGGCGATCGCCCGGATCGACGCGGCGCTCGCCGACGGCACCGCCTTCCAGGAGAACGCCGCGAAGGCCGGCGAGATCGCCCGGATGCGCGCGGAGGCGGCCGGTGCGCTGGCCGCGGCCGAGGAGGAGTGGCTGGAGGTCAGCGGGACGATCGAGGGCGCCGGATAGGGCCCGCGGCCCCGGGGCAACGCTCGGCCCAGCTCCACGTTGTCGCCCACACGCCCGAACGAGACGCGACGATGGCTCCGAGACCGCCCCGCAGACCCCACGGCATCGCCCCCACGCTCGCCGCCCGCGCCGCGAAGGGGCTCGGCCTCGCCGCGCTCGGGGGAGCGGGGGCCTGGGTCGCCTACAGCCGGCTCGGCATCGATCACCGGATGCCCCTCCCCCCGGCCTTGCCGGGGCGCCACGAATGCCTGTCCTCGCCCGTCGGGGGCCTCGCCTTCTACGGGTCGGACGAGGCCGAGGGCGTGCCGCTCCTCCTGATCCACTCGATCAACGCGGCCGCCAACGCCTACGAGGTGCGTCCGCTCTACCAGCACTACCGCGGGCGGCGCCCGGTCTACGCCCTCGACCTGCCGGGCTTCGGCTTCTCGGAGCGGAGCCGCCGCCGCTACACCCCGCGCACCATGGTGGACGCGATCCACGCGGTCGCGGGGGAGATCCGGCGGCGCCACGGCGGCGCGCGGGTCGATGCCCTCGCCCTGTCGCTCTCGGCCGAGTACCTAGCCCGCGCCGCGCTGGAGCGGGCCCAGGACTACCGCAGCCTCGCGCTGATCAGTCCTACGGGGCTCGATGCCCGCCTGTCCGGCCGCGGTCCGAGCGACGGCCACCGGGGGCGCGACCTCACCCGCGCCCTCCTCGACGCGCCGCCCTGGGGCCGGGCCCTGTTCGACGCCCTCGTGAGCCGGCCGAGCATGCGCTTCTTTCTGGAGAAGACCTGGGGCTCGGACCGGATCGACGAGGGCCTGCTGGCCTACGACTACGCCTCGGCCCACCAGCCGGGCGCCGAGCACGCGCCCTACTGCTTCATCGCCGGCCACCTCTTCCCCACCGACGCGACGCGCCTCTACGAGGCGCTGTGGCTGCCGGTGCTGGTGCTCCACGGGCAGCGCGGCGACTTCGTGGACTACCGCGACGCGCCCCGCTTCGCGGCGCGGCCGAACTGGCGCATCAAGAGCCTGCCGACCGGCGCCTTCCCGCACTTCGAGCGCCGCGAGGACGTGGCGCGGCGCTACGACGCCTTCGTGGACGGGCTCGCCTGAGGCGGATCCGGCCGGCTCAGCTCACCCGCCAGCCGTAGCCCACGAGGCCCGCGAGCCGCTTGGTGGCGGCCTCCGCGAGGTCGGCCGGCACCCGCTGCCACGCCGGCAGGCTGTGGAAGCGGAAGTGACCCATGGTCTCGCGCATCAGCGCCGCGATCACGGCCTCGGTCTCCGCGTCGAGGCTCCGCCCGGCGAGCTCGTTCGGCGCGCGCTCCGGCGCCTCGCCCACCACCGCGTCCCAGGAGGCGCCCCACATCGCCCGCGCGAAGCGGTCGTGAGAGGCCGCGAGGCGCTCGCCCATCCGCGCCCGGATCTCGGGCGCGTCGCCTCTGAACGATTCGGGGTCGAGCCCCCGTCCCCAGGCCGCGTCGTCGAGGACGTGGCCGATCCGGCGCGGGTGCCCGGCGACCTGCCGGTGGACCCGCTGCAGGCGCAGGCGACGAGAGGCCTCCACGGCGATGGGGCCGGGGCTGCGGTTGGTGCGGTACTCGGCCTGCCCGGCGATCAGTCCACCGAGCCGGTCGGCGAGGCCGAGGTCGCGCACGATCCGCCCCAGCAGCGGCTCGGCCGAGCGCCGGTCGCGCAAGGGGATGACCGTCACCCGCCCCTCCGCGGCAGCCCGCCACGGGGCAATCAGGGCACCGTAGTCGAACCGGCCCGAGCGCCATTGCGCCTGTCCGTAGGCCCGGAACGTCCGCGTCTCCTGCACGAGCTGCGCCCGGTGGGCGTAGGCCGAGTTCAGCTGCTCGAAGGCGGGCTTCACCACCATCGCGACCTCGAGGGCGAAGCCGTGCCGCCCGAAGGCCTCCGCGAGGGTCGCGGGCACCCGGAAGTGCGGCCGCTGCACGGCGAAGTCCTCGTAGGAGAGGATCACCGTGTCGGCCTGCGTGTTCGCGAGCGCCGCGTCGAGGCGCGCCAGCGCGGCCCGGCGCTCGGACCGGGACCGGCGGCCGTCGAGGGCCTCGCCGAGGGGCTGGTGGTTGACGTCCGCGCCGGGCCCGGAGCCGGTCGGCGCGAGCCGCGGGTAGAGGATGCCGGCCTCGGGCAGGCGGGGCCGCAGGCGCGCCAGCACCTCCTGGAGCGAGGTGGACCCGGTGCGGGGCATTCCGATATGGATGATCGCGCGACGCATCACGAAAAACCTCTGGCGGGCACCGCGGGCTCGGCCCGCGGGGTCCGGCTGGCCCCCTTCCCCTCGAAAGCGCACGATGGCCGACCTGACGCTCGACGCCGCCCGAACCATCGTCACGACCGCCCTGGAGACGGCGCGGGCGCGGGGCCTGAAGCCGCTCGCCGTGGTCGTGTATGACGCCCGCGGGTCTCTGAAATGTGTCCAGGTGGAGGACGGCACGGCGCTCCGCCGCGCCGAGGTCGCCCTCGGCAAGGCCAACGGCGCCCTCGCCCTCGGGCTCGGCTCCCGGGCCATCGCGAAGCGGGCCGAGGAGCAGCCCCACTTCGTCGCGGCGGTCTCCCACCTCGTCGGCCCGGCGGCCCTGGTGCCGGTGCCGGGCGGGGTGCTGATCCGCGACGGCGGGCGGGTGGTCGGCGCGGTGGGGATCTCCGGCGATACCTCCGACAACGACGAGATCTGCGCGGTGGCCGGCATCGAGGCCGCCGGCTTCGCGCCCGACACCGGCGCCTGAGCCGTTGCGCTCGGGCTTAGCGCGCCCGAATTCCTTGCGCCGGCGGGACTGGCTCGCGGGCGGCCTGGCGCTCGTCGTCGCGGGACCCCGGGCGGCGGCCGAGCCCGGCCGCCTCTACCGGCGCGGCAACGACGCCGATCCCGAGACCCTCGATCCGCACAAGACCTCGACGGTGGCCGAGGCGCACATCCTGCGCGACCTCTACGAGGGACTCCTCACCTACGACAACCTCGGCCGCATCATCCCCGGCATGGCCGAGTCCTGGCGCCTCTCGGAGGACCGCCTGACCTACGCGTTCAGCCTGCGGGGGGACGCCCGCTGGTCGAACGGCGACCCGATGCAGGCCGAGGACTTCGCCTACGCGCTCCGGCGCATCATGGCGCCGGAGACGGGCGCGAAGTACGCCGAGGTGCTGTTCCCGATCCGCAACGCGGGGGCCGTGAACCGGGGCGAGACGCCCGCGTCGAGCCTCGGAGTCGCGGCGCCCGATCCCCGCACCGTCGAGATCCGCCTGGAGGCGCCAACCCCCTACTTCCTCGAACTCCTCACCCACCAGACGGCGCTGCCCGTCCACCGCCCCTCGGTCGAGCGCTTCGGCCCTGATTTCACGCGGCCCGGCAACCACGTGAGCAACGGCCCCTACCGCCTCGTCGACGTGGTGCCGAACGACCGCATCACCCTGGAGCGCAACCCCCACTTCCACGCCGCCGGCACGGTGACGATCCCCCGCGTCGCCTTCATCCCGACCCCCGACCTCGCCAGCGCGGTCCGCCGCTACGGGGCCGGCGAGATCGATTCCCTCGCCGACCTGCCGGCGGACCAGATGGCCTTCCTGAGGCGCCGCTTCGGGGAGGAGGTGGTGCTGGGGCCGGCGCTCGGCGTCGAGTACCTCGCCTTCGACCTGCGCAAGCCGCCCTTCGACGACCCGCGCCTGCGCCGGGCCCTCTCCCTCGTCATCGACCGGGAGTTCCTGGCCACGGTGGTGCGGGGCGAGACCATGGCGCCCGCCTACTCGCTCTGCCCGCCGGGCCTCGACAACGCCCTGCCGCCGCCGGAGCTGCCCGGGCGCGAGCGCCTGCCCATCGACAACGAGGCCGAGGCGCTCAGGCTCCTCGCCGAGGCCGGCTACGGACCGGGGGGCAGGACCCTCGCCGTGTCGTACCGGTTCAACAGCACCGACAACAACCGCAGCACGGCGCTCGCCATCGCCGAGATGTGGCGCCCCCTCGGGGTGCACACCCGCTTCGTCTACACGGATGCCAAGACCCACTTCGCGTACCTGCGCGACGGCGGTCCCTTCGACGTCGCCCGCATGTCCTGGATCGCCGACTACTCGGACCCCCAGAACTTCCTGTTCCTGCTCTCCACCGGCAACGACGGCCTCAATGCCGGCCGCTACAGCAACCCGGCCTTCGACGCGGTGATGCGCGAGGCCGCGGAGACGCGCGACCTCGCGGCCCGGGCCGCCCTGCTGCACCGGGCGGAGGCGATCCTGCTCGACGAGGTGCCGGTGATCCCCGTGATGCACTACCGCTCGAAGGCGCTGATCGCGCCGCGCCTCCACGGCTACCACGCCAACCTGCGCAACGCGGCGCCCACCCGCTTCCTGAGCCTCGACCGGTGAGCGATAGCCCCCGGTCCGGCCCGTCGCGTCAGAGCCGCGCGGGGGCGCGATGATCGCCCTCGTCCTGCGCCGCCTGCTCTTCCAGGCGCTGCCGACCCTCCTTGCCGTGGTGGCGGTGAGCTTCGTGCTGATGCGGCTCGCCCCCGGCGGCCCGTTCGATCTCGAACGCCCCCTCGCGCCGGCCGCCATGGAGAACCTGCGGCGGGTCTACGGCCTCGACCAGCCGCTCGCGGTGCAGTTCGGCCGCTACCTCGCGGCCCTCGCCCGCGGCGATCTCGGGCCCTCCTTCTCCTACCGCGACCTCACCGTCGCCGACCTCTTCGCCCGCGGCCTGCCGGTCTCGATGACGCTCGGTGCCCTGGCGCTCGCCCTGGCCCTCGGCCTCGGCCTCGCCCTCGGGATCCTCGCCGCCCTGCGCCGCGGCGGGCTCGCCGACCGCCTGGCGGGCCTCGCGGCGGGACTCAGCCTGTCGGTGCCGACCTTCGTGGTGGCGCCCCTTCTGCAAATAGCCTTCGGCCTGTCCCTGCGCTGGCTACCCCTGAGCGGCTGGGAGGACGGGGCGCCGTCCCACCTCGTCCTGCCGGTGGTGACCCTCGCCCTGCCGCAGGTCGGGGCGATCGCCCGCCTAACCCGGACCGCCCTCGGCGAGGCGCTCGCCCAGCCGCACGTGCGCACGCAGGTCGCCATGGGGCTGCCGCCCGCGCGCGTCGTCCGCCACGCCCTGCGGGCGGCCGCGCTGCCCGTCGTCGCGATCCTCGGGCCGCTGGCCGCCGGCCTCCTCACCGGCTCCGTGGTGGTCGAGACCGTGTTCGGCCTGCCCGGGATCGGCCGCTACTTCGTGGAGGGCGCGCTCAACCGCGACTACACGCTGGTGATGGGCACGGTGCTGGTCGTCGCGGTGCTGGTGATCCTGTTCAACCTCGCCGCCGACCTCGCCGCGGCGCTCCTCGACCCGCGCCTGCGGCTCGCCCGATGAGGGCCGGTGCATGAGCACTGTTCTGGCCCGCCTCGCCCGCAATCGCATCGCCTGCCTGGCCCTCGCGCTTCTCGCAGCCGTCGCGCTGGCCTGCCTCGCGGGGCCCCTCGTCACCGGGCACGATCCCGACCGGGCCTACCCGGACCTGCGCCAGCTCGCCCCCGGCCTCGCGGCGGAGCCAGGGCCGGACCGCCTGCGCGCCGCCCTCGACCGCCTCGCCTTCCGGATGCGAACCCGGGTCGCGGAGGTGGAGATCGGGCCGGAGCGCCTGCGCCTCGTCCTCGAGGCCGACCGTCCCATCGAGGCGCGCAGCCTCGCCTACTTGCCCCGCTCCGGCCTCCTCGGCGAGGCCCGCATCGCGGGGCGCTCGGAGGACGGGCACCGCCTCACCGTCGAGGCGCCGGTGCTCCGGCGGCACTTTCTGCTCGGCACCGACCTGCAGGGCCGCGACCTCCTCACGCGCTGCCTCGTGGGGGGGCGCGTCTCCCTGCTGATCGGCTGCGTGGCGACGCTCGCCGCCCTCCTCATCGGCATCCTCTACGGGGCGGTCTCGGGCTGGCGGGGCGGTGCCGTCGATGCGCTGATGATGCGCGGCGTGGACCTGCTCTACGCCCTGCCCTTCGTGTTCTTCGTGATGATGCTGGTGGCTTTCTTCAGCCCGAGCCTCGCGCTGATCCTCGTCGCGGTGGCGGCCACCGAATGGCTCGACATGGCGCGCCTCGTGCGCGGCCAGACCCTGGCCCTGCGCGGCCGGGATTTTGTGCGGGCGGCCGAGGCGCTGGGGCTGCCGGGCCCGGCCATCCTCCGCCGCCACGTGGTGCCCAACATGCTCGGCCCCGTCGCGGTCGCCGCGACGCTGATCGTGCCGCGCGTGATCCTGCTCGAGAGCTTCCTGTCCTTCCTCGGGCTCGGCGTGCAGGAGCCGGAGACGAGCTGGGGCGTGCTGATTGCCGAGGGCGCCCGGGGCATCGAGGCGGCGCCGGGGGCGCTCGCCGCGCCGGCGGCCTTCCTGTGCGGGACCCTCGTCGCCCTCAATCTCCTCGGGGATGCGCTGGCCGACGCCCTCGACGTCCGCTCGCGCTGACCGGAGGTCCTCCGTGCAGCCGTTCGGGGATCAGCGGTCCGCGAGCAGAGCCGGGTAGACGAGGCGCACGCTGCGCCGCGCCTCCGGGATCGGGCGGGCGGCGTCGCGCGCCGGCGGGCCCGCCTCGTCCGGGCCGAGGGCCGCCTGGCTCGGGCGCAGGCGCCAGCGCTCGGCGCCGTCGGGCGCCTGCGGGGGCGCCCGGTCGTGGGTATCGTCGGCCCCCCGGGTCGGGGCGGCGGCGAGGCCCGTCGCGAGGACGAGGGCGAGGGCGGCAACCTGGAATCGTCGTTTCATGAGGGGCGTACCCGCGAGAACGCCCTAGTTCAGCCCGTGGGGCGTGAAGGAGCGCTCTCACCGGACGGCCTCATCGACGGGCCGGCCGATGTTCTGAACAAGTCTCTCGATTCAGGGTGAATCCGCGGATGACGAGCAGAGTAGCGCAGGCACAAGGCAGCGGCGCGGCACCCGAGCGGAGTCCCCCCGGCACCGTCATCGAGACGGACATCTCGGCCCGGCTCGACCGGCTGCCTTTCGGGCGCTTCCACGTCCTCGTCATCGTGGCGCTCGGCATCACCTGGGTGCTGGACGGGCTCGAGGTAACGCTGGCCGGCGCCCTGGTGGGCGCGCTGCGCAAGGCGCCGATGTCGTTCTCCGAGTTCGACGTGGGCCTCGCCGCCTCATCCTACCTCGTCGGCGCCGTCACGGGGGCGCTCGGCTTCGGTTGGCTCACCGACCGAATCGGGCGCAAGAAGCTGTTCTTCATCACGCTGGCCCTCTACCTCGCTGCCACCGCCGCCACCGGGCTCTCCTGGAACATCTGGAGCTTCTGCCTCTTCCGCTTCCTCACCGGGGCGGGCATCGGCGGCGAGTACACGGCGATCAACTCCACCATCCAGGAGCTGATCCCCGCCCATGTCCGCGGCTGGACCGACCTCGTGATCAACGGCTCGTTCTGGATCGGGGCGGCGCTCGGCTCCTTCCTGTCCATCGTCGTCCTGCGGCCCGACGTGATCGACCCGGCCTGGGGCTGGCGCGTCGCCTTCTTCGTGGGCGGCGGCATCGGCCTCGTGATCCTGCTCCTGCGCACCTGGATCCCCGAGAGCCCCCGCTGGCTCGTCACGCACGGCTACGCGGCCGAGGCGGACCGGGTGGTGTCGGGGATCGAGAAGCGCTTCACGGACGCGGGCACGACGCTGCCGCCCGTCGAGGCAGGCAAGCACCTGCGGCTCAAGACCCGCAGCCACACCCCCCTCTCCGAGGTGTTCGGGGCGATGTTCGGGGCGAGCCGCCAGCAGACCGTCGTGGGCCTCGCGCTGATGGTGGCGCAGGCCTTCTTCTACAACGCGCTGTTCTTCACCTACGCCCTGGTGCTGGAGCGCTTCTACGGGGTGCCCGGCGACCATGTCGGCTGGTACCTGCTGCCCTTCGCGCTGGGCTCGTTCCTCGGCCCGCTGGTGCTGGGGCGCCTGTTCGACACCGTGGGCCGGCGCCCGATGATCGCCTTCACCTACGGCATCTCGGCCCTGCTCCTCGCAGGCGCCGGCTACCTGTTCCAGATCGGGGTGTTCGGCGCCGTCGGCCAGACCGTCGTCTGGATGGTGGTGTTCTTCTTCGCCTCGGCCGCGGCCTCCTCCGCCTACCTGACGGTGGCCGAGACCTTCCCGCTGGAGATCCGCGCGCTCGCCATCGCGGCCTTCTACGCGATCGGCACCGGCATCGGAGGGGTCTCGGGCCCGCTCTTGTTCGGGACCCTCGTCGAGACGGGCTCGCGCGACAACGTGCTCATCGGCTACCTGATCGGCGCCGCCCTGATGGGCATCGCGGCCGTGGTCGGCGGCATCTGGGGCACGGCCGCCGAGGGCAAGTCGCTGGAAAGCGTCTCGAAGCCGCTCGCGGCGGCCTGAGGAAG
Organism: Methylobacterium sp. A54F; assembly: GCF_053346035.1. Taxonomy (NCBI): domain Bacteria; kingdom Pseudomonadati; phylum Pseudomonadota; class Alphaproteobacteria; order Hyphomicrobiales; family Methylobacteriaceae; genus Methylobacterium; species Methylobacterium sp. A54F. The sequence continues at coordinate 302,309 of NZ_JBKFBF010000005.1, read as the reverse complement.
GCCCGTCCGAGCCGTCGGGGCGCTACGAAGCCCTGGCGGTTCCCGGATAGGCTGCGACCGCCGCGTCGGCGGTCCGAAGGGTCAGCCCTTCACAGAGCGCCTGGGCGACGAGGATCCGGTCGAAGGGGTCCCTGTGAATGGCGGGCAGCCGCAGCACGGCAGCCGCGTGCTGCCCGGAAATGACCAACTCCTCGTAGCCATTCGCCAACAGGGCCGCGCGCAGAACCAGCGGGTCGACTTGAAAGTCCTCGCGTCCGAGGCCGCTCTTGATGGCGACCTCCCACAGGCTCGCAGCGCTGAAGACGAGGTCGTTGGCAGGATCATCGAGGAGCGCAAGTGCCCCCGGGGACAGGCGGTGCGGCTCGGCGGCGGCCCACAGCAGCAGGTGGGTGTCGAGGAGCAGCCTCATCCGCCGTCGAACAAGCGCTCGATCCCGGCCCCGCCCATCCGGTCGAAATCCTCCGGGACCGTGAACCGGCCCGCGAGGAAGCCGACGCGCCGGGGGCGCTCCGTCGTGGCCGCCTCGACGGGCGTGACCCGGACCAGCGGACGCCCGTCCCGGGTGATCACGAAGGGCTGGCCGCCCGCCGCGCGCTCTACGAGGCCGGGCAGGTCAGCGCCGGCTTCCTCGAGTGTGACGTGGTCCATGGCGCCCTCCGCGCCGGCGCAGGCGGCCGACCCCGCCCCGACTGTGTCCCGAAACCGGATAGGCCGCAACGCCGCCTCACCCCCGCCGCCAGATCTGCCCGTGGTACACGAAGGCGGTGCCCTCGCTCGCCAGCGCCGCGAGTCCGGTGAGCGCCGGGTCGTGGACGGTGATGACGCTCGTGGGGATCTCGCGCATCATCGCCGCGAAGGGCGCCTTGCGCTCGAAGGCCGTGCGGAACCCGCCCTCCCGCAGCACGTCAACGATGCGGGGCGCGATGCCGCCGCCGATGTAGACGCCCCCGGTGGCCAGGAAGGTCAGGGCGAGGTCGCCGCAGGCGCGGCCGAGGAGGCGCGCGAACAGGGCGAGGGCCTCGGCCGCGTGCGGGTCGCTCGCCGAGAGGCCGGCCTCCGTGATGGCGGCCGGGTCGATCCGGTCGGCTGCCGCGCCGGTGCGCACCTGCCGGACCGCGGCGTGCAGCCGGCTGAGCCCGGGCCCGGAGAGCAGCGCCTCCACGGTGACCCGGCCTTCCACGCGCTCGACCGCGTGCCAGACCGCCTCCTCGTCGGCGTCGCAGGGGCCGAACTCGGTGTGGCCCGCCTCCGTGGAGACGATGGCGAGGCGGTCCGCGTAGGGCACGAGCGCCGCCGCGCCGAAGCCGGTGCCGGGCCCGAGCACCAGGCGGGCGCCGGCGGCCTCCCGCCTCAGCGGCCCGATCGGGGTGAGGTCGTCCGGCGCGATGCCGGCGGCGCCCGCCGCCACGGGCACGTAGTCGTTGACGACCACCGAGCTCACGAGGTCGAAATCGGCGCCGAGGCGGGCCCCGGCGATCACCCAGTGGGCGTTGGTGAGCTGCACCTCCGGCCCGTCGACCCGCCCCGCGATGGCGAGGATCGCCGAGCGCGGCGCCGGGCCGCCGCCCTTGGCGAGCGACGCCCGGATCGCGCTCGACGGGTCCGGATGGCCGGCCGTGGGCTCGTGCGAGAGCACGCGAGGCTTGGCGCCCTTCGCCTCCACCAGGGCGAAGCGGGCGTTGGTGCCGCCGATGTCGCCGACGAGGACCGGGAACTCGAACATGGCTTCCCCCTTCAGGCTTCGCGGCCGGCGCCGGGCCGGCGGATGGCGCGGCGCTCAGGCCGCCGGCAGCGCCGCGGGATCGATCGGCGCGCCGTCGGCCCAGGCGCGGAGCAAGGCCCGGACCGCCGCAGGATCGGCCAGCCGGTGCCGCGCGACGGTCTCGCCGGGGCCGATACGGACGCTGAGGCCCCCATCCTCGTTGACGGACGCGAAGGCGATCTCGTCCGTTCGATCGTCGCCGAGGAAGAGCGCGCGCCGGCCCGCGTAAGGCGGCTGCTCCGCGAAGGCCCGGATGGCGTGGGCCTTTGTGGCGTCGGCCGGCACGATCTCGCCGACCGCCTTGCCGAGCTGCAGCCGGTAGCCGCCTGCGAGCTCTGCCGCCACAGCCTTCACGGCGGCCTCGGCCCGCTCGGCGTCGGCGGGGCTGGCGAGGCGCCAATGCACCGCGACCGAGGCGCCCTTGTCCTCAATCAGCACCGCGTCGAGCTCCGCCGCGGCCGCCTCGAGCCGCGGCACCCGCGCCCGCAGCTCCGGGTGGTCCTCCGCCCGTCCCCCCGAGACGACCCCCCCGGTGCGGCGCTCGACCCCGTGCAGGCCCGCCACGTCGAGGCGCAGCGGGTCCAGGAAGGCGTCGATCACGCCGACCGGCCGGCCGGTGACGACTGCGAGCGCGCCACCGAGGCGGGCGCGCAGGCGGTCCAGGGTCTCCACCAACCCGGGCTCGACCCGGACCGCGTCCGGCCGGGGCGCGATCTCCACCAGGGTGCCGTCGAAGTCGAGGAAGAGGGCGTAGTCGCTCTGGCCTGTCACGCGGGGCTCCGGGCTCGGGGATCGCGAGTCCTGCGCTAGCACGGCGGGCCGCAGGGGAAAATCGCCGCAGCGCGCCGCCGCGCCGCCGCCGCACGCTATCTGGGCATGGGTCGCCGAATCGACGTGGAGCCGGAGCCCGCCATGCATCCCGAACCCCTGCCGATCCGGCCCGGCGAGGAGAGCGTGTGGGACTATCCGCGCCCGCCGCGCCTGGAGCCGGTGCCCGCGCGCCTGCGTGTGATCCTCGGCGGCGTGACGATCGCCGACACGGGCGGCGGCTACCGGGTGCTGGAGACGAGCCACCCGCCGACCTACTACCTGCCGCCCGCCGACATCGCGCCCGGGGTGCTCGGGCCACCGCGCCGCGCCGGCATCTGCGAGTGGAAGGGCCGGGCCGTGTTGCTCGACGTAGCGGCGGGTGGGCGCAGCGCCCCCGGCGGCGCCTGGTCCTACCCGGACCCGACCCCCGGCTTCCGGCCGATCGCCGGGTTCGTCGCCTTCTACGCCGGGCCCATGGAGGCCTGCCTCGTCGGCGAGGCCCGGGCCGAGCCGCAGCCCGGCGGCTTCTACGGAGGCTGGATCACGCCGGGCATCGTTGGGCCCTTCAAGGGCGGTCCCGGCACCCTGGGCTGGTGAGGCGCCGGGTTGGCGCGGTCCCCGCCCGGCGCTATCGCTGGCCGGAGGACGCGCCACCGTGGGAGCCGCCGATGCAGGGCATGGTCGATGTCGAGCCGGGAGCGGTGGGGCTCGATTCCGCGCGGCTCGACCGGATCGACGGCTGGATGCGCGGGCACGTCGCGGCGGACCGCCTCGCCGGGCTCTCGGTGACGGTGGCGCGGCGCGGCCGCGTCGCCTGGCACGCCGCCCACGGCCGCGCGGACCTCGCCCGGGGCACGCCGTTCACGAGCGACACCATCACGCGCATCTACTCGATGACGAAGCCCCTCACCTCCGTGGCGGTGATGATGCTCTACGAGGAGGGCCGCTTCCAGCTCGACGATCCCGTGGCGCGCTTCCTGCCGGAATTCTCCGCGATGCGGGTGGCGACCGGCGGCAACCGGGCCCGGATCGAGACCGAGCCGGCGCAGCGCCCCATCACGATCCGCGATCTCCTCACCCACACGGCCGGTCTCACCTACGGCTTCATGCAGGCGACGCTGGTGGACGACCTCTACCGCCGGGAGGGCATCGACTTCCACCGGCGCGACGCCGGCCTCGGGGAGGTGGTGGGCCGCCTCGCCGCCCTGCCGCTCCTCGCCCAGCCGGGCACGCAGTGGAACTACAGCGTCGCGACCGACGTCCTCGGCCATCTCGTGGCGGTGCTCTCCGGGATGGCGTTCGCGGACTTCCTGCGGACGCGGGTCATCGCGCCCCTCGGGATGGTGGACACGGACTTCTCCGTGTCGGCGGAGAAGCTGCCCCGGCTCGCGGCGGCCTACACCTACGATGCGGAGCGGCGGCTCACCCTCTACGACGATTCGGTCGATACGCCCTACGCGGCGCCGCCCGCCATCGCCTCGGGCGGGGGCGGCCTCGTCTCGACGGCGGCGGATTACGTCCGGTTCTGCCGGTTCCTCCTGAGCGGCGGCATCCTCGACGGCACCCGGCTCCTCGGCCGCAAGACCGTGGCCTACATGCTCTCGAATCACTTGCCGGGGGACCTCGCCGCGATGGGCACGCCACGCTTCGCCGAGACCTCCTACGCGGGCATCGGCTTCGGGCTCGGCTTCTCGGTGATGCTCGACCCGGCCCGGGCCCAGATCCTCGGCAGCCCCGGCGAGGCCGCCTGGGGGGGCATCGCCAGCACCGCCTTCTGGATCGACCCCGCCGAGGACCTCGCCGTGGTGCTGCTGACCCAGCTCGTCCCCTCCTCGGCCCTGCCGCTTCGGCGGGACCTGCGGGTGCTGACCTACGCGGCGCTGACGGATTGAGGAGAGCCGGCCCGCCGCGGGCGGGCGCGGCTTCAGGAGATCCGGATGTGGCGCCAGATGATGTTGCGGTCGTCGCGGATCCGGAGCGTCCAGCCCGCCTCGACGTCGGTGAGCCGGCCCGCGAGCTGGCGCCCCCGGATGCTCTCCTGGACGAGCCGGATCACGATGGGCACCGTCGGGACCATGACGCCCTCCTCGTCGCGGAGCGTCTCGCTTCCTTTCACGAGATCGAAGAAGAAGCGGATCGCCATGGCATGCCCTGCTAGTTGGGCAAAAGGTATGGGCCGCCTTCCGAGGCCACAATTTCTACAATAGGCGTAGTTCTGCAACTGGCAGTTGATAATTCTTGCCCTCGTCTGTTCCTGCCCTCAGCTTGACGGGGCGGAGGGCCGCAACGAAGAAGGGCCGGCTCGCGGGGAGCCGGCCCTTCTTGGTTAGTTGGGAAGGCCCGCGGCGGGCCTCGTTTTACGCAGGCCGGGTCACTCGGCCGCGGGCGCGCCGGCCTTGGGGGCGGCGGGCTTCGGCGCCGCCGGCTTCGGCGGGACGGCGGCGCTGCCGGTGGTGCCCGGATGGGGCGCCGCGGCGGCCTTCACCCATTCGGCGTCCGCGCGGGGGCCGGTCGGGCTGTTCGTCGGGCCGGTGAGCTGGCCCGGCACGGTGTCGGACACCTGCTTCCAGGTCTGCGAGCCGCAGAACACCGCGAGCATGCAGCCGCGCACGGTCAGCTCGCCCGCATCCTCCGTCCAGAGCGTGACGTCGTAGGACTTGCCGTCGTCCGCGTTGTAGATCTTGCCTTCGAAGCGCCCGTCCGCGTTGGGCTTCAGGCCCAGGATGACCTGGTGGCCGAGGGAGGGCCGGGCCTGCTTCTTCGGGTCCGGGTTCTTGAAGTCGACGCGGGGCTGGCCCTTGTCGTTGAGCGGGACCTTGAGCCAGACCACGAAGCCGCAGACGTTCTTGTCCTGCGGCCCGCACTTCTCCACGCGGATGCGCGCGCGGCCGTCCTCGGTCAGCCAAGTGCCGCTCGGGTCGGCAGGCGCCGCCGCCTGGGCGATGCCGCCGAGGGCCGCGAGGGCGATGAGCGGCGCGGCCAGCGGAGCCGCCAAGCGTCCGGCAACGGCGCCGATCAGTCGGAACGTCATACGAAGAGCCTCCATGCGCTGTCCGCGCTTTCAGGCTCCGCCATCGTCTGCGAAGGTGACAGGATCATGGCCGTCCTCGCGGCTGCGGGGACGCGGCCCGACCTTTCGGGGGCGGCGCGTGCCTGCCGCCCTCCTCCGAATCGCTGATCCCACCCCTTCGCATGGTCGTCCGTCCCCGCCCCGGGCTTCTCGCCATCCTGTTTACCCTGCGCGGGTCGATCCTGCCGCGCGTGGCGCCCCGCGTCGCCGGCATCGCGGCCTTCGCGTGCGCCGTCGTGGCCGTGGAGCGGCACTGGCCGGAGCCCTTCCCGCAATCGGCCGGCATCGGCCCCTTCACGCTGATCGGCCTGGCGCTGTCGATCTTCCTGAGCTTCCGCAACGGGGCCTGCTACGACCGCTGGTGGGAGGCCCGGAAGGCCTGGGGGCAGCTCATCGTCGCGGCGCGGGGGCTCGCCCGGCTGATACCGGTCCTGATGCCCGAGCCGCATCAGGCGGAGCAGCGCGCCCGCTGCCTGCGCCGGGTCGCCGGCTTCGCGCACGGGCTGCATGCGCGCCTGCGCGGCGGCGAGGAGGCTGCGTCCGCGGCACCCTGGCTCCCGCCCGCGGAGGCCGGGGACCTCGCCGGCAGGCCGAGCCCCACCGATGCGGTCCTGTCCGGCCTGACCGCCGACCTCGCGGCGGCGATGCGGGCCGGCGCCTTCGGCGAGGTCGCCTTCGCGACGCTGGAGCGCAAGGTCTCGGAGCTGTCCGCCATCCAGGCGGCCTGCGAGCGCATCCAGTCGACGCCGCTCCCCTTCGCCTACACCCTGCTCCTCTACCGGACGGCCTGGCTCTACTGCCTGCTGCTGCCGTTCGGCCTCGCCGCTCCCCTGGGCTGGGCGAGCCCGATCGCGGCGGCCCTCGTCGCCTACACCTTCTTCGGGCTCGACGCCCTCGGGGACGAGCTGGAGGAGCCCTTCGGCCTCGATGCCAACGACTTGCCCCTCGACGCCCTGCGCCGCGCCGTCGACCGCATCGTGCTCGACGCCCTCGGCGAGCCCCTGCCCGACCCGGAGCCGGTGGACGGCTTCGTGCTGCACTGAGTCTTCGGATCCGGCCCGTCAGGCCCGGGTCGGGGGCGCCGCCGTTCCGGGCCCGAGGGCGCGCTGCATCAGGATCGTGCCGAGCCAGTGCCCGTGCTTGTGCCCGACGCCGGCCAGCGTCCCGACATGCGTGAAGCCCAGGCCGGCGTGGAGCGCGACCGAGCCCGCCGAATCGGCCTGCGTGATCACCGCCACCATCTGCCGGAAACCGGCCGCCTCGCAGGCCGAGACGAGGCCGGCGAGGAGGAGCCGCCCGACCCTCCGGCCCCGCGCGGGCGCATCGACGTAGATCGAATCCTCGACGGTGGACGCATAGGCCGCCCGCGCGCGGTAGGGGCCCGCATAGGCATAGCCGAGGACGGCGCCCCCGGCCTCGGCGACGAGGTAGGGGTAGCCCCCGGCCGCGAGGGCCGCGCGGCGGCGGCCCATCTCGGCGCCGTCAGGCGCCGCGAACTCGAACGAGGCGGTGCTGCCGGTGACCGCCTCGGCGTAGATCCGGGTGATCGCGGGCAGGTCGGCGTCCAGGGCGGGGCGAAGGACGGGGCGCAGGATGGGCGTCATGGGCGCCGGTCTCGCACCGCGGGCCCGAAAAGCGAAGGGGCCGGCGCATGGCACCGGCCCCTCGGGACGTTCTGGCGTGATGCCGGCGCCTTACTCGGCGGCGGTCATCTCGGCGGTGAAGTGGCCGCACCAGTCGGAGTTGGCGACCACGGGCCACAGGCCCTTCGACTCCGGCGCCGGCTGGCTGACCGGCGGGTTGAAGCGGCACAGGCCCTCGTCGCTCGAGGACTGGCCGCCGTTGAGCTTGTGGTCGTCGAAGAAGCGGCAGCTCTCGCAGGCGGCGTTGGTGCTGGTGGCCATGGTGTCTCTCCGGTTCGTGTTCGGGTGGGGCGGGCCGTCTCGGTCGCCGCCCGGCGCAGTTCTTAATTAGAACAGCTCCAATGAGGGGTCAAGCCTTCCTTAGAAGCACTCCAAGGAAACGCGCCGCGGCGCCCCCGGATCCCGACCCGGCCCGCGAAGACGCCGGACCGTCAAAGCCCTGTCATCCGGCCGCGTTTGAAGGCGGTGGCGGGTGGTTGCCCGCCCGCGAGGGTTGCCCGGGCGGGCAAAGCGGCGCGACCTGTGAGCGGCCGGGCGGTGATTCGGGAGAGCCACGATGACGGTTGACGCGGCGGCGGTGCTCAGCTCCGCCCACGAGACGGCCTCGCGCACGGGACTCATTGAGGCGGCGGCCGCCATCCTCGACGCGGAGGCGGGGCCCGGCGGCTTCGTGCGCGACCTGTTCGGCCGCGTCGCGCCCGAGGATCTCGCCGCCTACGCGCCCGAGGCGCTGGCCGGCCTCGCCCGCGCCGCTCGCGGGCACCTCGCCGCGCCCCGGTCCCCCGGCACGGAGGCGGCCCTGAGGCTCACCGACCTGAGCCTGGAGCGCGAGGGCCGCGCGCGCGACCTGACGATCCTGGAGGTCGTCAACGACAACCGCCCCTTCCTGCTCGACTCGACCCTCGCGGAGCTGGCGGCCCAGGGGCTGACGCCCCTCCTCGTCGCCCACCCGATCCTCGGGGTGGAGCGCGACGGCAGCGGCGCGCTGTCCCGTGTCGTCGGCGAGACCACCGCGGAGGCGCACGGCTCGTGGGCCCGCGAGAGCCTAATTCACCTCCACCTCGACCGGATCGATGATGCGGCCGCGCGGGCGCGCCTCGCCGAAGGACTCGCCCGGGTCTACGCCGACGTGACGGTGGCGACCGACGACCACGACGCCATGCTGGGGCAGCTCGACGCCCTGATCGAGGCCTACCGCGCCCCGGCGCCGGCATCGGGGCCCCTGCCGGCCGACGAGGCCCACGAGGCCCTGGCCTTCCTCGAATGGCTGCGCGACGGCCACTTCACGCCCCTCGGCATGCGCGCCCACGGGCTCGACGGGCGCCACCACCCCGTGGTCGGCGAGGCGGCGCTCGGGCTCCTGCGCGACCCGAGCGTGGAGGTGCTGCGCCTCGGCCGCAGCTTCGTGGACATGACGCCCGAGATCGTCGCCTTCCTGGAGGGCCCGCAGGCGCTGATCGTCACCAAAGCGAGCGCCCGCTCCCGCGTGCACCGGCCGACGCACCTCGACTACGTGCAGGTCAAGCTGTTCGGGCCGGACGGCGCGCTGTCCGGCGAGATGCGGATCGTCGGCCTGTTCGCGGCCACCGCCTATTCGAGCCCGGCCGGCGCCGTGCCCTACCTGCGCGGCAAGGTCGCCGCGGTGGTGGCGCGCGCCGGCCTCGACCCGACGAGCCACGCCGGCCGCACGCTCCTCGACGTACTGGAGACCTACCCGCGCGACGACCTCTTTCAGATCGACGTCGACCGCCTGCACCGCTTCGCGCTGGCGATCATGAACCTCGCCGACCGGCCGCGGGTGCGGGTGCTCGCGCGGCCGGACCGCTTCGGCCGCTTCGTCTCGCTCCTCGTCTACGTGCCGAAGGACCGCTACGACTCGGTGGTGCGGGCCCGCATCGGCGCCCACCTCGCCGCGGAGCACGGCGGGCGCGTCTCGGCGGTCTACCCGGCCTTTCCCGAGGGGCCGCTCGCCCGCACCCACTTCATCATCGGGCTCTCGGAGAAGAGCACCCGCGAGCGCGACCCCGCCCAGCTGGAGGCGGGCGTCGCCCGCATCGTCCAAACCTGGGGCGATGCGCTGCGCGAGGCCCTGGCCGAGCGGCTGCCGGGCCCCGCGGCCCGCGCCCTCGCCGCCCGCTACGCCGAGGCCTTCTCGGTGAGCTACCGCGAGGCGTTCGAGCCCGCCGTGGCGGCCGGGGACGTCGCCATCCTGGAACGACTCGGCGCGGCGACGCCCCGGGCGGTCGATCTCGTCCGGCGCGACACCGACCCGGACAGCCAAGTGCGCCTCAAGGTGTTCTCCCGCGGGACCGCCCTGCCCCTCTCGGAGCGGGTGCCGGCGCTGGAGAACCTCGGCTTCCGGGTCATCAACGAGCGCACCTATCGGGTGCAGCCCGGTGCGGCCCCGGAGCCCGCGGCGGCGAGCGTCTGGCTGCACGACATGCTGCTCGAGCGCGCGAACGGCACGGCGATCGACCTCGCCCGGGCCGAGAAGCCCCTGGAGGCGGCCCTCCTGGCGATCGGCGAGGGCCTCGCCGAGTCCGACGGCTACAACCGCCTCGTCCTGGAGGCAGGCCTCGACTGGCGCGACGCCGCCCTGCTGCGGGCCCTCGGCCGCTACCTGCGCCAGCTGCGCATCCGCTACGGCCAGGACTACCTCGCCGCGACGCTGAGCCGCCACGGGGCCCTCGCCGCCCGCATCGTCGCGCTGTTCCGCGCCCGCTTCGACCCGGCGGCGGAGGGCGACCGCGAGGCCGCGCAGGCGGCGATCCGGGCCGAGATCGAGGCGGCGCTCGCCGGCGTCACCAGCCTCGACGAGGACCGCATCCTGCGCCGCTTCGTCAACCTCGTGGAGGCGGCGATCCGCACGAACTTCTTCCAGCGTGAGCCGGGGGCGGACGGGGCCGCGCGCCCGCGCGAGACCATCGCCTTCAAGTTCGCCTGCGCGAAGGTGGCGAACATGCCGCTGCCGCGACCCTTCTTCGAGATCTTCGTCTACAGCCCCCGCGTCGAGGGCGTGCACCTGCGCTACGGCTACGTCGCTCGCGGCGGCCTGCGCTGGTCCGACCGGCCGGAGGACTTCCGCACGGAGATCCTGGGCCTCGTGAAGGCCCAGCAGGTCAAGAACGCGGTGATCGTGCCCGTGGGCGCCAAGGGCGGCTTCTTCCCCAAGCGCCTGCCCCCGGCCTCGGACCGGCAGGCCTGGCTCACCGAGGGCACCGAGAGCTACCGGCTGTTCATCCGCACCCTGTTGGAGCTCACCGACAACATCGTCGGCGACGCCATCGAGCCGCCGGCCGACACGGTGCGGCACGATCCGGACGACGCTTACCTGGTGGTCGCCGCCGACAAGGGCACCGCCACCTTCTCGGACATCGCCAACGCCCTCTCCCTGGAGCGCGGCCACTGGCTCGGCGACGCCTTCGCGTCGGGCGGCAGCCAGGGCTACGACCACAAGGGCATGGGCATCACGGCCCGCGGCGCCTGGGAGGCCGTGAAGCGCCACTTCCGCGAGATCGACGTCGATGTGCAGGCCGATCCGGTCACGGTGGCGGGCGTCGGCGACATGTCGGGGGACGTGTTCGGCAACGGCATGCTCCTGTCGGAGAGCCTCAGGCTCGTGGCCGCCTTCGACCACCGCGACATCTTCCTCGACCCCGATCCCGACCCGGCCGCGAGCTTCGCCGAGCGCCGGCGCCTGTTCGACCTCGGCCGTTCCTCCTGGGCGGATTACGACCGGTCCCTGATCGCGCCGGGGGGCGGCGTGTTCTCCCGCAGCCTGAAGACGGTCCCGCTCTCCCCGGAGGTGCGGGCGGCGCTCGGCTTCGAGCGCGCCGAGGCCACACCGGCCGAGCTGATGCAGGCGATCCTCAGGGCGCCGGTCGACCTGCTCTGGTTCGGCGGCATCGGCACCTACGTGCGCGCCGGAACGGAGACCGACGAGGAGGCAGGCGACCGCGCCAACGACGCGGTCCGCATCACCGGCGCGGAGCTGCGCGCGAAGGTCGTCGGCGAGGGCGCCAATCTCGGCCTGACGCAGGCCGGGCGCATCGAGGCGGCCCGTGCCGGGGTCCGTCTCAACACCGACGCCATCGACAACTCGGCCGGCGTCAACACCTCCGACGTCGAGGTGAACATCAAGATCGCCCTGATGGCGCCGGAGCGTGACGGCCGCCTCGACGGGCCCGCCCGCAACGACCTCCTCGTCGCGATGACGGACGAGGTCGCGGGGCTGGTGCTGCGCAACAACCAGCTGCAGACGCTGGCGCTGTCGCTTGCCGAGCGCCGCGGGCCCGCCGAGGGCGGCTTCGCGCTCCGCGCCATGCAGGCGCTCGAGGCGGAAGGCCGCCTCGACCGGGCGGTGGAATTCCTGCCGGACGACGCGACGCTCACCGAGCGCCTGCGTCGCGGCGAGACCCTCACCCGGCCCGAATACGCCGTGCTGCTGGCCTACGCCAAGCTCGCGCTCCACGACGCGCTGCTGGCGAGCTCGGTGCCGGGCGACCCGTACTTCGACCGCGAGCTGCAACGCTACTTCCCGCGTGCTCTGAAGGAGCGGTTTCCCGACGCCGTGAAGGGGCACCGGCTGCGCCGTGAGATCATCGCGACGGCGCTCGCCAACATCATCGTCAACCGCGGCGGCCCCGCCCTGGTCACCCGGCTCACCGACGAGACGGGGGCGGATGCCGCCACCATCGCCAAGGCCTACGCGGTGACGCGCGACAGCTTCGGCCTGATGGAGCTCAACCTCGCCATCGACGGCCTCGACGGGCGCATCCCCGGACAGGACCAGCTCGGCCTCTACGCGGAGGTTCAGGACCTCCTCGGCAACCGCATCGTCTGGTTCATCCGCAACCTCGACCTCGCCGGCGGGATCAGTCCGGTGGTCGCCCGCTATCGCGAGGGCATCACCGCGGTGGAGGCCGCGCTGCCCCGGATCCTCGCGCCGGAGCCCGCCGCGGAGATCGAGGCTCGCCGCGCGGATCTCGCCGGGCGCGGCATGGCGGAGGCGCCGGCCCGGCGCCTGGCCTCCCTCAAGGCCCTGGTCTCCGCCCCCGACATCGTGCGCGTCGCCGAGACCGACGGGCACTCGGTGCCGGAGATCGCCGCGACCCACTTCGCCCTGGAGCACCTGTTCCGCCTGGACGACCTGATCGCCGCCGCCCGCGGTGCGCCGGTCGCCGACACCTTCGACGCGGTGGCCCTGGAGCGGGCGGTCTCCGCCATCTCGGCGGCCCATCGCGGGCTCACCGCCGAGGTGGTGGGCGATTTCGGGGCCGGGCCGGAGGCGGTCGAGCGTTGGAGCGCCGCACGGGGTGCCGCCTTCACGCGCATCCGCGGCGCCGTGGAGGCGATCGCGGGCGCCGGGCTCACCGTCTCGAAGGCGGTGGTCGCCGCGAGCCTCCTGTCGGACCTCGCCCGGCGGGGCTGAGGTGCGAGGACGCGGCACGGGCCGGAAGTAATCAACGCAAAAGAGAGTTCGGACACTGTATGCTCAACCGAAGATGGCATTTTGAGAGCAGATAGCGAGCAAATATCCGAGCCCGCTCCGCGCTCTGTTTACCTTGATGCAAGTCGTGCGCGTTAGGGTGGAGGGATAGACCCAGGATCTGCTGTGAGTCTCTGCCCCGGAGTGCAGTCGTGTCCTTCCTCAATGCCAGCCTTCATGCCCTCGTGCAGGCCGTCGACGCGGCGCAGTGCCGGATCGAGTTTTCCCTGGACGGGACGGTCGTCGCCGCCAATCGCGCCGCCATCGCCCTGACGGGCCACGAGGCCTCGGCCCTCATAGGCGTCGCGCACGACGCCCTGCTGCCGCCGGAGGAGCGCGGCGAGGCCGACCGTGCGTTCTGGGCGGCGCTCCGTGCCGGCGTCGTGCAGACCGGCCTCTTCCGGCGCATCACCCACGAGGGCCGCGAAGTCTTCCTCCAGGGCAGCTACAGCCTGGTTCTCGACCGACGGAACCGGCCCGCACGCGTGCTGCTGCTCGGCCTCGACGTCACCGCCGAAGTGGTCGAGCGGACGCGCCTCGCGGCGGAGCAGGCGGCGCGCATCGCCGCGCAGGCGGCGGAAGCGGCGGCGCTCGAAACCCTGCAGGCGGTCATCCGCTTCACGCCGGAGGGCATCATCACTGGCGCGAATGCGCTCTACCTCGACATGATGGGCTACGACCTCGAGGAGATCCGCGGGCGCCACCACGGCCTGTTCGCCACGCAGGCGGACCGGGAGAGCGGGGCTTATGCGGCCCTGTGGCACGATCTCTCCGCCGGCAGGCCGCGGTGCGGCGAGTTCCTGCGCATCGCCAAGGGGGGGCGCGACGTCTGGATCTGGTCGAACTACTGCCCGGTCATCGACGCCCGGGGGCAGGTAAGCGCGGTCGTCGCGCTCGTCTCCGACATCACCGAAGAGCGTCAGCGCTACGCCGCCTGCGAGGGCCAGATGGCCGCGATCGACCGCTCGCAGGCGGTCATCCGCTTCACGCCCGGCGGCGTCATCACCGAGGCCAACGCCAACTTCCTGACCCTGATGGGCTACGGCCTCGACGAGATCCGCGGACGCCATCACAGCGTGTTCGTCTCGCCCGCCGAGCGCGAGAGCGCGACCTACACGAACTTCTGGCAGGCGCTGGCAGGAGGCACCTTCCAGGCGGGCGAGTTCAAGCGCGTTGCCAAGGACGGGCGCGAGGTCTGGATCTACGGCTCCTACAACCCCGTCTTCGATCAGACCGGCAAGCTCTCCGGCGTGGTCAAGTTCGCGAGCGACGTCACCCAGCAGGTGGCCGACCGGATCCGCCGCGAGGCGGGCCAGCGCGCCATCGAGGCGGATCTCGGCAGCATCACCCTCGCGATGTCGGACGTGAACCTGCAGGCGATGCGCACCGCCGAGGCGGTGGCCCTCACCTCCGGCAACGTGCAGGCGGTGGCCGCCGGCACTGAGCAGTTCGCCTCCTCCATCACCGAACTGAGCCGGCACGCCGAGCACGCCAAGCTGGCCTCGGACCAGGCCGTGTCGCAAGCGACCGAAGCGCGCCGGATCATCTCCGGCCTGACCACGGCGGCGGAGCGCATCGGCGCTGTGGTCTCGGTGATCCGCTCGATCGCCGACCAGACGAACCTGCTGGCGCTCAACGCCACCATCGAGGCGGCGCGCGCCGGCCAGGCCGGGCGCGGCTTCGCGGTGGTTGCGGCGGAGGTCAAGGCGCTCGCCGGGCAGTCCTCCCGGGCCACCGAGGACATCGGCAAGCAGATCGCCGCCGTTCAGGAATCGACCGGGGCGGCGGTGCAGGCGATCTCGGCGATCGCCGACGCGATCGGCAACCTCAGCGAGATCTCGATGAGCGTGTCCTCCGCGGTGACCGAGCAGGCCGCGGTCACCCAGGAGATCTCCACTAACATGCAGACGGCCGCCGAAGGCGTCGCCGCCGTCGGCCGGAACATGGACGGCATCGCCATGGCGGCGGGCGCGGTCGACGAATCCGTCCAGAAGGTCACGGCAGCGGCCCGCGCCCTCGCTTGAGGGACGGCGAGCGTCCGGGCGGGCCGCGCGGGCCGGCACCCGCCCGTGGAGCACCTCCCCCACCCGGCGCCCGATGAACGGCGCTCGGTGGACGCCCGGCCCTCCCACGGCTCAGCTTCGCGCCTGACGGTTCCCGCGCGGGATCAATAGGGAATGCGGTGGGGGGCGACCCCGATTCCGCGGCTGCCCCCGCAACTGTGAGCGGCGAGCGCTCATCAGCACGGGACTGGGATTTGAGCTTGGAAGGACGATGAGAGGGGCCGCGACTTGGCTCCACGTCGATCCCCCGATAGGCGCGATCCTTGAGCGGCTTGACCGCAGCGGGCGCGCCAACCGCTGGCTGTTCGCGGCGTTCCACCGCCTCGACCTGCCCCTCCTGATCTCCCACGGTCCGGCCTGGGATCTCGCCGTGATCGCCCTGGCGCTGCCGGCGGCCCTGACCGGCCTCGTGATGGGCTGGCGTCGCCTCGGCGCGTCCCGTGGGAGGCGGATGCGGGCGGGCTGACCGTCCCGTAGATCGAAGACCCGGGGCTCGGCCGCCGGAGGTCGATGCCCATGCTCGGGGCCTGTTCCCAGGCGGAGGGCTCGTTCGCGGTTCCCTCAGGACGAAAAGGAGGGTGGGAGAACCGCCCCTCGTTCCCACCCGCGACCTCATCCTGATGCGCGCAGCGAAGCGCAGCCTCGAAGGAGCCCTCCAGATGGTGCCGCGATCGGTGGCGGTCTCCCCAGAGAGTCGTCGATAGGCGGGCCGTAGGTGTGAGCTGGCGCGGCCTCTCAGGCCTTCCGGAACACGAGCACGAGGTTGTTGGCCGGCATGGCGATGCGCGCGTTGGGGAGGAGGCCCCGGACCAGCGCCTCCGCGGCCACCGCCTCGCGGTCGCGCAGGCCCCAGGCGGGATCCTGCGCCCGCAGGCTCGCGTCGAAGGCGAGGTTGCTGGGCACAGTCGCCACCTCCGCCTCCCGGAACGGGCCGTAGAGCACGAGGGGCGCTCCCGGGGCGAGCAACCGGCCGGTGCCGTCCATCAGCCCCGGCGTCGCGGCCCAGGGCGCGATGTGGATCATGTTGATGCAGACGATCGCGTCCGCCGCCGGTACGGGCCAGTCCGCCGCTGCCGCGTCGAGGTGCAGCGGCGCGGCGAGGTTCGTCAGGCGCGCGGCGTCGCGGTGCGCCGCGATGCTGGCGAGCGCCTCCGGATCCGGGTCGCTCGGCAGCCAGGTGAGGGCCGGCAGCGCGCGGGCGAAGTGCACGGCGTGCTCGCCGGTGCCGCTCGCGACCTCGAGCACCGTGCCGGCCGCCGGCAGCACGCGGGCGAGCACCTCAAGGAGGGGCGCACGATTGCGCAGGGTGGCGGGCGCGTGGCGGGCGTCGGACATGGAGCCGTCAGGGCTCCGGGGCGAGGAGGCACGCGGGATCGAGACCCAGGGCCCGGCCCACGGGCCGTGCCAAGCGCTCGTGCAGCGGCCGTCCGGCGACCAGGGCGTTTTGCAGGATCGCGCGCCCGCGCACCTGAAGCAGGCGTTCCGGCTCTGCGCCCGTGTTGTCGTAGACGACTGATCCATCGGCGAGGGGGATGGCCTCGGCGAGGCGGTGGAAGGCGGTGGCATGGCGGCGGCGCACCGTCGCCTCGGGGATGTGATGGCCCCCCCGCGCAACCCGCTCGGCGATCCGCCGGATGTTGAGGAGCGGGTCTGCAAGCGCCACGAAGATCAGCCCGACCTCGTAGCCGTGCGTCCCAGCGCGCTGCATCAGGGCGAGCGCTTGCCGGCTGCTGAGGGTGGTCTCGTAGACGAAGTCGGCACGCTCCCGGAGCAGGGCGTCGAGCTGAGCCAGCACGGCCCGGCCGGCGGCGAGGGAGGCCCGCTCCGGCGCCTCGGGGTCCAGGCGGCGCGCGACCTCGTCCGCGTTCACGAAGGTGCCCAGGGGTCTCACAGCGTCGAAGAAGGTCGACTTACCCGCGCCGTTCGGACCGCCGAGGATTGTACAGCGCGGCGGCTCCGACTGCATCAGTCCTCGGCAGTGTAGGTCTCGATCACCACCTCGACGCCGTCGACAACGGCGACGCGCTGGCGCGTGCCGTCCGGCATGTGCCTGACGAGGCCGTCGCCGAGGGCTGGGTCCATGGCGTAGGCCGGCACACCAGCGCGGTGGGCCCGCGCAATAGCCGCCGCGCCCAGGGCGCGGATCGCCTCGGCGTTCTCCCGCAGTCTATCGAAGAGCATCATCGCCGCCTCACACGTCAAGGTTCGCCACGCTCAGCGCGTTCTCCTGGATGAACTCGCGGCGGGGCTCCACCACGTCGCCCATCAGCTTGACGAAGAGGTCGTCGGCGTCGGTCGTGTCCTTAACCTTCACCTGCAGGAGCGAGCGCACGTCGCGGTCGAGGGTGGTCTCCCAGAGCTGCTGGGCAGTCATCTCGCCCAGGCCCTTGTAGCGTTGGAGCTGCAGGCCCTTGCGGCCGAAGGCCATCACCGCCTCGAACAGGCCGACCGGCCCGAACAGCTCGGTCGCGTCGCCCTTGCGGGCGAGGGTCACCGGCTCGCCGTAGATCTCGCGCAGGCCGTCCGCGCGCTCCGCGAGTCGACGCGCCTCCTGCGAGGCGATCAGCGTCGCGTCGAGGGTCGAGACCTGGCGCACGCCCCGCAGCGTCCGGCTGAGGACGTAGCCGCCCTCGGACGCCTCGCCCTGCCAGCCCTGCTCGATCGCGTCGGCGATGCGGTCGAGGCGCCGCGCGGTCTGGTCCGCCAGCACCTCCGCCTCGTTCGCATCCTCCGCCGCCTCCGCCCGGAAGGCGCCCGCGATCACGGCCTGCTCCACGACCGCGCGGTCGTAGCGGGTGTGCAGGGCCTGCACGATGCCCCGGAAGGCGCGCGCCTCCTCGACGAGGGCCTTGAGCTGCTCGCCCTGGAACTCCACGCCGGAGGCGAGGCGCAGGCTCGCGCCCTCCACGCCCTGGTCGATCAGGTAGTCCTCGAGCGCCCGCTCGTCCTTGAGGTAGATCGCCTTGCGGCCGCGCTCAGCCTTGTAGAGGGGCGGCTGCGCGATGAAGAGGTGCCCCCGCTCGATCACCTCCGGCATCTGCCGGAAGAAGAAGGTCAGGAGCAGGGTGCGGATGTGCGAGCCGTCCACGTCCGCGTCGGTCATGATGATGATGCGGTGGTAGCGCAGCTTCTCGGGGTTGAAGCCCTCGCGGTCGGTCGAGGACCGCCCGATGCCGGCGCCGAGGGCGGTGATCAGCGTGCCGATCTCGGCGGAGGAGAGCATGCGGTCCGCCCGCACCCGCTCAACGTTGAGAATCTTTCCGCGCAGGGGCAGCACCGCCTGGAAGGTGCGGTCGCGGCCCTGCTTGGCCGAGCCGCCCGCGGAATCGCCCTCGACGAGGAGGATCTCGCACTTCGAGGGATCGCGTTCCTGGCAGTCGGCGAGCTTTCCGGGCAGGGAGGCGATGTCGAGGGCGCCCTTGCGGGTCACGGTCTCGCGGGCCTTGCGAGCCGCCTCGCGGGCGGAGGCCGCGAGCACCACCTTGCCGACGACGGAGCGCGCCTGCGCCGGGTTCTCCTCGAGCCAGTTCGAGAGGCCCTCGTTGAGCACGTTCTCGACGGCCGGGCGCACCTCGGAGGAGACGAGCTTGTCCTTCGTCTGCGAGGAGAATTTCGGGTCCGGCACCTGCACGGAGATGACCGCGGTGAGCCCCTCGCGGCAATCCTCGCCGGTGAGCGAGATCTTCTCCTTCTTGGTGATGCCGGTCGATTCCGCGTAGCCGGTGATCTGGCGGGTCAGGGCGGCCCGGAAGCCCGCCATGTGGGTGCCGCCGTCGCGCTGCGGGATGTTGTTGGTGAAGGGCAGGACGGTCTCGTTATACGCGTCGTTCCACCAGAAGGCGGCCTCGACGCGGATCCCGTCCCGCTCGGCACTCACCGTGACGGGCTTCGTCATGCCCTCGATGGGTTTGCGGGAGCGGTCGAGGTAGCGCACGAACGCCTCGATGCCGCCCTCGTAGCAGAGCTCCTCGCGCTTGTGCTCGGCGTGGCGGGCGTCGGTCAGCACGATGCGCACACCGGAATTGAGGAAGGCGAGCTCCCGGAGGCGCTTCTCCAGCGTGGGGTAGTCGAACTCCACCATCGTGAAGGTCTGGGGCGAGGGCAGGAAGGTCACCTCGGTGCCGCGCCGGCCGTTCGCGGGGCCGACCTCCTCCAGGGGCGCCACCGCGTCGCCGTGGCGGAACTCCATGCGGTGCTCGCGCTCGCCCCGCCAGATGCGCAGGCGCAGCACGGTCGAGAGGGCGTTCACCACCGAGACGCCGACGCCGTGCAGGCCGCCCGAGACCTTGTAGGAGTTCTGGTCGAACTTACCGCCGGCGTGCAGCTGGGTCATGATGACCTCGGCCGCCGAGACGCCCTCCTCCTTGTGGATGTCCACCGGGATGCCGCGGCCGTTGTCGGTCACCGTGCAGGAGCCGTCGGCGTTGAGGGTGACGGTCACGAGGTCGGCGTGGCCGGCGAGCGCCTCGTCGATGGCGTTGTCCACCACCTCGTAGACCATGTGGTGGAGGCCCGAACCGTCGTCGGTGTCGCCGATGTACATGCCCGGCCGCTTGCGCACGGCGTCGAGCCCCTTGAGCACCCGGATCGATTCAGCGCCGTAGCTCTCGGCGCCCAGACTCTGCGGATTGTCGGCCATGAAGTTCCTCGGGCAGGCGGGACTGACTTGCGGGGGCTTGTCGGGATGGTTCCGCGCCTCACGGGCGCCCGCGCCTGCGATTCGTCTCAACCCGCCTGATATAGGGGTTCCGCCTTGAGATTACATCGTTTCCGGGCGCGCAGGCGCGCACCCGGAGCCTGTTCTGGCGGCTTCGCCTTAAGGAGGCGTTAGGGCTGGCGGCCGCGCGTGCCGGCCTTCCGTCTCAGCCCTGCAGGAACGGGTTCGACACCCGCTCCTCGCCGAGCGTCCCGGTCGGGCCGTGGCCGGGAATGAAGGCCACGTCGTCGCCGAGGGGCAGCACCTTCTCGCGGATCGCGCGGATCAGCTGCTCGTGGTTGCCGCCCGGCAGGTCGGTGCGCCCGACCGAGCCCTTGAACACCACGTCGCCGACGAGGGCGAAGCGGGCGTCCCGGCTCACGAACACCACGCTGCCCGGCGAATGGCCGGGGGCGTGGAGGATGTCGAAGGTCAGGCCGCCCACCGTCACCGCGTCGCCATCGACGAGCCAGCGGTCCGGCGTCACCGCGCGGGCGCCGGGGAGGCCGTAGCCGGCGCCGGTCTCGGGCAGCGCGTCGAGGAGGAAGCGGTCGGCCTCGTGCGGGCCCTCGATGGGCACGCCACCCAGGCGCTCCCGGAGTTCCGCGGCGCCCCCCGCATGGTCGATATGGCCGTGGGTGAGCAGGATCTTCTCGATGCGGATCCCCTGCTCGGCGATCGCCGCCTCGATCCGGTCGAGGTCGCCGCCGGGATCGACCACGGCGCCGGTCCGGCTCTCGTCGTCCCAGATCAGCGTGCAGTTCTGCTGGAAGGGCGTGACCGGGATGATCCCGGCGCGGGGCGTGGCTGGCATCGCGCGTCCGTTCGGCTGCTGGCGTGAGGGAATCCGCGTCCCGTCCGGGACGCCGTGGGCCCCTTCTAGACCGGATCGGGCACGGCGCGCACGCCCCTCAGGCGGGCCGACGCTTCAGGAGCGCGTCGAGGTGGCCGACGCGGAACCAGTGGTAGCCGTAGCCTTCGAGGTAGAGGCAGTGGCGCCCGTCCGCCTCGGCCTCGCTCTGCTTGCCGGTGAGGAGGTCGATGAGGAGCAGGCCCTCGGGCGCCGGGATGCCGGTGGCGAGGTGCACCTCCACGGGCCGTGCCGCGAGGTTGTGCACGCACAGGACCGCGTTGCCGCGCCAGTCGTAGCGCAGCGCCAGCACGCCGGGCTCCCCGGCATCGAGGGCGGTCACGTCGCCCCAGCCGATCTCCGGCGTCTCCTTGCGCTGGCGGATCACGCTCTGCATCCAGGCGAGCAGCGAGTCTCGGTCGTGGCGCTGCTGGGCCACGTTGACGTGCTCGTAGGAATAGGGCCCGGAGGCGATCACCGGCATCACCGGGCGGGGGTTGCGGCTGAAGCCGCCGTTCGTCTCGGCGGTCCACTGCATCGGCGTGCGGGCGCAGTCCCGCTCCTTCAGGTCGAGGTCGTCGCCCATGCCGATCTCGTCGCCGTAGCGCAGCACCGGCGTGCCGGGCAGCGAGAACATCAGCGCGTAGGCGAGGCGGATGCGGCGGGGGTCGCCGTCGAGCATCGGGGCGAAGCGGCGGCGGATGCCGCGGTCGTAGAGCTGCATGGACTTGTCGGGCCCGAAAGCCCCGAACACCGCGCGGCGCTGCGCCTCGGTGAGGCGGCCGAGGTCGAGCTCGTCGTGATTGCGCAGGAAGATGCCCCATTGGCAGGAGGCCGGGCGCGGCTTCGTGCGGGCGATCGCCTTGGCAAGCGGCCGCGCGTCGGCGGCCGCGAGCGCGTAGAAGGTCGCCTGGTTGACCTGGAAGTTGAACATCATGTGCATGCGGTCGGCGTCGTCGCCGAAATAGTCGAGGTCCTGCTTGGGCAGGATGTTGGCCTCGGCCAGGATGATGGCGTCGCCCTTGCGCCATTGCAGGAACTCGCGGAAGTCGCGCAGCATGTCGAACTGCTCCCGCGGCTCGCCCTTCACGTCGGCGCCCTTCTGCGCGATCACGAACGGCACCGCGTCCATCCGGAAACCCGAGACCCCGAGCTCGATCCAGAAGCCCATGATCTTCAGGATCTCGGCCTGCACCGCCGGGTTCGCGGTGTTGAGGTCGGGCTGGAAGTCGAAGAAGCGGTGGAAGTACCAGGCCTTGGCCTTCGCGTCGTAGGTCCAGGTGGTCTTCTGCACGCCGGGGAAGACCATGCCCTCGTCGGCGGTGGCGGGCCGCTCCTTCGACCAGACGTACCAGTCGCGGTGGGGCGAGGCCGGATCGGAGCGCGCGGACTGGAACCAGGGGTGCCGGTCCGAGGTGTGGTTGACCACGAGGTCGATGAGCACCCGCAGGCCCCGCTGCTTGGCCGCGTGCGCGAAGGCCACGAAGTCGCCGAGCGAGCCGTAGGCGGGGTCGACCCCGTAATAGTCCGAGATGTCGTAGCCGCCGTCGCGCTTCGGCGAGGGCTGGAACGGCATCAGCCAGACCGCCGTGGCGCCGAGCCCCTGGATGTAGTCGAGCCGTCGCTCGAGACCCGCGAAATCACCGATTCCGTCGCCGTCGGCATCCATGAAGGTGCCCACCGACAGGCAATAGATCACCGCGTTCTTATACCAGAGATCATTGATCATGCGGTTGATAAAACCTTCGGTTGTCTCGACCGGGCCGCGCCTCCAACGTTTCAGCCCGCGGAAGCGTTGCGGGCAGCGCGTGCAGGGACGTGGCTATTAAGCGTCGCCCGCCAAAAAGGATTGCGTCGATCTCGGATCGCGGCGGCGAAAGCTTGACTATAGGCCCGTATGCCGGTGTCAGTCTCACCTGCAACGATCGGCGCAATTGCCGCGACGCTTGGGGGGTAGAGGTCATGAGGAACGTGCTGTTCGGAGCCGCGCTGCTGGCAGTGCTGGCAGGGCCGGCCTTCGCCAAGAACTTTGCCATTCCGGCGAACAATCCGGCCCTGACCCTGTCGATCCCGGACAAGTGGAAGCCCGACGAGATCCAGTATGGGTACGGCGCCAAGTCACCGGACGGCGACGTGTTTTTCTCCGTTGAGTACGCCTCGAAGAGCCGCTTCGACCGGATGATGAAGGAGAACGAGAAGTGGATGCGTGAGAACGAGATCGACGACAAGGTCGAGCCCACCGAGAAGGACGTGGACTTCAACGGCAAGCCCGGCAAGCTCTTCCGCTTCGACACCACGGACGGCAACGGCAAGACCATCGTCGACTTCATCGTCGTCAAGGGCAACGACAACACCGCCATCCTGATCACCCTGTGGGCCTCCGAGGAGGAGCGCCAGGCGAACAAGGCGGACATCAACGCCATCATGAGCAGCATCCGGCCGATCCAGTGAGTGCGCGGGGAGAGACGACGGGAGGGACGACCATGGCGATGCACAGGACTATCGGCCTGCCGCTGGCGGGGCTGGCGCTGGCGGCGCTGCTCGGGAGCGGGCCGGCCCGGGCTGCCGACAGCGACCTCTGGATGGGGACGACCAAGAAGGCCGCCCCCGCCCCTACACCCGCGCCCGCACCTGCACCGGTGGCCGGCGGGTCCCGCGAGGCCACGGTGGCCGATCTGGAGGCCGCCGAGCGCGCGGTCGACGCGGCCGAGCGCGCCCTCGCGGAGGTGCAGGACCGCCTGCCCTTCGGCGTGCGCAACGTGACCTTCGTCAACCGCAAGGCGGAGGCGTTCCGCAACATCGACCGGCGCTCGACCAACGTGTTCGCGCCCGGCGAGCCGCTCCTCACCTACATCGAGCCCCTCGGCTACGGGGTGCGGGAGAAGGACGGCGGCTACAACTTCGGCATGACGATGGACTTCCGCGTCCGCACGGCCGCCGGCGAGGTGGTGGCCGGCAAGGACGCCTACAACAGCGTCGACCTAAACCCGCAGAAGCGCCGGGTCCCGTTCTACGTGGATCTCAGCCTCAACCTGACCGGCGCACCGCCCGGCGACTACGTGCTCGTCTACACCCTGCACGACGCGGTGAGCGGCAAGACCACGAGCTTCGAGCAGCCGTTCACGATCAGGGGATAGGCGCGGCCGCCCCGGCAGGCTCCTTAAAACAGCCGCGTTGTGCACCGCATGTTCAGGCGTGCGGGCGCACAAACTTCGGGCCCGCGCGTCTCATGCTCAAGCGTGCCGGTGCCCGAAGGGCTCGATGAACACCATCCTGATCAAGCTGTTCGCGACCGCGCTCACCCTCAGCCAGGTCACCACCCGGCCGGAGGACGTGAAGACGCGCTTCGACCCCGCCACGGACGGGCCGCAGGTGGTGCAGATCCTGCGCGACGGCTGCGCCCACATGCGCAAGGCCTTCGACATCGAGGACATCAACCTCGACGAATTGATCACCACCGCCATGGAGGACCCGAGCGCGGTGGCGGGCGCGGACGCGCCGAAGATCCTCCACGGGCTCGATCTGGCCGAGCTCAACACGAGCTACCGCCAGTTCTGCAAGGGCGAGGCGCCCAAGGACTCGCCCTTCGACGCCGCCGAGGTGATCGCCTTCTACAACAAGGCGACCACCGACCTGCCCACCGCCGAGGCCCTGCGCGACAAGGCGCTGCCCGGCATGACGCAGATCCTCGACAACGCGGGCAAGCCCTTCGCGGAGACCTTCGAGGCGAACGGGCGCCGCCTCGCGGTGCCGATCGAGAGCGTACCGCCCCTCGTCCGGCAGGCCTTCATCGCGGCCGAGGACAAGCGCTTCGAGAGCCACCGCGGCATCGACGAGCGCGGCGTCATCCGCGCCTTCATCGGCAACCTCGCCTCCCCGGGGCGGCCGCAGGGCGGCTCCACCATCACCCAGCAGGTGGTGAAGAACCTCTCGGTCGGCGACGACGTCACCTACGAGCGCAAGATCCGCGAGATGATCGTGGCGGCCCGCCTCGAGCGCATTCTGACGAAGCCGCAGATCCTCGGGCTCTACCTCAACGGCATCTATCTCGGCCGCGGCGCCTACGGGATCGAGATGGCCGCGCGCAGCTACTTCGGGAAGCCGGTCTCCGCCCTCACCCTGCCCGAGGCGGCGCTCCTCGCCGGCATGCCGAAGGGCCCGAACTACTACAGCCCCGACAAGTACCCGGACCGGGCCCGGGAGCGCCGGGCCTACGTGCTGTCCCGCCTCAAGGAGCAGGGCACCATCACGGAGGCCGAGATGGCCGCCGCCGTCGGCGCGGATCTCGGCCTCAAGCCGATCGAGACCGCCCGGCGCGATTCCGGCTTCTACGTGGTGGATCACCTCAACCGCGAGGCCCGGACCTTCGCGGGCGTCGAGGCCCTCACGGCCGCCTCCTACACGGTGCGCTCGACGATCAACGCCGGTCTCCAGCGGGCGGTCGAGGCGGCGCTGCAGGACGGGCTCGCGGGCTACGAGCGTGCGACCGGGCGGCAGGTCTGGTCGGGCCCGGAGCTGAACCTCGCCGAGAGCGTCCGGCGCATCGCGGCAACCCAACCGTCCGAGGCCGCGCCCACTGCGGATGCGGCGGCACCGGCGCCAACCCGCCCGGCGGCCAACAGTGCGTCCAAGACGGGAAGCGGTAAGGCGGCCGGCCGATCCGCTCAGGCCGTCGCCGCGAAGGCTGGTCCGAAGCCCGCCTGGCTGCGGGCGCTCGAAGGCGCCCGGCCTGTCCTCTACGACGTCCACTGGCCGCTGGCGGTGGTGCTGGAGACGGGGCGCAACGGCGTCCGCGTCGGCCTGCCGGACGGGCGGGTGGCCGCCCTCGACCCCGGGCCCGCCCGGGGCAAGCTCCAGCCCTACGACGCGGTGCGGGTGAAGCTGCGGGAGGGCAAGGGCGCGCCGCGTGCCGAGATCCGGATGCGCCCGGCCGTGCAGGGCGCGGCCCTGGTCCTCGAGAACCGCACCGGCCGGATCCTCGCGATGAGCGGCGGCTTCTCCTACCCGGTGAGCCAGCTCAACCGGGTGACCCAGGCGGTGCGCCAGCCGGGCTCGACCCTGAAGCCGCTCACCTACCTCGCGGCCCTCAACGCCGGCCTGCAGCCCAACACCCTGGTGATGGACTCGGCCGTGACGCTTCCGCCGATCGGCGGGGTCGGGGATTCCTGGTCGCCCAAGAACTACGACGGCGGCGGCGCCGGGCCCACCACCCTGCGGCGGGGGCTGGAGTTCTCGAAGAACCTCGTCACCGCCCGCCTCCTGCAGGGCGGCATCGCCGAGAAGGCGCCCCAGAGCCTCAAGCGCGTCTGCGACATCGCGCTCGAGGCGCAGATCTACGCCGAGTGCGAGCCCTACTACCCGTTCGTGCTGGGGGCCCAGCCGGTGCGGATGCTCGACCTCGCCGGCTTCTACGCCGCGGTGGCGAACGAGGGCGCCCGGCCGGCGCCCTACGCCCTCGAGGCGGTGGAGCGCGACGGCAAGGCGCTCTACACGCACAGCCCCCGCGAGCCCGCCCGGATCGGCTCGGCCGACCGCGTCGCCTTCTACCAGCTCAAGACCATGCTGCAGGGCGTGACGAACCACGGCACCGCCGCCGCGCTGGCACGCGTCTCGCAATTCGTCGCGGGCAAGACCGGGACCTCGGAGAACGAGAACGACGCCTGGTTCGCGGGCTTCACCAACGAGATCACCGTCGTGGTCTGGGTCGGCTACGACAATGCCGACGGCACCCGGCGGACGCTAGGGCGCGGCCAGACCGGTGGCCACCTCTCGGTGCCGATCGCTGGCAGCATCTTCCAGGCCGCCTGGGCGAACGGCGTGGCGCGCACGCCCCTCAGCCAGCCCTCCCCGGAGGCGCGACAGCACCTCGTCGACCTGCCGATCGACGCGCGCAGTGGGCAGCGCACGGCGGGCGGCGGTTTCCTGGAGCATTTCCGGACGGGCGGCGACGGCCGCATGGCCGACACCCAGTTCCGCCTCGTGCCCCGCGAGACCCTCTACGCCATGCGGCCCGATGCCGAGGACGGCGACCTCGCCGGCCGGGAGGAAGGTGCCGACGTGAATGGCGACTTCTACGGCAACATGACCGGGAACCGCGCGCCGGACGCGGACCTGTTCGACCCGTTCGGCGAGCGCCGCCAGGCGCCGCAGCGCAGCCGGCGCGCGCAGGGCGACCTCGACGGCTACCGGGCCTGGCCCGGGCAGACCGACCGCTCGCCCTTCGGGGACGAGGACTGGCCGCGGCCCCGCCGCCGCGATCCGGACTACCTGTTCGGCGACGATCCCCGCTACTGACCCGGCGCCCACCCCTCGCCTCCCCCGACCCCGCGCGGCGCGCTCTCGGGGCGGAGCGCGCCGCCGCGCCCCCGAGCCGCATCCGACTTCTCCTTCAGGCAGGTTCCATCGTGCGGATCCCCCCCTCGCAACGCCTCGCCCTCGCCCTCGCCCTCGCGACGGCCGGTGCCCTTCCGGCTCGGGCGCAGGAGACCCGCAACATGGCGCCGCCGCCGGCCGCCGCGGAGCGCGTCCGCGACGTGCCCTCGGTGACGGCGGTGGATCCGGCGACGCTCAAGCCCGGCACGGTCCTGTTCAGCGACCGGCGCGACAAGCCCGCCTCCCCCGAGAGCGGCCTCGTGCCCTACCTCGACTGGCAGCGCGCGCGGCCCGCCGAGGCCGCGGCGCTCGCCCCCTACCCGGGCTACAAGGAGCCCGACTACGTGCAGACCGTGAACGGGGTGGCCAAGCCGCGGCACGAGACCCTGAAGGTCTACGTGGCGGAGGGCCGCTTCGTGGTGGCGCGACCCCCGGAGGCGATCGACCTGCGGGACTTCGCGAACCTCGCCTTTGTCCAGCGCATGGACCCGCAGATCCGGCACAAGGCGCTGGGTCCCGCCGAGGTGACGCCCACCAAGGATCCGGCCGCCGCCTTCGCGCGGCGCCCCGATCGGCCCTGGTGCGGGGAGCCGGGCGCCACCTGCATCGAGTCGCGCTACGACCTCGAGGGCAAGCTGCCCCTCGGGGTCAAGCTCGCCAACAAGCTGGAGGAAGGGGGGGCGAAGAAGATCGCCGAGTTCGTCTCCTTCCAGAGCGAACTGCGCATCCTGTCCCCGGCGGAGGCCGCGGGGCTCGCGGGCCTCACGAAGGTCGATACCCCAGTGACGGGCGGGCTCGAGCAGACGATCTTCTGGGTCAACCAGATCCTGCGCTTCGGCAAGTTCCTGGCCGTCCTCCAGCCGATGCCCGGCGACCCGACGCGGACCGTGGTGACGACCTACATGGCGCTCGCCATCAAGGCGGACGTGCTCGACCGCAAGGCCGAGTATGCCCGCGTGCCGGTGCTCAAGAACCTGCTGCCCGTGCAGGTGCTGATGGGCAATTCGAGCTTCAACACGGGCAGCTCGATCAGCGCCGGGCTGCCGACCTACGCCCGCAACCGCATCACGGCCTTCGCGGACGCCCTGGCCAAGCGCTGAGGCGGGGCGCCTGCCCCGCCCCGGTCAGTACCCGCGGTTGGCGATCGACGGCAGCGAGGGCTGCGT
This sequence comes from Methylobacterium sp. A54F, assembly GCF_053346035.1. NCBI lineage: Bacteria > Pseudomonadati > Pseudomonadota > Alphaproteobacteria > Hyphomicrobiales > Methylobacteriaceae > Methylobacterium > Methylobacterium sp. A54F. Next base: position 274,389 of record NZ_JBKFBF010000005.1, on the reverse strand, counting down.
GTAGGCGCGGTTCACGTCACGGCGGCTCTGGGTGCCGTTGGTGTCGTTCGAGCGGCGATAGTTGTCGGCGCTGAAGGTCTCGGCGAAGCCGCTGCGGCTGTCGGGGCCCTCGACGCTGCTGCAGGCGGCAAGGCTCTGGGCCAGCAGCGCGGCGAGGCTCGCGGCGGCAAGGAGTCGGATCGGGCGCATGGCGGTACTCTCGGATCGCGGTCGGTCGGGCCCCGAGGTGCTGCCGGGGGCACCGCCCCGTCAAGCGCCCCTCACCGGCGCGTGAACCGGTTCGGGGCAAGGTGAGGCCGGGCCGCCACGGAAAACTCACCAATCCGCGGCATCGGCGCATCGGCCGGCGGCCAATCGTGTGGAGGACCCCCGGCGGGGTCTGGCGAATCCGCGCCGCTTCGGGACACAATCTGCGCCGATGAGCAACGTCCTGACCTTCCGCCAGCGCCAGCCCGCCGCGCAGCTTGCCCGCTGCGAGGTCGTGGCCGTCGCGGGCGATCTCCTCGGCCTCCTCGAGCAGCTCGAGGACGTCAGCGCCCGCGCCGCCGCCATGGGCCGCCCGAGCCTGGAGGTCCAGCGGACAGTGCAGCACCTCCTCGACGCGGTGACCGCGGTGGAGCGTGCCCTCGACTGCATTGGCGAGGGCGACGAGGCGGCCCCGGCCTGAGCCGGTTTCAGGGGCGCGCACGGTACAACTTTTGGTCACATCCTCCCCGGAACTGTCCCGGTTAACCTGCCGTTAAAAGTGGGACGCGCCGCCGCAGGTGCCCGCCGCACCGCTTCCGTGCGGACCCCGGGCCGGACTTGCGCGTCGCCCGCGCTTTCCGGAGGGGACGAGATGTCAGAGATCCATGCCCGTCGCGCGCCGCGCCGCGCCCTGTTCACGGCGGCGGCGGCCGGCCTCCTGCTCGGCACGGCCGTGCACGGCGCGGCCGCCCAGGACGCCCTCGGCGGCCTGCTCGGCCAGCTCTTCGGAGCCCCTCAGGCAGCGCCGCAGCCGGTCCCGCAATTCGCCCCGGTGCCCGGTTACGCCCCGGACGCCTACCGCGCCCGCCGCGCCGGCAAGCCCCGCCTGAGGACGCGCTACGCCGCCCTGCCGAAATCCGAGCCCCTCGCGATCCGCGTCACGGACCGCCAGAAGCCCCTCGACATGAAGGCCGGTGCCGCCGCGGCCCTGATGCGGGACGAGACCCTGAGGCCGGGCGACATCGTGGTGCTGAAGGACGGCGCGCGGGTGTTCTCCGGTTCCGCGCGGGACAAGGTGCACGCGATGCGCGACTTCGAGCCCGCGGAGCGCTCGCCCTACCTTGACCGCAAGACCCGCCGCCTGCTTGCCGCGATGATCACGCCCGTGGGCGCGCTGCCGGCCGAGGAGGCACGGCGCATGATCGCCCGCCTCAAGCGCAACGCGCCCGCGAAGATCGATGCTGCCGAGCCGGCCGCGGAGCAGGTGGCGGTGCGGGTCATCAATCCCTGGACAACGAACCCCTGAGGCCCCACGGCGCGGGATCGCGCCGTCAGGCGCCAGTCGCGCCCGAGAGGCTCGCCCAGACCGTGCCGTAATGGCAGGCGGTGGCGACGAGCACGAAGGCGTGCCAGATCGCGTTCTGGAAGGGCAGCGTCCGCCAGACGTGGAAGACGACGCCGACCGAGTAGAGCAGCCCGCCGATGGCGAGGAGCCACAGGGCGGTGGGCTGCAGGGCCGCGATCACCGACTCGTAGGCCAGGAGACCGCTCCAGCCGAGCAGCAGGTAGAGGCCGATCGACAGCCGGTCGTAGCGGCCGGGCAGCAGGAGCTTGACGGCGATCCCGATGCCGGCGACCAGCCAGATGAAGGCGAGCAGCGCCCAGGCGGACCAGCCCGTGCCGACCAGCGCCACGAGCGGCGTGTAGGTGCCGGCGATCATCAGGTAGATCAGGGCGTGGTCGGCCCGTCGCAGGAGCCACTTCCGGGGGCAGACCGGATAGAGGTTGTAGGTCGCGGAGACCGCCAGCATCGAGACCATCGCGGTGGCGTAGACGACGACCGCCACCCGGCTCTCCCAGGCGAGGTGGGCGGTGGCGGCCAGCGCGATCAGGGTGACGGCGCCCGCTAGACCCAGCACCACCCCAACGCAATGGACCACACCGTCGGCCATCATCTCACGGCGGGTGTAGTTCCAACTTACCGACAGCGGTCGTCCATCCTCTGCCAGGAACATCTCTGCCTCCTGCAACGTGCTGACCTTAAGCTTTTCGAGCCAAAGTCGTTCCGCGCGAAGACTGCGGATCGGACGCTTATCCCCGTCATTTCGCTGTCATGGTGAAATCTGTTGCTGTGCAGAATGCGTGTTTGCAAAGCAACAACGCCCGGTATCGGGCATCGGCCTGTACTAATTTCGGACTATGCAAGCTTGAGGCCGCGTCGGCATTCAGGGCCGCGAGCCCGCCAGGGCCTCGAACCCGAACGGCACCGCGGTGCCGCCGCGCTGCGGTACGACGGCCGCCGGCAGGCCGCGGCCGAGGCGCGCATGCACCACCGCCATGGTGAGCACCGCCATCGCGAAGACCTGATGCGCGAGGGCGGCCCAGAGCGGCACACCGAGGAGCAGGGTCGCGATGCCGAGGCCGGCCTGCGCGAGCGTCAGCGCGGCGATGCCGGTGGCCCGCCGGGCGGTGCCGCTGCGGGGCACCGCCCGCCTAGCGTCGAAGGCGTGCAGGAGGGCCGCCAGCACGATCAGGTAGGCGGTGAGCCGGTGGTTGAACTGCACGAGGGCATCGTTGTCGATGAAGTTCTCGATCCAGGGCTTGACCGCGAACAGGCTCTCGACGGGCGGGACGAGGTCGCCGTTCATGGTGGGCCAGGTGTTGTAGACGAGGCCCGCATGCGAGCCCGCCACCAGGCCCCCGAGGAAGATCTGCACGAGCACCAGCACCGGCAGGGCGTAGGCGCTCCGCCGCAGCCGCGCCGGGGCTGCCGGCACCGCGTCGCGGCGCTCGCCGGCGGCCAGCCAGACGAGGCCGGCCAGGATCAGGCTCGCGGTGGTGAGATGCAGCGCGAGCTTCAGGGGCGCCACCGCCGTCATGCCCGGCTGGAGGCCCGAGGCGACCATGATCCAGCCGATCGCCCCCTGCAGGCCCCCGAGGATCCCGAGCCCGAGGAGGCCGAGGCCCAGGCGGCGGCCGAGCCGGCCCCGCCACCAGAACCAGACCAGTGGCAGGAAGAAGACCAGCCCGACGATCCGGCCGAGCAGCCGGTGCCCCCACTCCCAGGCGTAGAGAACCTTGAAGTCGGACAGGCCCAGGCCCTGGTTCAGGATCTGGTACTGGGGGGTGCCCTTGTAGCGGTCGAACTCCGCCGCCCAGGCCTCGGCGGAGAGCGGCGGCACCACTCCGGTGACCGGGCGCCACTCCGTGATGGACAGGCCCGAGCCCGTCAGCCGCGTCGCCCCGCCGACCGCCACCATCGCCACCACCAGGGCGGCCAGGAGGTAGAGCCAGGTGCGGACCGGATTGCGGGGTGCCCGGGCGGCTGTCGTCATGCTGTCCTCGCCTCGGCGGGCGTCGGGCACCCGCTCAAACTCCCGGAGGGCGTAGACAAGCCCGCACGGCACGGCAACGCACGCTGGTGCCGCAGCCGCCGGCGGTTGCCAACCGGCGCGCGGCCCCTTAGCCCTCGCGGGACCGCCGGACGGCCCGGAGCCGTCCGGCACCCGGCGGGCGGCTCGGGAGTCCGCCGCCCCGCACCAACCACCGGAGCCCGGCCCGATGCGCCGCCGCACCCGCACCCTCGTCGGGACGATCACGATCCTGGCCGTCGTCATCGTCTACGCGCCCCTCGCGATGGCGCTGGCCGACAGCCGCATCTCGCAGGCCCCCGCGCTGGTGCAGACGATCGCCTACTGCATCCTCGGCATCGCCTGGATCTTCCCCCTGATGCCGCTGATCCGGTGGATGGAGCGGCCGGATCCCTGAGCGGGCGCGCGAAACCCTCGTTTTCGCCGCACTCCGGGGCGAGAAGCGGCCGAACCCCGCTCGCTCACCCGCTTCCGAGTGCCGCCGCCGCCTCATGCCCCGCTCCTCGCCGCGCCGTCTCGGCCTCGTCCTGCTGCTCGTCCTCGCGCCCGCCGCCGCGGCCGCCGAGGCTGCGCCGCGCTCGATGGCCGAGTGCGAGCGTCTGAAGAACGATCTCGCCTACAACCAGTGCCTGGCGATGTTCGGGCCGGCCGCGAAGAACATCGCGGGCGGCGGGGCGGACGGGGCGCCGATGGCGGCACCCGCGGCGGCGGCCACCACGGCCAACGCGGCGACGTCGATCCCGGAGGCTGAGGACCTCGTGCCGGAGCTCGGCAGAAGCCGGCGCGGGCGTCACCGCTACGGGCGCCGCGGGCGGCAGAGCGCGAGCTTCACGGTGGGCGGCGAGGGCAGCGGCTCCTACCGCCGGCGCCGGCGGCGCTGAGCCTCACTCGACATTGACGCGCCGGCCGCGGTTCCAGGCCAGGAACGGCACGCCCGAGAGGAGGCCCGCCAGGGCCGCCTCGGTCTGGTGGCAGCCGTTCACGGAGACCCGCGGCAGAGCGTGCAGGTGGCCGGCATGCGCGCCGAAGAGATGGCCGGGCCGGGTCGTCACCGCCGTCGCGAAGCCGAGCGTGCGGGCGAGGGCGAACTCGCGGGGGCCCGCCGAGCTCGGATCCCCCACCGGGTAGGACAGGTGGCGCACGGGCCGCCCGAGCTCGGCCGCGATGCGGGCGCGGCTCGCCGTCACTTCGCGGGCGACGGTGTCGGGATCGTGCTTGGCCAGCATCGGATGCGAGCAGGTATGCGCCCCGATCGTCACGGCAGGATCGCGGGCGAGCGTGCGCAGGTCGTCCCAGGAGAGGCAAAGCTCGGCCGCCAAGCCCCCGGGGGCGAAGCTGGCCGCCCGGCAGAGCGCGGCGATCCCGTCGAGAAGCCGATCCTCCGGGCCGGCGCGCAAGGCCCGATAGAGGATCTCGAAGGCGCGCGCCTTCTCGGCCGGGCTGCGGGCCGGCAGCTCCAGCGGGCCGAGGCTTACCCGGTCGAGGCGTGCCACCGCCCGCTCCAGCTCGATCCACCAAAGGCGGCCCCGGCCCCCGGCGAAGTCGCTCGCCACGAACAGCGTCCAGGGCGCGCCGTGGCGGGCGAGCACTGGGGCGGCGTGCTCCGCATTGTCGCGGTAGCCGTCGTCGAAGGTCAGGGCCGCGAAGGGGCGCTCCGCATCCCCCGCAAGGCGCGCCGGCACCGCATCGAGGCCGACGAGATCGAAGCCTCGGGCGCGCAGCTGCGTCAGCGTCCGGTCGAGGAAGGCCGGGGTGATGGCCAGGAGCCGGTTCGGCGCGAAGGCGCCCGGCGGCTCCGGCGTGACGTGGTGGAAGGTGAGGATCAGCCCCCGGCCCCGCGCGGCCGGTGCGAGCCAGCGGTCGGCCCCGGTGGCCCGGACGAGGCCGAAACCTGCACCGAACAGGCGGTGGCGATTGGCGGAGGACAGCATGGCGGCCCGCTCCCTGAACTCATGGGTAGCCGTAATCCCCTCCCTCACAAGGTTTCGTTACCCACGGCCGAAGACGGACCCGTCCCGTACACGGGCGCTTAGGGCAGCCCCGGGCAACCTCCCCGCCGATTGGACGCGGACGGGCAGGGAGGCGGGGATGGCCGCATTGGTTCAGGAGGTCCCGATGGCCGGAATGGCGCAGGCGCGGACCCGTAGCGGCCTCAGCGCGGAGATCTTCTCCGCGCTGGCGGCGGCGGAAGTCCTCTGGCGGAGCATCGAGGCCGAGCCGGGCTGCCTCGGCAGCCCCTACCAGCGCTTCGACTGGGTGGCGGCGTTCGTCCGCTCCGGCAGCGCGCGCGGCGACCTCCGGATCGTGGTGCTGCGCGACCCCGCCGGCCGTCCGCGGATGCTGCTGCCCCTGGTGGTGGCGCGCCAGGGCGGGGTGCGGGTCGCTCGGGTCGTCGGCGGCACCCATGCGAACTACCATCTCCCCCTGTTCGCCTCGCGGGAGGCCGCGGCGCTCCCCGCCGCTGCGATCGCGGAGGCGCTCGCGCAGGCGGGCCGGGCCGCCGGGATCGACGTCTTCCACCTCGCCCACCAGCCGGTGGCCTGGGACGGTGCCGTGAACCCCCTCGCGCTCGGGGGCGAGCCGGCCGCCAGCAACGGCTACGGCCTGATGCTCGGCCCGGACCCGGACGCGACGCTGCGCCGGGCCTTCAGCGCGGATGCCCGCAAGAAGCTGCGCACCAAGGAGAAGCGCCTCGCGGAGGCGGTGGGGCCCCTCGCCTACCGGCGGGCCGAGACGCGCGAGGAGGCCGAGCGAATCCTGGCGGGCTTCTACGCCCACAAGGCCGCGCGCTTCGCGAGCCTCGGCGTCGGCGATCCCTACGCGGGCGCGCCCATCCGCCATTTCCTCGCCGCGGCGACGGCCGGGGACGCGCCGGCCGTGGAGCTCCACGCCCTGGTGGTCCGCGAGGACGGCCGGGTGCTGGCGAGCTTCGGCGGCGCGGTCGACGGCGGCCGCTACAGCGGCATGTTCACGGCCTTCGACGGCGACCCGGCCATCGCCCGGTTCAGCCCGGGCGATCTGCTCCTGCACCACCTCGTGGCCGAGCAGACCGCCCGGGGCCGGCAAGCCCTCGACCTCGGGGTCGGGGAGGCCCGCTACAAGGCGAGCGTCTGCGACGAGACCATCGCGCTGGTCGACGCGATCCTGCCCGTCACCCTGCGCGGCCACGCCTTCGGGCTCGCCGCGCGCCTGCGCACGCGCCTCAAGCGACGCGTCAAGGGTAGCCGGCGCCTACGTGGGCTCGTGCAACGCCTGCGGATGCTGCGCGTGCGGGGGTGAGGACTTGGCGGCCGAGGCCGGCGGCGCCGCAACCTGCTGGTCACGCCGCCGAGCGGCGCAGCGGCAGTGCGTCGGCGTCGGGCGCGGTGTGGTGATCCTGGGCGACAAGCACCTGGCCGGTGCCCGCGCGCTCGACCAGCCCGTAGAGGGCGACGAGGGCTGGATCGTCTGCGGCCGCGTTCGTGGCGATCACGACGCTGTCGACGTGGGACGCCGCCAGGGCCAGGAGGTCGTGGTCGGTGCCGGCCCGCAGGCGGCAGACCACCCAGGCGTAGGCCTCCGCCATGGCATCGACCGCGATGCCCAGCGCCTGGCTCTCGCCGAACAGCACGTCGGTCTCGACGAGACCGGTGGAGACCCGGTGGAGGCGTGAGCCCCGCGCCGCGCGGATCACCTCGGGGAAGTCCGCCTCGCCGGCGACGAGGTCCGTGAGGCCCGGCTCGTCGTCGAGGGGGCCGTCGAGGTCAACCAGGAGCGCGCCGCCGCGGGCCGCGAGGGCCTCGGCGAGGCTCGTCACGAAATCCTGCCCGCCCCGCGGTGCCGCGGTCTCGACAATCAGGAGGGTGGTGCCGGCATTGCGGCGGGGCGCCTCCCCGAGGCGGGCGATCAGCGGGTCGAGGTCGAAGCCGGGCGCCGGACGGGGCGCCGGCGGGGCGGCGGGCGAAGCCTCGGGCCGGGACTCCGCCGCGGTGGCAGTCGCCTCGGTCTGCGCGTCCGCGATCGGCCTGCGATAGGCGGCCATCGCGGTGAGGTTGTTCTCGTAGGTGAAGCCCGCCATCCGGGCCCAGGCGTTCGGGGGAGCCGCCTCCGGGAAGGCGAACACCCGGCGCTCCGGGAGCGGCTGAGCCGCGCCCTCGTCCGGCACGGGGCCGAGGCGGGGCTCGACCCGGTCCGGGCGCGGGGGCTCCGCGAGGAGGTGGCGGCCGAGGACCGCGCCGGCCGAGAGGAGCAGCGCCACGAGCGTCGCGAAGGCGATCGTCGGCACCTTCTTGGGGAAGGACGGCGTCTCGGGCGTCACCGCGCGGGAGACGATGCGGGCATCGGCCGGGGCCGCGCCCTCGGCGTCGCGCGCCGCAGCCTCGCGGAAGCGCGAGAGGTAGGATTCGAGCTGGTCGCGCTGCACCCGCGCCTCGCGCTCCAGCGCGCGGAGCTGGATCTCGCTCGTGTTGCCCTTGGCGACGACGTCGCTCTGCCCGTCCACTGCCGCCTGCAGGCTGTCCACGCGGGCGCCCGCGATCTTGGCGTCGTTGTCCAGGGTCCGCACGATGCGCTCGGCCGCGGCCTTGATCTGCTGGTCGAGGTCGGAGACCTGCGCGGTCAGCTCCTTGATGCGCGGATGCGCGGGCAGCAGCGTGCGCGACTCCAGGGCGAGCTGCGCCTTGAGGGCGATGCGGCTCTCGACCGTGCGGCGGATCAGGTCGTTGTTGGCGACCTCGCCGATCTCGAAGGCGCGCCCGTCCTTGATCATTTCCTTGATGGCCTTCACCCGGCCGGCGAGGTCCGCCCGGAGGGTGCGGGCCTGCGAGAGCTGGCTCGACAGCTCGCCGAGCTGCTGGCCGGTGAGGGGCTGGCTCGGGCTGCCGCCGATCAGCCCGTGCTTGGCCCGGAACGTCTCGACCCGGGCCTCGGCCTCGGCCACGCGCTTGCGCAGGCCCTCGATGTTGCCGCCGAGCCAAGTCGAGGCGTAGCGCGCCGTGTCGGTCTTCGCGGTCTCCAGCGAGGCGAGGTAGAGCTCGGAGACGGTGTTGGCGCCCTGCGCGGCGAGCTCCGGGTCGCGGGAGCGGAACTCCACGGTGAGGATGCGCGACTTGCCCGCGGGGTAGACGAGGAGCCGCTCGAAGTAGCTCTCCAGCACCCGGTCCTCGGCCGGGCGGTCGAGGGGGTTGCGCCCCAGGCCGAGCATCATCAGCACGCGCTTGGCCGGGCCGGGCTCGCCGGCGCTCGGGTCGAATTCCGGGTTGCCGACGAGCTTGAGCCGGCGGATCGCCTCCCGCGCGAGGTCGCGCGACATCGCCACCTGGACCTGGCTCGCCACGGCCTGCTCGTCGATCGGCGCGGCCTGCTCGCCGCGCTCGGCCGCCGTCCGCGTGAAGGCGGCCTCCCGGCTCTCCAGCAACACCTTGGCCTCGCCGGTGTAGCGAGGGGGCACGACCTGCACGAAGGCGACCGCCGCGGCCCCCGCCAGCACCGTCGGCACGGCGATCCAGGCCCAGGAGCGGCGCAGCACGGCCAGCATCTGCGGGAGGGCGAGACCCTCGCTCGCGCGCTCGGCGACGGGGCTTTGACCGATACGGGACATGGGCGGGTCTTCACGCAGGGCCGTTCGACACCCGGACAGTTGACCGGTGGCCGAGGGTCGGCATTGCGGGCAGTAAATCCCGTTAAGGTTGCCTGAGCGTTAAGATCCCGCGTCCCGGGGCCGGTCCGATGCGGGACGTCAGCTTTCCTTAACCATATCGCCCTACCCGTGGACGCTCAGGCCAACACGGCGGCAGTGGTGATGAACCGGCGCGCACTCCTCCTCGCACTCACGTCGAGCCTCGCCCTCGGGGGCTGCCTGCGTCCCGATTTCCGGACCGCCGCCCTCGACGCCACCGGCACCGGTTCGATCGGTGCCCGCTACACGCTCGCGGCCGGCGACCGGCTGCGCGTGATCGTGTTCGGCCAGGACAACCTCTCGAACATCTACGCGGTGGACGGGGCCGGCCGCATCGCCATGCCGCTGATCGGCACGGTGGGCATCGGCGGCCAGACCACGGGCGAGGCCGCTCGCACCATCGAGGCCAAGCTCGCGGCCGGCTACGTGCGGGAGCCGCACGTCACCGTCGAGGTCGACGCCTACCGCCCCTTCTACATCCTCGGCGAGGTCACGACGTCGGGCCAGTACCCCTTCGTCAACGGCATGACGGTGGAGACCGCGGTGGCGATCGCGGCGGGCTTCGGCCCGCGCGCCGCCCGCGACTATGCGGTGCTCACCCGCGAGACCAAGGGCAACATGGTCTCCGGCATCGTGCCGATGACCTACCCGGTGCGCCCGGGCGACACCATCGTGGTCAAGGAGCGCTTCTTCTGAGGAGCCCGGCGGAGGCGGGCCGGTCCCGCGGCTCAGCCTTGTCGGAATCGCGTTAGCCCGCCGCTTACCCTCCGGCCGCAAAGACCGGCCCGCGGGCCGCGCCGGGCGCGCGCCTTAACCTCGCACGCACCCCGCCCCCGGAAGAGTGGCGCCATGCCCGCCCGACGGGTGACGGCCGGCCCGCGAGGTCGCCGCCCCGCCGGTTCGCCCGGAGGATTGCGCCGTGACCACTCGACCCTCGATCCTCGCCAGCACGGACGGCGCGGCCGTCGACGTCGGCGCGCGCGGCGCGCGCATCAGTCCGTTCGAGGCCGCCCCGCCCCACCGGATCCTGCACGTCTTCCGGGCCCCGGTCGGCGGCCTGTTCCGGCACGTCGTCGACCTCGCCCGCCTGCAGGCGGCGGCCGGCCACGAGGTCGGGATCGTCTGCGACGCCCTCACGGGCGGCGAGCGGGCCGAGCAGGCGCTTGCGGCGCTCGCGCCCGTCCTCGCCCTCGGGGTCACGCGGCTGCCGATGCGGCGCAACCCGCATCCGACCGACCTCGCGGCCCTGCGGGCCACCGCCCGGCGGGCCGAGGCGGTGGGGGCCGACGTGCTGCACGGCCACGGGGCCAAGGGCGGCGTCTACGCCCGCTTCGCACCGGTCCGGACCGGCGGGCGCCCCGTGGTGCGCGCCTACACCCCGCACGGCGGCTCCTACAACTACCAGCCCGGCTCGCTGCTCCACCGGGTCTACATGGGCGCCGAGGCGGTGCTGGCGCGCCGCACCGACGTCTTCCTCTTCGAGAGCGCCTACGTGGCCGGGCGCCATCGCGCCTACGTGGGCATGGAAGGGCGGATCAGCCGCATCGTTCACAACGGCCTCTCGGCGGCCGAGTTCGAGCCGGTGGCCGAGGCGCCCGACGCCTTCGACCTGCTCTACGTCGGTGAGCTGCGCGAGGCCAAGGGCCTGCCGGTCCTGCTCGAGACCCTCGCGCACCTGCACGCTGCCGGACGACCGCTACGCCTCCTGATGGTCGGCTCCGGCCCCGACGCGGAGGCGCTGCGCCTGCGCGCGGCGGCGCTCGGGCTCGCGGAGGCCGTGGCCTTCGAGCCCGCCCAGCCGATCCGGCCGGTGCTGGCCCGGGGGCGCATCATGGTGGTGCCATCACTGGCCGAGTCCCTGCCCTACGTGGTGCTTGAGGCGGCCGCAGCCGCCCGCCCCCTGGTCGCCACGGATGTCGGCGGCATCCCGGAGATCTTCGGCGCGGCCGCGAGCGACCTCGTTCCGCCCCGCGACGCCCTCGCCCTCAAGGACGCGATCCTGCGGCTCCTCGACGAGCGGCCCGAGGCCCTGAAGGACCGCTTCGAGGCCCTCAGCGCCTCCGTGCGGCGCAACTTCTCCATGGACCGGATGGGCGCCAACGTCCTGTCCGGCTACGCCGCCGCGTTCCGGGCCCGGGCGCGGGCCGCGGAGCCCCGCGCGGCCGGGCTGCCCGGCACGGCGCGCTGAGGCGCCGTTCACGACCACGTCATCCCGCGCCGCGGAACGGGCCTGCGGCGCGCCCTGTTGTGCGCGGGAGCGCGGCGACCCGGGGGTCCCCGCACCCCGCGCAAGCCCTTCGGAGACGGCCCGCCCATGATCTTCCCGGCGACCACCGCGTTCTACGCGGCGCTGCTCGCGCTCCTCTACGTCGGCCTCGCCGGCTGGGTGGTGGCCGGCCGCCTCTCGGGCGACGTCCTTCACGGCGACGGCGACGACCCGGACCTTCAGAAGCGCATCCGGGCCCACGGGAATTTCGGCGAGTACGTGCCCTTCGCGCTCCTGCTCGTCGCCCTCTTGGAGGCGGGCGGCGGCGGCCGCGGGCTGGTCCAGGGCCTCCTCCTCGTCCTCCTCGTCGCCCGCCTCGCCCACCCGTTCGGCATGCTCGCGCCGAAGAATTCCCCGCGCCAGTTCGCCTGTCGCGGCGGCGGCATCCTGGCGACCTTCGGGGTGATGATCGTGGCGGCGATCGCCCTGCTGCTGCGGGCCGGCTGAGGACCCAACGGTGGAGCGGCCCGAGGCAGCGATCTGAACCGGCGCGATGCTCGCCTCGCGCTGCCGTCTGTGCCTCGCCGGCCGTGCCGGAGGCCACGGCACCCGATCCGCAGGCTCCGTGCCGAACCCGCGCACGAATGAGCGTTTCGAGTCTTGGTTGTCCCCACAAACCAAAGACCAGAGGCTTCCGCGCGGCGATCGTGCCTCGGCCTTAAGGTTTCGCACAACGCAAATTGCGAGAGTGGCTCGCGCGGCACGAGGGGGCCGCATCCTGCCCGGAAGCGGTCCATGAGTGCGTTCGACGTCAGAGACCTTCTCAAGGCGGCGGGGGAGCCCGACCCCGGCGCCGGGGCGCTGCCCCTCGCCCGCCCTGCCTCGCCCGCGGCTGCCGCGATCTCGCCGGTGGTGCTGGCCGGAGCCGTGCGGATGGGGGAGTTCGCGCTCATCGTCGGCGTCGGCCTGGTGATGCACCAGGTCCGCCTGCGCGGCGTCGTGCCCTTCGGCCTTCCCTACCTCGCCGCCATCCTCGCGGTGGCGGGCGCCGCCGTCGGTCTGTTCCAGTCGGCGGGCACCTACCGGATCGGCGCCTTCCGGGCCTTCTACCGGACGGCCCTCAAGATCACGGCGGGCTGGATCCTGGCCTTCCTCAGCGTCGCCGCCCTGATGGTGCTGGCCAAGATCTCCGATGCCTACTCGCGGGTCTGGCTCGCCAGCACCTTCACGGGCGGCCTCGCGCTGCTGCTCGCCGGCCGCTTCGCGCTGGCCCAATTCATCGCCGCCGAGACCCGCAAGGGGCGCTTCGACCGGCGCACCGCCATCGTCGGCGGCGGGCCGATCGCCGAGGAGCTGATCGCGGCCCTCGAGAAGGAGAGCGACACGGGCATCCGCGTGGTCGGCGTCTTCGACGACCGCAACGACGAGCGCTCGGCCGAATCGGTCGCGGGGCATCCCAAGCTCGGCAGCGTCAGCGACCTCGTCGGCTACGCCCGCTCGACCCGCCTCGACCTGATCATCTTCACCCTGCCGATCTCGGCCGAGGCCCGCATCCTGCAGATGCTCGCCAAGCTCTGGGTGCTGCCCATCGACATCCGCCTCTCGGCCCACGCGACGAAGCTGCGCCTGCGCCCGCGCGCCTATTCCTACCTGGGCGCCGTGCCGGTGCTCGACGTGTTCGACAAGCCGATCGCCGACTGGGACGTGGTGGTGAAGGGCGTGTTCGACCGGGTCGTGGGGGCGCTCCTGCTCGTCGCCCTCTCGCCGGTGATGCTCTGCGTGGCGCTCGCCGTCCGCCTGACGTCGCGGGGGCCGGTGCTGTTCCGCCAGAAGCGGCACGGCTTCAACAACGAGGTGATCGAGGTCCTGAAGTTCCGCTCCATGTTCGTCGACCAGTGCGATGCCGCCGCGGCCCGGCAGGTGACGAAGGGCGACCCCCGCGTCACGCCGGTCGGGCGCTTCATCCGCAAGACGTCCCTCGACGAGCTGCCCCAGCTCGTCAACGTCCTGAAGGGCGACCTCTCCCTGGTGGGCCCCCGCCCCCACGCGGTGCAGGCGAAGGCCGCCAACACCCTCTACGATCAGGTCGTCGACGGCTACTTCGCGCGCCACAAGGTCAAGCCCGGCATAACCGGCTGGGCCCAGATCAACGGCTGGCGCGGCGAGACCGACACCAGCGAGAAGATCCAGCGGCGCGTCGAGCACGACCTCCACTACATCGAGAACTGGTCCGTCCTGTTCGACCTGCAGATCCTCGTGACGACGCCCTTCGCCCTCCTGAAGACCGAGAACGCCTACTGAGGCTGCGGCTTCCGGCCCCGATTACGCGGGAAGGCCCCGCTCCTCGGCGAGGAGCGGGGCCTTCCCGTTCGAGCGTCCCGTTCGAGCGTCCTGGCGGCTCGGCCTACGGCAGGGCGCCGGCCTTCTCCTTGGCCTTCAGGATGGTGTCGCGGCAGGCGTCGGCGTTGCCGGCCTGATCCTCCTGACGGGCCTTCTGGACGAGGGACTTCGCCTCGGCGACGCCGCCCGCGGTGGCGGTGGTGGACGGATCGCTCGGCTTGCCGGCCGGCGGCTTGTCGAGGGCCTTCTCGGAGTTCGAGGAGGTCGCACCGCCCGGCGGCTCCTTGCCCGTCACCTTCTCGGCGCCCGCGCTGTTCAGGCGCCGCTCCAGCGTCGAGATCTCGTCGGCGCAGGGCGTGGCGAGGGCCGGGCCCGCGACGACCACGAGGGCCAGCGTGGCGGGCAGCAGGTACGAGAACCGCATCAGGTGTGTCTCCCGGATTGTTGGCTCCCGGGCATCGTCCGATGCCGGCCCGGGAGGGATCGGGGAGGTAACACCCCTGCCGGGGGCGAGTTCGGATCGGGGGTTGAGGCGAGAGGCCGCACGCAACCGAGGCGTGCGGATGGGGGATCAGAGCCGCGCCTGGATCCTGCGGGCGATCTCGCCGAGGCGCTGCTCCAGGAGCTGGGGCACCTCGCAGACGTAGGTCAGGGACTGCTTGCGCTCGTCGAAGATGCGCCGGTCCCAGGCGAAGCGGGTCTCCAGCTCCGACTGCTCCTTGGGGAGCTCGCGGGCATCCGCGCCGGTCGGCGCGTCCTTGGTCTCGCTGATCTTGTCGGCCTCCTCGCGGATGCGCTCGGCCATCCGGCGCTGACCCTGGGCGTAGCGGCCGATGCCGCTCATCACCTTGTCGCGCTCGCCGTTGATGACCTCGAAGACGCCCGCGTAGACGTGGGTCAGGCCCTTGGCCTTGCCCTCAGGCCCGACCTTGGCGACGTACGCGTCGAGGAGGCCGTCCACGTCCTTCAGCTCGGTGCGGCGCGATGCGATCTTCTGGGCGAGCACCGCCGCATCGGTGTCGTCGCCCCAGGGGCCTGCGGCCTCGATGTCGGGCCCGGTCCAGAACTGGCCGGCACTGAGATTCGGAACCTTGCGCTGGACGCAGGGCCAGTCCGGGTCGATCCGGGGCTGGGCCGCGGCCGGCACCACGGCCAGGAAGCCGAGGGCGAGCACGCCGAGGCTGGGGAGGAGGTGTCGGGTCATGCGGTGTCTCCGGCCGGTCCGCCCCGCCGGGCCATGATGCCGCGGCCCGGATCGTAGGCGATCACGGCAAGGGTGAAGAAGGCGAGCGTCGTCCCGATCACCACCGCGCAGGCCAGGGGCTCGAACTGCCCGTAGAGGGCGAAGCGGACGAGCTGCACCGCGTGGGTGAAGGGGTTGAGCTCGCAGATCCAGTAGAGCGTCTCGCTCGATTCCCGGATCCGCCAGAGCGGATATAGGGCGGAACTGGCAAAGAACATCGGGAAGATCACGAAGTTCATCACGCTCGCGAAGTTCTCGAGCTGCCGCACCAGCGAGGACAGGAACAGGCCGATCGCGCCGAGCATCAGGCCGGAGGCCAGGAACGCCGGCAGCGCCGCGACGTAGCCGATCGTCGGGATGTCGGTCTCCCAGAAGTAGGCCACCGCCAGGAAGGTGTAGGCCTGGACGATCGAGACCGTGACGCCGGCGATCAGCTTGGCCAGCAGCAGCAGCCAGCGCGGATAGGGCGAGGTCAGCAGCACCTTCATCGAGCCGACCTCGCGGTCGTAGACCATCGAGAGGGACGATTGCATGCCGTTGAAGAGCTGGATCATCACGGCGAGCCCCGGCACCACGTAGACCTCGTAGAGCACGTAGGTCTGGTAGGGCGGCTCGATCGAGACGCCGAGGGTGTTGCGGAAGCCCGCCGCGAAGATGAACAGCCAGACGAGGGGCCGCACCAGGGCGGAGAAGAACCGCTCTTTCTGGTTGAAGAAGCGCAGGAGCTCCCGCCGGACGATGCCGCCGAGGCAGATCAGGTAGCCCAGCGCGTCGAGGCGGCCGAGATGGCTCGCGCCGCGCTCGGCCCGGCCGGTGGTCGCACCGGCGCCGGCCTGTGCCGCTCGGTCCTGCGCGGCGGTGGGGACGGGCGTGCTCATCGGGGCATCTCGCGGGGCTCGGCTTCGGGCATCGTTGCGGTCTCAGGCGGCCTTCGGCTCCGCGACGAGGCGCCGGAAGGCGGCCTCCAGGGATTCGTCGGCCGCGCCGATCGTCCCGGCCCGGCCCCGCGCGACGATCCGGCCGCGATGCAGCACGACGGCGTCGTCGCCCGGCTCGATCTCCTCGAAGATATGCGTCGCCCAGAGCACCGACAGCCCCTCCTCCCGCACGAGCGCCCGGACGATGGCGACGATGTCGGCGCGGGATTCGAGGTCGAGTCCCACAGTCGGCTCGTCGAGGAGCAGGAGGCTCGGGCGGTGGACCAGGGAGCGGGCGATCTCGATGCGGCGCGACTGCCCGCCGGACAGGGTGCGGACCTTCTCGCCTCGCCGGTCGCTCAGGCCCACCCGGTCGAGCAGCGTCGCGATCCGGGCCTTGGCGGCGCCCCGGGCGATGCCGTGCAGGCTCGCGTGGTAGAGGAGGTTCTGCTCGACGGTGAGGTCGGTGTCGAGGGTGCGGGCCTGGAACACCACGCCGAGGCGGGCGAGCGCCCGCGACGGCTCCCGGTCGAGGGGATGCCCGAAGATCGCGACCCGGCCCTCCTGGTTGGCGTAGAGGCGGGTGACCACCGAGAACAGGGTGGTCTTGCCGGCGCCGTTCGGGCCGAGGAGCGCCATGAAGCGCCCCCGCTCGACGGTGATCGAGACGTCGGTCAGGGCCGCGCGCGCGCCGAAGCGGTGGCCGACCCCGAGGACGGCGAGGGCCGGAGCCTCGGCCGCGCTCACCGGCCGAGCGCCCGCTTGGCGTCGCCCACCGCGTCGAGGCACTCGTCGAACTCGCCCTCGCCCTGCTCGCGCTCCGCGACCCGCAAGGCCTTCTTGAGCTTGGGCTGGGCGGCCTCGGGGGGCGCCTTGGCGAGGGCCTCGCGGATCATCGCGATCCCCTCCGCGCAGGCGGCCTTGTCGTCGGCCCTGGCGGGGGCCGTAAGGAGCGGGGCCGCGAGGAGGGCCGCGAGGAGGGCGGCGGGGGCCGCCGCGGCGGTTGCGCGCCGCCGGACGGCCGGGCGGCCGGGTTCGTGGAGAGCCTGCATCACTTCACCGTCAGCGTTCCGGTCATGCCCTTGGACTCCAGTCCGCGGGCCTCCCACTTGTACGCGCCGGGCTTGATCGCGACGAACTCGATGGCGATCTCGCCGGGATCGTCGAATTCGAGGTGGTCGGGCGGCCCGCTGCCGTGGATCTCGAGGTGGTTGATCACGATCTGGTTGAGCCAGATGTAGCGGAAGAACTCGGGCGCGTAGAATTTGTATTCCTGCCGCCCCTTGGCGACGATGCGCAGCCGGTAGGCCTTTCCGGCCTCCAGCTCGATGTCCTTGTTCTCCACGACGAAGTCGTTGCCCTCCTCGTTGCCAAGCACGAGGTCCGGCAGGTTCTGCCGCTTCTTGGTCAGGTCGAGCCCGAGGGCCGGGCCCGCCGCGACGAGGCCCGCGAGGCCGAGCGCCGCGAGCCGGATGGTACGCATCATCGTCGAGTGTCCTCCCTGAGCCGCCTCTGACGGGCGTGCCGGCATCCGTTCCTATTGCGGCGAGACCGCCACGCCCCAGGGCAGCAGGCCCACGGGGATGCTCTTGACCACCTTGCCGGCCTCGACGTCGATCACCGAGACGTCGTTGGAGGTGCCGTTCGTCGTGAACAGCATCTTCTGGTCCGGCGTGAAGGCGAGCTGCCAGACGCGCTGGCCCACGGGCAGGTACTTCTCGACCTCAAAGCTCTTCGCGTCGATCACCGCCACGCGGTTGGCCGGGCCGAGGGCCACGAAGGCCTTGGTGCCGTCCTTGGTGATGCGGATGCCGACGGGCTGGATCGCCTCGTCGTTCACGCTGGGGATCTTGAAGGCAATCTTCTTGACGACCCGGCGGGTCGCCACGTCGATGACGCTCACCGTGCCGCCGACCTCGGCCGAGACCCAGAGGAACTTCCCGTCCGCCGTGAACTCAGCGAAGCGCGGGCGCGCGTCGACCAGCACGTTGTCGATCACCTGGAAGGTCTTGGTGTCGATGAAGTGGGCCATGTTGGTGGTCTCGGAGGTGTTGACGAGCACCGTCCCGTCCGGGGACAGGCCCATGCCCTCCGGCTCGACGCCGACGGGAACCTCCGCCAAGACCTTGTTCTTCTCGATGTCGATGACGGTGACCTGGCTGTCGTCCTCGTTGGCGACGTAGAGGGGGTTGCCGGTCCGGTCGAGGATGAACTGCTCCGGGTCGGGGCCGGAGCGGAGCGAGCGCACCACCTTGCCGGTGGCGGTGTCGAGCACGTCGATGCGGTCGTCGTCGCTTGCGCAGACGAAGACCTCCTTGCCGTCCCGGCTGACGGTGATGCCGCGGGGGCGCCGGCCGACCTTCCAGGTGCCCGTCACCGCGAGGGTCGCGGTGTCGATCACGCTGACCGAGTTGCCCTTCTCGTTCGAGACGTAGACCGTGTAGGCCCGCGCCTCGCCCGATCCGGCGACGAGGCAGGCGGCGAGCGCCGCCGTCCCGAGACCGGTCCTCAGGCCTGCTCTCACGCAGCCGATCATTCCTGTCCTCCCGTCTGTGCCGGCGCTGCCGCCGACGGCCGTGCCTTGTCCGGCAGGGCTCGCCGGCGGCGCGTTGCGGCGCGGAGTGTAGTGCGTTCGCGCCCCGTGGCGAGGCCGGCGGCCCCGCGGGCGCCCATCACGATTGACGCAGGACCCGCTCACTTCAGCTTGCAGATGGTCTCGGGCAGGTCCGTCCCGAGGGTGTCCAGCGGCGTGCGCTGGTGCAGGTAGCCCTGCTCGGGCGCCACGGAGACCAGGGCCTTCGGCTGCACCACGATAAGGGGCTGGCGCATCTGGTGGTCCCAGGGGCGGAAGCTCAGGGAGACGCCCTTGTAGGCCGGCAGGCTGAAGGCGGGGTCCGACAGGAAGGGGCCGATCACCGCCGGGTCGGCGGTCTTCCGCGCGGTCGCGGCGTCCCCCACGGTGCGGATCGCGGCCCAGACCTGGTAGTCGAGGGGCCGCATCAGCCGGCCGGCGAGGCGCCGGAAGCGGTTCTGGGCCTGCGCGGCGCCCCAGGTCTCCAGCACCGGCGCCCATGTGGTCGCCACGAGGGCCTGCGTGCCCGCCACGGGCCGCGGATCGACCGTGCGGTAGGGCACGTAGTCGCCCCAGTCGCTCTCCTCGTCGGCGACGACCGCCACGTCGTAGTCGAGGCCGCGGGTGAACACCATCGCCTCCGCGCGGGTCGGCGTGTCGCCCCGCGCCCGGGCCAGGGGCCCGAAGGTCCAGGGCTTCTCGGCGGTGATCTTCAGGGCGAACTTCCGCGCCGAGTTCCGCCAGGCCTCCGCGTAGAGCTTGTCGGCCTCGGTCGGCCCGACGATCAGGAAGATCTTCCGCCAGCGCATGAAGGTGAAGTACTGCGCCAGCGCATCCGTCTGCATCGCCCGGCTCGGCAGGATGTGGAACACGTTCGCGCGACAATCCGCGCCCCGCAGCCGGTCGTCGGGCGCGGCGGTGTTGAAGACGACCGCGCCCTCGCCCTTCACGGCGTCGGACACCGCCAGGACCTCGTCGGCCGGGAGCGCCAGCACGAGGTAGCGGATCCCCTTGGCGACGAGGCCCTTCGCGGCCTCGACGGCGCCCGGCCTGCCCTCGGCGAGCGCCACCTCGTCCAGCGCGTAGGTCTGCTTCGTGAAGCGGCCGGTGGTGTTGTTGTCGGCAATCCCCATCCGGGCGCCCGCGAGCCCCTCGTCCTCGGGCACCGCCTCGGCGTCGTAGGAGGCCGGCGCGGCCTGGGGCCGGTAGATCAGGCCGATCCGCGTCTCGGAGGCGGCCGGTGCGGCCGGGGGCGTCTCCTGCGCCCTCGGCTCCTGCGCCGAGACGCTCGGCGGATAGGCCGCTGCCCCCGCGAGGGCGGCGAGCATCGGGAGGGCGTGGCGGAGGGCTCGTGCAGGATGATGCATGCGGGCGGCACGCTAACAACATCCGCGCAGCGCGCTCAACGCCTGAAAGATGAGGAAATCCTAAGCGTCCCCCGCCGCGTAAGCGCTTCGGACAGCCCGGCGCATTGCCAAATTCGCCCGTCGCACGACCTAACGGGGCGTGCGTCCGGCCCGGCGCGGACACTCGGGCACGGCCGCCGCCATCAGGGAGATCCGTCCATGCTCCGACGCCTGCCGGCGCGCGCCGCCCTCCTCGCCCTCGCGGGCCTCCTTTCGCCTTTGCCGAGCGGAGCGTGGGCCGCCGAGACCGCTGCCGTGTTCCCCGTGGAGTTCTCCGACCCCGGCGTGGTCGGCGGACGCAAGCCGCGGCCCGACGAGGCGCGGCGCCTCGCCCTCGTCACGGAGGAGCTGCGCACGTCCCTCAAGGCGAGCGGCGGCCTCGAACCCGTGGACACCGGGCCGCAGGCGAGCGAGATCGCCAAGCAGGCGCCCCTGTTCAAGTGCGAGGGCTGCGCGGCCGGCATCGCGAAGACGCTGGGTGCGGATCTCGCCGTGACGGGCTATGTGGAGCGCGGCTCGAACCAGCTCCTGAACCTCAACGTCACCATCGCGGATGCCGGAACCGGCAAGGTGGTGCGGGGCGGGCAGGTGGTGATCCGGGCCGACACCGACGACACCTGGGCCCACGCCATGCGTTGGGTGGTGAAGAACCGCCTGCTGGCCGAGCCCCTGCCGAACAAGTCCTGATCCGTCCGGGCGCCCCCGGCGCCCCCGCTCCGAAGTCTGTCGCGTCGATGCATCCCGTCCCGTCCGCCCCCGGCGCAAGGCCGCGCCTCCTCGTCAGCGTCCGCAGCTGCGACGAAGCCCGCGCGGCGCTGGCCGCCGGGGCCGACCTGATCGACGCCAAGGACCCGGACCGCGGCGCCCTCGGGGCGCTGGCCACGGACGTCGTGCGGGCCATCGTCGCGGCCATGGCCGGACGCGCGGTGACGAGCGCGGTGGCGGGCGAGCCCGCCGGCCCCGAGGCGATGGCGGAGACCGTTCGCGCCATGGCGGCGACGGGCGCCGGCTACGTCAAGGTCGCGGTCCGGCCGGGGGACCTCGCCCATCCGGGCCCCCTCGCGGCGGCCGCGGGGGCCGCGCCCGGCCGCCTCGTGGCGGTGCTGTTCGCCGAGGACGGCGCGGCGGCGCCCTCCGTGGCCCCCCTCGCGGCCGCGGGCTTCGCTGGCGCGATGATCGACACCCTGGGCAAGGACGGCCGGCGGCTCGGCGACTGGCTCGCGCCGGAGGCCCTCGAGGCCTTCACCGAGACCTGCGGCGCGCACGGCCTGCTCTCCGGCCTCGCCGGGTCGCTGCGCGTGGCCGACATCCCGGTCCTGTCCGGCCATGCGCCGGGCTATCTCGGTTTCCGCGGCGGGCTGTGCGAGGGCGGCGACCGCCGCCGCGCCCTCGATCCCGCCCGCATCCGCGCCGCGGTCGCCGCCCTGGCGGCCCTGCCCCGGGCGGACGCCGCATGAGCGGCCTCAGCGTCGTCAAGGTGGGCGGAAGCCTGCTCGCCGACCGGGCGGCCCTCGCCGACGTGCTGCGCGGCCTCGTCGAGGGCCGGGAGGGACCCTGCCTCGTCGTGCCGGGCGGCGGACCCTTCGCGGACGCCGTGCGGACGGCGCAGGCCGCGCTCGGACTGTCCGACGCCCTCGCCCACCGCCTCGCCCTCGACGCGATGGGGCGGACGGCCGAGGTCCTGCGCGCCGTCGAGCCGCGGCTCACGATCTGCGACGCCCCCGAGGCGCTGACCGCCTTTGCGCCCGTCCCGGTCTGGGATCCCCTGCTGTTGAAGGTTGGCCACCCCGAGATCCCCGAGACCTGGGACGTCACCTCGGACAGCCTCGCGCTCTGGCTCGCCGCGCGCCTCAAAGCGGCGCGCTGCCTCATCCTGAAATCCGCCGCGGTGCCTGTCGGCGCCGACCTCGCCGCCCTCGCCCGCCTCGGCCTCGTCGATGCCGCGGCGCCCGCCTTCGCGGCGCGCTTTCCCGGCGCGATCGAGATCCGCGGCCCCGCCGCGCGGGCCGCCGCGTGAGCGCCCCCGAGCACCTCGTCTTCGTGACCGGGCGCCTCGCCCGCGCGCGGCTCGAGAAGGTGGCGGCCGGGCTGCTGGCCGACCGCTTCGCCTGGAGCATCGCGGATGCGGGCGTGAAGGTCGCGGCGCTGATGACCGAGGAGATCATCCGGCGCCGCGTCGAGATCCCCGCGGGGGCGACCCGCATCATCCTGCCCGGGCGCTGCCGCGCGAACCCGGAGGCCCTCACCCGCCACTTCGGCGTGCCGGTGGAGCGGGGGCCCGACGAGATCGTCGACCTGCCGGCCTATCTGGGCCTCGCGGGGCGGCAGGTGGACCTGTCGCGCCACGACCTGCGCATCTTCTCCGAGATCGTGGACGCCTCGCGGATGACCCCGGAGGCGATCCTCGCGAAGGGCCTCGACCTCGCCCGCCGCGGGGCCGACGTGATCGACCTCGGCGGCCTGCCGGACACCGCCTTCCCGCACCTCGAGGACAGCGTGCGACTCCTCAAGGAGGCCGGCCTCAGCGTCAGCGTCGATTCCTTCTCCCTCGACGAGTTGCGCCGCGGCGCCCGGGCCGGCGCCGACTTCCTCCTCAGCCTCAACGAGGAGACCCTCGACCTCGCCTTCGAGACCGACGCATTGCCGGTCCTCGTACCGATGCGGCCCGACGACCTGCCCTCTCTCGACCGGGCGATCGAGCGGATGGAGCGGGCGGGCCGGCCCTACATGGCCGACCCGATCCTCGAGCCGATCCACTTCGGCTTCGTGGACTCGATCGCCCGCTACCGCGCGGTGCGCGAGCGCTACCCCGACATCGAGATGATGATGGGCACCGGCAACCTCACGGAGCTCACCGAGGCGGACAGCCTCGGCGTCACCGCGCTCCTCGTCGGCATGTGCTCGGAGCTCGCGATCCGCAACGTGCTCATCGTGCAGGTCTCGAACCACACCCGCCGCACGGTGGAGGAGCACGACGCCGCCCGCCGGGTGATGTTCGCCGCCAAGGCCGATGCGGCCCTGCCCAAGGGCTACGGCCGGGAACTCTTGGCACTTCACGACAAGCGCCCGTTCGTGCAGACACCCGACGAGGTCGCGGCCGCGGCCGCCGAGGTGCGGGACCCGAACTACCGCGTCGCGGTGGCCGAGGACGGCATCCACGTCTACAACCGCGACATCCACAGGGTCGGCACCGACGCGATGGCCTTCTTCCCGGACCTCAACGTGGCGAGCGACGGCGCCCACGCCTTCTACCTTGGGGCGGAACTGGCCCGGGCCGAGACGGCGTGGCGCCTCGGCAAGCGCTACGTCCAGGACGAGCCCCTGCGCTGGGGCGCGGCCGCCGAGGCCGAGGCCGAGGACACCACCGCCTTCAAGCAGGCCGGCCACACGCGGCACTCGGGTCCCGGCGGCCCGCCGCCCGGCACCCGCGACGCGCGAATTCCGGTGGAGGCCGACGCTGCGCCGCCCGAGACCGTGAGCGAGTCGCAGGCGCGGGCGGAGGTCGCGGGCCTCGCGGAGACGCCAGAGGAGCCGCAGGTGCCGGGTGCGCCCGGCCGCGTGGTCTGCGGCCGGTTCGTGCCGGACGCGGAAGGCTGAGCCGCGTGCCGCTGATCCTCGAGACCATCGTCACCACGCTCTCGCCCGCCGGAGACGTGCATCTCGTGCCCTTCGGGCTGATCCAGGAGGGCGAGGACTACGTGCTGGCGCCCTTCCGGCCCTCGCCCACCATCCTCAACCTCGACGCGAACCCGTTCTTCGCCGCCTCCTCGCCCCGCGACGTGCGGGTGATCGCGGGGGCGGTGACGGGCCGGCGCGACTGGGCGCTGGCGCCCTGCGACGTCATCCCGGGCCGGCGCCTCGCCGACAGCTTCGGCCATGGCGAGTTCGCGGTGGAGGCCGTGGAGGACGACGCCGTGCGCCCGCGCTACCGCGGGCGCCTCGTGCACCGCGCGGCCCACGCGCCCTTCATCGGCTACAACCGGGCGCAGGCCGCGGTGCTGGAGGCCGCGATCCTGTCGACGCGGCTCCACATGCTGCCGCCGGAGAAGATTCTGGACGAGATGCGCTATCTCGCCATCGCCGTATCCAAGACGGCCGGGCCGCGCGAGCGCGAGGCCTGGGACTGGATCGAGGACAAGGTCGCCGCCGCCCTCGGGCGGGAGGACCGCGTGCTCGCGAAGAACGACGCCTCGCCTGCCTGAGGCGGCGCCCAAGGAGGATTATTCATGCGATTCCTGACGCTTGCCACCGTGACGGCCTTCGCCGCGGTGTCGTTCTCTGCCCAGGCCCACGGGCCGACCCGCAAGAAGGTCGAGGAGACCGTCGAGATCAACGCGCCCGCCGACAAGGTCTGGGCGGTGATCGGCAACTTCCAGGACATGAGCTGGCTGCCGCCGGTGGAGAAGACCGAGGGCAAGGGCGGCAACGAGCCCGACAAGGCCACCCGCACCCTGACCCTGAAGGGCGGCGCCACGGTGGAGGAGGCTCTCTACAAGTACTCAGCCGAGAAGAAGAGCTACTCCTACCGGATCACCAAGGTCGACGTGAAGACCCTGCCGGTGAACGACTATTCCTCCACCCTCAAGGTCGAGGACGAGGGCGGCAAGTCGAAGGTCTCCTGGGACGGCGCCTTCTACCGCGGCTACATGAACAACGACCCGCCGCCCGAGCTGAACGACGAGGCCTCCCAGAAGGCGGTCCGCGGCCTCTACCGCACCGGCCTCGACGCCCTGAAGGCCAAGGTCGAGAAGGGCTCCTAGCCCTGTCGCCCTCCGGTCAGACCCAGGGAGGCCGGCCGGCGGCCGGCCTCCTCGCTGCCCTGCTCACCGCCCTGCTCGCAGGCCTCTTCGCCCTCCCGCTCGCCGGCTCGGCGCGGGCCGCCGAGGCCGTGGTGAC
The DNA here is from genome assembly GCF_053346035.1 of Methylobacterium sp. A54F. NCBI lineage: Bacteria > Pseudomonadati > Pseudomonadota > Alphaproteobacteria > Hyphomicrobiales > Methylobacteriaceae > Methylobacterium > Methylobacterium sp. A54F. The sequence continues at coordinate 249,596 of NZ_JBKFBF010000005.1, read as the reverse complement.
GGTGCAGGGCGACAACGCGGTCGAACTCGTCGACACCGCCTCGGGCGCGGTGAGCGCGCGAATCCCGGTCCCGGGCTCGCCCGCCGGAATCGCCCTCTCGCCCGACCGCCGCACCGCCTACGTCACGCGGCCGGACGGGCCGGGCCTCGCGGTGATCGACCTCGACGCCCGCCGCGTGGTGCAGACCCTGGCGCTGCCCGGCGGCCCCCTCGGCATCGGCGTCGATCCCGCCCACGGCACCGTCTACGTGGCGGACTGGTACGCGAAGCGCGTCCTCGTGCTGAAGCCCGGACCCGACGGTCTCGTGCAGGACGGCGAGATCGCGGTCGGGGCCTCGCCCTCCGGGCTCGCCGTCACGCCCGACGGCGCGACGCTGCTCGTCGCCAACCGCGAGAGCAGCTCGGTTTCGGTGGTCGACGCGGCGAGCCGCCGCGAGGTCCGGGTGATTCCGGTGGGCGGGCACCCGTTCGGGCTCACCCTCGATGCCGCCGCGGGCCGCGCCTACACGGCCAACGTCCTCTCGAACGACGTCTCGGTGATCGACCTCGCCGCGGGCCGCGAGATCGGGCGCATCAAGGCCGGGGAGCGCCCCTACGTGGTGGCGCTGGCCGGCGCCCGGGGCTTCGTCACCAACCAGTACGCGGGCACCGTCACGGTGTTCGACCGGGCGAGCCTGCGGCCCGAGGCGACGATCGAGGTGGACGACCACCCCGAGGGCATCGCGGCGAGCGCGGACGGACGCACCCTCGTCGTGGCGAACTGGGGCTCGAACACCCTGAGCCTGATCGACGCCGGGAGCCTCAAGGTGGTGCGCACCCTGAAGACCGGCGACGGCCCCAGGGCCTTCGGGGACTTCCTGCGCTGATATCAGGCGGCCTGGGGCGGTTCGTCCGGGCTGTTGCCGGGGGGCGAGTTCAGGATGTCCTCCAGCTCGTCCACCAGCATGTCGACCTGCTCGGGGGTGGCGAGGACGCGCAGCGTCTCGCCGTCCTCCGCGGCGATGGCGAGCTCGATATGGGGGCCGACGCGGGTCGCGAGGATGCGGGCGAGGGGCTTCAGGGCGCTCATGCGGTCTCCGGGGTGGGACGGGATTGGTGGAGCAGCGCGACCGCGAGGGCCGGGCCGCAGGTCGAGGCCCAGTCGGGGCTGCCGGCGATGCGGCCGGCCAGCACGTCCGTGAAGGCGTGGCAGGGGCGCCCGAGGCGCAGGGCAAGCCGCTCCGCCAGGAAGGCGCCGGCGCCGCAGGCGATGAGCGGCGCGTCCGCGCCGAGGTCCGGGCGCGACAGGAGGATGGCGGCCGCTCCCTGCAGGCCGGCGAGCTGCGCCTCGGCGAAGTGGGCGGCGAGCGCCCGCCAGTCGGCGGCGTCGCCCTCGCCCCGGTCGCGCCCGATCATCCGCGCGAGGCGGGTCTCGCTCTCGGGCAGCGACTTGCCCTTGAGGTCGGGGCTGTGCTGCTGGTCGGCGCCCGCCGGCAGGTCGCCGGTGAGCCGGTAGACGTCCGCAGTGTTGGCGAAGGTCTCGGCCATCAGGCGGGTGCGCCGGCCCCGGAAGGGCGCGTGGTCGGTGAGCGCCAGGACCGGCGTGCGCACGACGCCGGTGTAGACGAGCTCCCCCGTCTCCAGCCGCTCCGCGTCGCTGTAGCCGAGGGCGGCGGGCCGGCCCGAAACGATCGGGATGAGGTCCGCCGTGGTCGAGCCGATGTCGACGAGGAGCGCGTCCGGGCGGTGCTGCCCGAGCAGCGCGGCGGTGGCGTGCCAGTTCGCGGAGGCGACGTCGGCGGCGGCCGCCCCGGCGGCGCCGGGGGGCACGAAGCCGCCGCGTCCCGCGTAGATCCGGACGGGGCCGTCGAGGTGCATGGCGGCCCAGCCCGCGAGCTGCGCCACGCCGTCCGCCCGGTCCGCGAAGCAGTCGGTCAGCTCGCCCGTCATGGTGACCGCGTGGTCCGCCGGCTCGCGGGCCCAGGCAGGCAGCTCGGCGAGGGTCCGGTCCAGGGCCGGCAGGCCCCGCCAAAGGGGGCACGGCGCCTGGATCACGGCGGTGACGCGGCCGTCCTCGACGAGGGCGGCCTTGACGTGCACCCCGCCGAGGTCCCAGCCGATGGTGCGGCGCGTCGATGCGGCTGAGGTCACGGGCGGGTCCGGCTTCGAGGTGTCAGGGAGACAGGACGATGGGCGGCTTCGAGATCATCCCGGTGCTCGACCTGCGCCACGGGCGCGTGGTGCGGGCGCGGGCGGGCGAGCGCCAGTCCTATGCCCCGATCGAGACGCCCTTGGCAAAGGGATCGGCACCGGCGGCCGTCGCGGCTGGCCTCGTCGCGGCGTTCCCCGCCCGCACCCTCTACGTGGCGGATCTCGACGCGATCATGGACGGCACGCCGCCGGACCTCGCCGCGCTCCGCGCCGTCGCCGAGGCCTGCCCGGGCACCGCCTTGTGGGTCGATGCGGGATTCGCGGAGGGCGGCGCCGTCGAGGCTTTCCTCGCGGCCGGACTCGGGGCGCCGGTGCTCGGCAGCGAGAGCCAGGCGGGCACGGACCTCGTCCGGCGGTTCTCCGACCGCAGCATCCTGTCGCTCGACAGCCGGGGCGAGGCGCGGCTCGGGCCGCCCGAGCTGCACGACGACCCGAGTCACTGGCCGGACGCGGTGATCGTGATGACGCTGGCGCGGATCGGGGCGGGCGACGGGCCGGACCTCGCGGGGATCGCGGCCGTGCGGGCGCGGGCGCCGCTGGCGCGGGTCTACGCGGCGGGCGGGGTGCGGGGGCCGGAGGACGTCGCCGCCCTGCGCGCCGCCGGGGCGGCCGGCGCGCTCGTCGCCTCCGCGCTGCACGACGGGCGCCTGCGGGCGTCGGACTGTGCCGGCTGAGGGGGCAGGGGACGAGGACACCACGAAAAAGGGTGGGGCGGCTTTCGCCGCCCCACCCGGGCAGGGCCTAACGGCCGAGGAAGATGGAAGCCAGTCGCTGGAGCAGGCCCCGCGGTGCGGGCGGAGGCGCGCTCTGCCCAGGACTGTCCCCGATCTAGGCGTTCGCCGCGAAGGGGTGCGAGGCGGAGTTGCGCTGCTCGGTGACGGTCGAAGCCTTCGGCTCGCCGTTGACGGCGCGCTGGATCGACAGCTTGGTGGCGTCGTAGTTGTACTTCTGGATCTTGGCGTCGTCCGCCGCCTCCCAGTGGATGAACACGCCGACCAGGATGAACAGGTCGTCGGCCTCGTCGGCCGGGATGATGCCCTCGGCAACGGCATCCTGCACGGCCTTGGCGACGCCGTGCTGGGCGGGGCCGAACATCTGGACGGCCTGACGGGCGTCGTTGATGGTGACCTTGTTGAACATCAGCGTGTTCGGCTTGCACGGCAGGTTCGGCGCGATGACCGCGAGCAGGCTGGTGAAGCCGTGCTTGTTGTTCACGAGGCCGTTGCAGAAGGCCGTCTCGGCCGGCGAGCCGCGCGGTCCGATGATCAGGTCGATGTGGGCGACCTCGTTGCCGTCGCCGACGAGAGCCTCGCCGACCTGAACCTTGGTGATCTTTGCCATTCGGGGTCTCTCCCTGGATTCCTGAAAGGAGGCCACGCGCCCGGGAGGCGTGGCCGGAAGCCATCCTTGTTCGCGACGCTCGACAGGGGGCCGAGCCGGTTTGCCCGGATAGCGGCGCGGACCCTACAGCGGGCCTTTTCGCGGAACAACCCTGCGCAAGGCCCTGGAATCGGTAAATGTTTGCGCGGAGCCGGGTGTTCGGCCCTGGATCTTTCGGCGGTTTCGTGCAGGCGCCGTCAGACCGCCGAGCCCGCCGCCAGCACCGCGGCGCCAGCCGCCAGCACCGCGTCGAGGAACAGCGTCGCCACCGTGAGGTCGGCGCTGGTGCCCGGGTTGATGCCCGCCTCCTTCAGGCGCCGGTCGTGGGCGAGGAGCGCGTCGACGGGTTCCCCGGCAAGGTCGAGGGCGAGGAGCTCGGCCGCGGCGGCCGCCCGCACGGCTTCGGCCCGCGCGGGACCGTGCTTGCGGGCGATGTGGCTGTCGGGGATTGCGGCCAGGTAGGCGATGTGCACGGCGGTGGTGCTCCAGGGCGCGTCGAGCCCCCGGGCCCGCGCGGCCGCGAGGGCGGGCAGGCCCACCGTGCGGAGGTCCGCGAAATCGGTGACGTAGGCGCGGGCGATGCGGTCCCGCGGGGCCGCCTCCCCCATCGCGTCCTGCAGGGAGGCCGGGGCGGCGTCGGCGACGTCGTGGCGGGCCGCCCGGCCGAGGCCGCCGGGGTTCGCCTGACGGATCCCCGCGAAGACGCCCGCCGCATCCGCGGCGTCGAGTTCGGCGAGGATCCGGGCCAGGGGGGCTCCGGCCTCGGCCGCCCGCGCCACCGGCGCGCAGAGGAGCAGGATGCCGAGGTTGGTGTTCTGGCCGACCGCCGCCATCGTGGCCGCGACCCCGCCCGCGACCCGGCGCCCGACGCCGGCGCCCGCCTCCGCGAGGGGAGGCGCGGAGACCTCGGCGCTGGTTACGAAGTCGGCCACCGCCATGCGGTGCCCGGCCGCGTAGGCGTGGACGTTGCCGACCTTCAGGGCGTCGAGTTCCGCGAGGCAGGCCGCCCGGTAGAGCGAGCCGATCAGGGCCGGCGCCAGGGCGGCCACCGCCCTCAGCCCTGCACGGCCACGAGGCGCGGAGGCCGGGCCGCCCGCACCGCGTTGAGGAAGCCGCGGGCCACCGCGCCCGCGATGTCGGCCTCCGCGACCCGCTGGAGGCCCGACCAGGCCGGCATCGAGTTGACCTCGAGGACCATGAAGCCCCCCTCCCCGTCCTCCACGAGGTCGACGCCCGTGTAGTCGACGCCGACCGCGGCGGCGGCTGCTTCCGCGAGCTCGCCGGCCCGGGCCGGCATCGCCCAGGGCAGCGGGCGCCCGCCCCGGTGGACGTTGGTGATCCAGCCGTCGCCCTCGCGGATCATGCCCGCGATGGCGCGGCCCTCGCAGACGAAGACGCGGTAGTCGCGCCAGAGCCCGTCGCGGCGGGGCACGTAGCGCTGCAGGTAGTAGACGCGGGCGACGGCCTCCTCGGGTGGCAGATCCTCGGGCCGCTCGACGAGCCGGAGGCCCTCCCCCTGCGAGCCGAACAGCGGCTTGAGGACGAGGGGGCTGCCGGGCCGCGCCTCCCGGTCGACGATCCCGGCCGCGGCCGCGCGGCTCGAGACCACGAAAGTGTCGGGGGTCGGCAGGCCGGCCCGGGCGACGAGGAGGCTGGTGGCCGCCTTGTCCACCGAGCGCTCGATGGCCACCGGCCCGTTCCAGACGGTCACGCCGGCGGCCACCAGGGCGTGCAGCACCCCGAGGCGCAGGGTCGTCGCCTCGAAGGTGCCGCCCGCGATGGTGCGCAGGAGGACGCCGTCCGGCAGCCCGTCCGGGAAGCCCGGCACCCGCAGCGGCTCGCCGCCGCCCGTCACCACCGCGACGTCGGCGAGGGAGAACAGCACCGGCTCGACGCCCTGCGCCGCGAGCGCCGCGCGCAGCCGCGCCTTGTGCCAGGTGCCGTTGTCCGCCGCGAGGCCGATCCGCATGGGTGTCCCGATCTACGCTGCCCACCGCACCACCACCCGGGCGCGGGATCCCGTCCTTCAGAGGCGGCGCGATCGCCCCCCATCCGGGCGGGCGTCGCGCGGCTCCGGGCCTCAGCCGAAGGAGGCCTCGACGAGTTCCGGCATCAGGCGGCCGCCCCGGAAGGTGCTGCCCGTGCGGACCGAGGTGACGATCGCCTCGGCGGGGCTGAAGAGGGCGCCGTCGATCTTGTAGAAGTCGCCGTTCACCCGGGCGAAGATCTCGGCGAAGGGCGCGCCGTGGTCGCTCGACGTGGTGGAGGGCAGCTGCTCGGCGAGGCCCCGCGCGTCGGCGTCGTCGGCGTCCACGAAGAGCTGCACCCGGCCGCCGTAGATGATGGCGTCGTTGGTGCGCCCCATCGCCCGGATGAAGTCCGGGTGCTGCGGTGAGAGCGGCGCCGAGCCGATGCCGTCGACGATAGCGTGCAGGTCGAACCCGACCGTGTGGGCCTTGTGGAGCGCCACCTCCAGCACCCGCGCGACCACCTGCGTGGCGCCCGCGAGGCTCTGGGTCGGCGCGAAGATGAAGGTCAGGTCCTCGGGGCTCAGGCCCGTGGCCTCCGCCACCTTGGCGACGACGCTGGCGGGCGGGCCGCCGGCCGCCTCGAGGACGAGGGCGGTCCGCCCCGCGCTGTCCCGGTATCCGAGCTCCTTGTAGAGGTCCTCCACCACGGCCACCGCCCGTCCGGGACCCGAGCCGAGGGCGAAGAAGCCGGAATCGCCGGTCTCGTCCGCGAGGCTCCAGCCCGCGTACTGGCTGCCAAGGCAGGCCAGCACCGGATCGTTGGCGTGCACCACCACCGAGTAGGGCCAGGCCGCCACGGGGCCGGTCGGGCTGATCGTCACCGTGCCGAGGCCGCCGAGGCAGATCTCGGCGATGCGGCGCCCGGCCTCGATCGAGCCGCGCACGGAGGCGCCGGCATCGACCATGCGCGCGCCGCCGGCCTCCTGGCTCACGGCGAGGCGCAGGATCCCGGCGTCGGCGACGAGCCGCTCCACCAGGGGCGCCGACAGCGCGTTGAGGCTCGGGTAGGCACTGGAACTCATGGTGCTTCCTCCTGGTCGAGGAGGGCGTGCACGATCGCCGCCCTCTCCCGCAACTGCGCGCGCACCGCCCCGGCGTCCCGGCCGGCCGCCAGGACCGTGCAGAGCGGCGCATCCCGGCCGACAGCCGTGCCGGCCCCGGGCCGGTCCCGCACGAAATCGGGCCACGGGAGCGCCGGCAACGTGCGGTGGTCCCGGGCCCCGTAACAGATCTGTGCGCCCGCCGCATCCACCGGTGCGGGCCCCGGCGCCGGGAGGCTCCCGAAATGGGCCTCGACATGCGCGGCGAGCAGGGGAAGCCCGCGCCGGTCGAGGACGTCGAGGGTGGCGCCGGGGCGGGGGTTGATCTCGGTGAGCCACCAATCCGCGCCGTCGACGAGCAGGTCGGCGCTGGCGAGGCCGCGCAGGCCCGTCGCGGCCACGATCCGCTCCACGGCGGCGGCAATCTCGGCGGCGAGGCGGGGTGCTAGCGCCGGCGCCTCGTCGCGGCCGCGTGCCAGGGCGCCGGCGTAGCGGAACGGGCGCAGGGCCGAGGGCGCGCTCCACTGCTCGGTGACGGCCAGCGGCAGGAGGCGGCGCCCGTCGCCGAGGAAGTTCAGGGCGTGGGCGATCCCGGGTACCCGGGCCTGGAAATAGGAGCCCGCGGGCGCCCGTGCCCGGGTCGCGGCGCGGATGTGGCTCCCCCCCGATCCCCCGACCCGCTTGAGGAGCCAGGCCGCCGGCTCCGCCACCGGCCCGAGGCTCACGGCCGGGTGCGGCACCCCGAGGCGGGCGCAGAGGGCCGCAAAGGCGAGCGGGTCCTTCAGGGCGGCGACGCAGGCGGGTTCTGCGCCGATCAGCCGGTGGCGCCGGGCGAGCGTCGCCATCAGGTCCGGCGCGCCCTCGAAGCCGCTGCCGAGGACGAGGCCGAGCGGCGCGCCGCCGGCCTCCTCCGCGAGGGCGTCGAGGGCCCCGAGGACCGCCTCCGCCCCGAGCCGCCCCGTCCCGAAGCGCCCCGGCAGCGGCCGGTGCGCCTCCGCGAGGGCGCGGGTGTCGGCATCGCCGAACAGGTCGGCCACGTAGGGGCGCAGGCCCGCCCGGCGGGCCGCCTCGGCGAGCGCCCGGCCCGACTGCGCCGCGATCAGGACGGCCTCGCCCAAGCCCGCGCTCCGCCTGCGCGAATGCCGTGCGCCTCAGCCGGCGATCTCGACGGCGAGCGCGTAGGCGTCCCGGAAGTCGAGGCACAGGGGCTGCTCGGAATCGAGCATGCGGCGGAACAGCCGGCACTGGGTCTGGTACTTCACGTTGCCGACCGCCAGCGCGCCGATGCCGATGCCCTTGCCGGTGGGCAGGGCGACGTCCACGGCGTTCACGTCGATGCCCGCGATGCCGGCCGGCGGGACCGCGTTGACGTCGGAGGCGACGAGGAGGCCGGGGGCGGATTCGAGGTCCTCCGCCGACAGGATCGGGATGCCGGCCGGGCCTGCCGAGAGGATCACGTCCGCCTGCGTGATGGCGGCGCGGCGCGCCTCCGGGGTCGAGCCGTCGACGGCGCCGACGTCGATGCCGAAGCGCCACTTCATCGTGAAGGCGATTTTCGAGACGCGCTCCTCGCCGTCGTGGCCGACGAGGACCGTGCGGGCGCCCTCGAGGGCGCCGATCACCGCCGCCACGTAGGCGACGACGCCGGCACCCCCGAAGATCACGATCTGCTTGCCCTTGAGGTCCGTTCCGAACCGCCCGCGCAGGGCCCGGGCGACCTGGGCCACCATCGCGGCGCCGGTGGTGAAGGAGCCCGCCGGGTCCGCGAAGAGGTGGTTGGCGAAGGGCGGCACGAAGGCCTTCTTCGCCCGGTCGACCATGTCGAGGGCGTCCTCGGCGTTCTTGCCACCGATGAAGAGGCCGGTGCGCACGCCGTCCTGGGGCGCGCGGGAGAAGATCGAGTCCTGCGTGAGCGACACGACGTCGGGCAGGGTGACGTCCGTGTAGGTGACGATGGTCTCGAAGCCGGCATCGACGGCCATGTTCACGTCGAAGGGGCTCATGTGCTTGAGCGGCGTGAGCATGTGCAGGATCGAGCGGGCCATGGCGGTCTCCTTGAGTTCAGGTCTGAGGGGCGATGGCGCCCTGAGGTTTCGTCAGCTCGCGGTCACGGTCGCGCCCGCGTTGCGTCCGCGGGCGATGACGAAGCGCAGGGGGCCGGGCCGTTCGAGGCGCGCGACGAGCCGGCGCGCCTCGGCCTCGGAGGGCATCAGGGCGAAGCCGGTCGGCCCCCAGGAGCTCTGGCCGTAGCCGGCGACGCCCTGCGCCGCCACCGCCGCCAGCGCCTCGGCCACCGCCGGACTGGCGTAGCGGCCGCCCTGGTGGGGCGCGAAGTGGTCGCCGATGCGCCGCTGGATCGCCGTGATGCCGGCCCCGAACGCCTCGGGCTCGGCGAGCACCGCGGCGGGCATCACCTGCATCAGCACGATCCGGCAGATCTCGGCGGCCTCCGCCTCGGGGAAGCGGGGCAGGTCGCGGAAGGCCTCCGTCTCGGGGGCGCCGTGCACGCCCGTGGCGGTCTCGTCGAGGATCAGCACGATGCGCCAGGCCTCCGGGTAGGGCAGCCGGGCGATCACGGGCGGCGGGGCGCCGCTCGCGTCGCGGCCGCCGTCGACGATGAGGCCGCCCTCCGTGAAGCTCGCGAGGCCGACGCCCGAGCGGTTGCCCCGGTCGAGGGCGTCGGCGAAGTCGGCCGGCGCGAAGGGGCGGCCGTGGAGGCGCGCGAGCGCCGCCGCGACGGCCAGCGCGAGTTGCGTGCCGGAGCCGAAGCCCGCATGGGCGGGGATCGTCTCCTCGATGCGGATGGCGGCGGCCTCGGGCACCCCGAGATGGCGCGCGGCGGCCGCCGCGTAGTCCCGGGCGCGGCCGGCCTCCGGCCCCTCGACGGTGAGCGCCGGGGCCGGGGCGGCCGAGAGGGCGACCGCGGGAGCGTCGACTGCCACGCCGAGGCTGCCGAAGCGCCGGCCGAGGCCGCCGTGGAGGTCCAGGAAGCCGAAATGCAGCCGCGCCGGGGCCCGGACCCGCACCGCGCCGACGCCCGATCCCCCCTGCGCCACCTGATCCGGGAGCTGCGCCACCTCGACCCCTCTCGCGGAGAATCGTCGCCGATGCGGGGTCCCCGGAGGGCGGCCCGCGCGTGGCCGGCTTCTCCCATGGAGACCCCGTGGGGAGCAACCTGGGATCTGCGCCGCCGCCGCACGCGCAGCGGGAAATCCGGAACCCGGCACTTGCCTGCCGCCTTGGCCCGATGCAAACGTTCGCGCCCTGGCCACCCCTGCCCCGGCAGGCGGACGGTTCCGACGCGGCTCTCCGCGCGATGCCCTCCCCCCTCGGGAGCCCGCCTCGCGCGGCGAGAGCCGGCCCCTCCCCGGGCGGTCGCGCGGATGCCGACGCCAAGGTGCCTATGAATGGCGCCAACGAAGGCGACAACGATCGGGTGAGGTGGGATGGCAGCCTGCTGGGTTAAGGGTGGCGCGGCGGACGCGGAGACCGCCATCGAGGCCGCGGCGACGCTGCTGGCCGGGGCCCGGTCCCCGGTGATCGCGGGGCTCAACGCCGACGTCGCGGCGCTGCGCACCGCGTTCCGCCTCGCGGGCACGCTCGGTGCCTCCGTCGACTTCACGGGCTCGGACGCGGCCTACGCCGATCTCGGCTCGCTCACGCGCAACGGCATCATGGCGACGACGCCGGCCGAGGCGGCCGGGCGGGCGGACGTGGTGCTCGTCGTCGGCGCACGCCCCTGGGACGCGCCGGGGCTCGCCGACCTCGCGGCCGGCACGCCGAGCCGGGGCCGCGCGGCGGGGTCCGCGCGCAGCCTCCTCGTCCTCGGCGGCCCCGACGGGCTGCCCCACGCGGCCTTCCCGGTCGAGCCCGCCGGCTTCGCGGTCGCCCTCGCGCACCTGCGCGCCTTCGCCAAGGGCAATCTCTCGGACGACCACCCCTACGCCGACCTCGCCCGGCGCCTCGCGGCCGCGCAGTACGGCGTCGCCGTCTACGAGCCCGGCGAGCTCGGCGAGATGGCGGTCGAGACCCTCCAGGGCCTCGTCAAGGACCTCAACGAGACCACCCGCTTCTTCACCCTCGGACTGTCGGGCGCCGACCAGTCGCGCTCAGTCGTCCAGGTCTCGGCCTGGACCTCCGGTCAGGCGCCCCGCACGGGCTTCGGCCGCGGCGTGCCCGAGCACGACCCCTGGCGCTTCGACGCGGCCCGACAGGCCGCCGCCGGCGAGATCGACGGGGCGCTCTGGCTCTCCCCCCTGCCCGGCCCGCGGCCCGACTGGCTCGGCCGGGTGCCCGCGGTCGCCATCGTCGGCCAGGGCAGCCCCGAGGCGACGGGCGAGCTTGCCGAGATCGTCATCACGGTCCCGGTCCCCGGGACGGGAGCCGGCGGCGTCCTCTGGAACGAGGGGCGCGCCACCCTGACCTACCGGAGCGCGGGCGCCCCCGGCGCGGGGCCGGCGGCCGCGGAGATCGTCGAAACCCTTGCGGCGCGCGTCGCCGAGCGGAGGACCGCCTGATGCTGACCCGGATCAGTGGCGGCCGGGTCGTCGATCCGACGGCCGGGCGCGACGCCGTGGGCGACGTCTGGATCGAGGACGGCCGGGTGGTTGCTCCTTCCGAGCGGACGCCGGACCGCACCATCGACGCCACGGGCTGCGTGGTCATGGCCGGCGGCGTCGAGGTGCACTCGCACATCGCCGGCGGCAACGTGGTGATGTCCCGCCTCCTCCTGCCCGACCTCTACGTGAGCGAGACGGCGCCGGACGGGCATCCCTTCGCGCATGCGGGCGGCTCCGGCGCCTGGATCGGCGCCTCCTACGCCCGGATGGGCTACACCACGGCGGTCGAGCCCGCGATGCCGCCGGCGAGCGCGCTCGCCCTGCAGCTCGAGCTCGCCGACATCCCGCTCCTCGACCGCGGCGCCCTCGCGGTGATGGGCAACGACGACCACCTCCTGAAGCTCCTGCGGGAGGGCGAGAGCGCGGCCGCGGTGCGCGACCTCGTGGCCCTCAACCTCGCCACCACCCGCGGCCTCGGGCTGAAGTGCATCAACGCGGGCGGTGCCTCCGCCTTCAAGGACGGGGCGCTGCGCCTCAGCCTCGACGACGAGATCCCCTGCTACGGGCTCTCGACGCGGCGGATCATGAGCGCCCTCCTCGACGCGGTCGAGGAGATCGGCGTGCCGCACCCGCTGCACGTCCACTGCAACAATCTCGGCCTGCCGGGCGCCGACGACTCGTTCGTGGCGACCCTCGAGGCCGCGGAGGGGCGGCGCATCCACTTCGCGCACGCCCAGTTCTACGCCTACGGCGTCTCCGATCCCGAGAACCCCATGACGGGCGGCTTCCGCTCGGCGGCCGAGCGCATCACCGCCGCCATGGAGGCGCACCCCAACGCCACCTACGACGTCGGCCAGGTCGCCTTCGGGCAGACCGTGACGATCTCGCTCGACATCCTGCGCCAGTTCGGCGGCCGCAAGGGCGCCAAGCCCAAGAAGTGGTCGCTCACGGCGGGCGATGCCGAGGGCGGCGGTGTGGTGCCGTTCCTGTACCGGCCGAAGGGCCCCACGAGCTCGCTCCAGTGGGCGATCGGGCTGGAGCTGATGCTCCTGTCGGGCGACCCCGAGCGCACCATCCTGACGACGGACCACCCGAACGGCGGCCCCTTCACCGAGTATCCCCGCATCATCCACCTCCTGATGGACCGCGAGGAGCGCGCGCGCGCCATCGCGGAGCTGCCGGCGATCGTCGGCGAGCGCTCGACCCTGCCGGCGCTGACCCGGGAGTACTCGTTCTCGGAGATCGCGCAGCTGACCCGCTCGGGGCCCGCGAAGCTCCTCGGGCTCGACGACCGCGGGCACCTGCGTCCGGGCGGGCGGGCCGACGTCGCGATCTACCGCGACGACCCCGACCGGACCGCGATGTTCGCCCGCGCCAAGGCGGTGCTGAAGGACGGCGCCGTGATCGTGGAGGACGGGGAGGTCGTCGCCTGGCGCGCGGGACGCACGCTGTCGCTCGGGGTCGAGGCCGACGCCGGCATGGCGCGGCGCACCGAGAGCTACCTCCAGGACCGGTTCGGCCAGGGGCTCGACAGCTTCGCGGTGCCCGAGGCCGCCTTCGCGGGCGAGACCTTCGAGGACGTGGCATGCCGGGCATGATTGCGCGCGGATCCGAACTGGCGCCGGTGAACTGACGATGGCTGACCTGACCCTTAACGGCATCCGGGTGGAGGACACCTTCGCGGAGGCCTTCGACGTCGCCGGCACCGCGATCGTCGTCACCAACGACACGCCCAAGTGGGCGATGATCGCCGCCACAGTGATGACGGGCTTCGCCACCTCGGTGATCGGCTGCGGCGCCGAGGCCGGGATCGACGCCGTGCTGTCGCCGGACGAGACGCCGGACGGGCGGCCGGGCGTGCGCATCCTGCTGTTCGGCTTCGAGCCGAACGGCCTCAAGGAGCAACTCCTTAAGCGCGTCGGCCAGTGCATCCTCACCTGCCCGGGCACGGCCTGCTACGCGGGCGTCGAGGGGCCGACCAAGATCAAGCTCGGCGGCGCGATCCGCTACTTCGGCGACGGCTTCGCGGTGGCCAAGCGCCTCGCCGACGCGCACGGCAAGGTCCGCCGCTACTGGCGCATCCCGGTGATGGACGGCGAGTTCCTGTGCGAGGATTCGACCCGCGCGGTGGACGGGGCGGTGGGCGGCGGCAACCTGCTCTTCCTCGGCCGCACCCACGCCGACACGCTCCGGGTCGCCGAGATCGCCGTCGAGGCGGCGGCCGCCGTGCCGGGCGCGATCCTGCCCTTCCCCGGCGGCGTCGTGCGCTCAGGCTCGAAGGTCGGCGGGCGCACCAAGGGCATGATGGCCTCCACCAACGACGCCTATTGCCCGACCCTGAAGGGCCGGGCCGGCTCGGCGCTGCCGCCCGAATGCGGCGTGGTGCTGGAGATCGTGATCGACGCGCTGACCTCGCAGGGCGTCTCGGATTCCATGCGGGCGGCGCTCCACGCCGCCACCGAAGTCGGGGCGCGCCACGGCCTCGTCGCGGTCACGGCCGGCAATTACGGCGGCAACCTCGGCCGCCACCACTACCATCTCCGGGACCTCCTGGAGAAGGACGGCGGCGCGGGCGGCGGCGAGGCTGGCGAAAAGGCTGGAGCATGAGCGTCCTCACCCTCCGCGAGGCCCCGCCGGAGCGCCTCGACTTCCTGAACGTCAACCCAGTGGCCCTCGCGGGGCTGTCCGAGGCCGAGGCGGCACGCCTGCCCGTCGGCACGAGCCGCCGGGGCGTGGCGCTGGGTGACTGCTTCGCGGTGTCCCTCGACGGGTCCGACACCCTGACCATCGAGGGCGGCCACGAGCGCCTCGACCGGGTGGGCGCCGCCCTCTCGGAGGGCAGCGTGCGGGTGGTCGGCGACGTCGGCCAGCGCCTCGGCGCCGGCATGGCGGGCGGGCGCCTCACCGTGACGGGCAGCGCCGGTCCCTTCGCGGGCGCGGGCGCGACCGGCGGCCTCATCACCGTGGAGGGCGATGCCGGGGACGGCGCCGGCGGTGCGGTCTACGGCGCCAAGGCCGGGCTCGACGGGGCGACCCTGATCGTGCGGGGCCGGGCCGGGGCGCGCTGCGGCGACCGCATGCGGCGCGGGCTGCTGCTCGTCGGCCGGGCCGGCGACCTCGCGGGCGCCCGCATGATCGCCGGCACCCTCGCGGCACTGGAGGCCGGCGACCACCCGGGGCTCGGCATGCGCCGCGGCACCCTGCTCCTCGGCCGGCACGGACAGATGGCCCCGAGCTTCGTCGAGACGGGCACGCACGACCTCGTCTTCCTGCGCCTCCTCGCCCGCTCCCTGCAGGGCGTGAGCCCGGAGCACGCCGCCCTCGCGACGGGGGCCCTGCGCCGCCACTCGGGCGACCTCGCCACCCTCGGCAAGGGCGAGATCTGGGCCGCCGCCTGAGGCCCTGGCGGCCCCTGGCGCCCGACCGCCGCTTGCCGGAAGCTCCCGGCGGCGTTGCCGCAGCCGGCAAGGTCCATCTGGCCGGAGCGCGCCCGCGCCCGATATGAGGGCGAGCCTGCCCGGCATCCCCGCTCATTCCGCGAGGCGCGGCCCCATGCTGATCCTGCTCTCCATCTGCCTGCTCGCCGAGCCGACCACCTGCAAGGAGGACCGGATCGAGCTCAGCTACGAGGCGACCTCGCCCTTCATCTGCCTGCGCAACTCGCAGAGCGCGCTGGCCACCTGGCAGGAGGCCCATCCGGAATGGCACGTGGCGCGCTGGCGCTGCGCGGCCCGCGGCAGCCAGCCGAAAAGCCTGTGATCCCGGAGTCTGCGGTCCCGGCCCGTCCTCAGAACCGGGTCCGCAGCTCGACGTAGACGGTGCGGGGCGGGCCCGCGTAGAGGCCGCCGTTATCCTCCAGGCTGGCGCGCGTGTAGTAGCGCCGGTCGAGCAGGTTCTGCACGCCGAGGCTGAGCTTGGCGCCCGGCGCCACCTCGTAGCTCGCCCGCGCGTTCCAGATCGCCCAGCCCGGGATGCGGCCGAGCTTCCCGTCCGCGCTCGGCACGACGGTGTTGGCCTCGTCCGCGAACTGGGCGGATTGCAGGTAGCCGAACGTGTCCAGGGAGAAGGGGCCGGTCGCGTAGGTCGCCCCCACCGTGCCGGTGCGGCGGGAATAGAGCCGCAGGTCGTTGCCCCGGAAGACGCCCTCCTCCGCCGTGGCGCGGGTGTAGGCGTAGGTCGCGTAGACGCCGAGGCCGGTCAGCGCCGGGTGGAGGCCCGCGAGGTCGTAGCGCAGGCTCGTCTCGACGCCCCGGTGCAGCGTGCGGCCAACGTTGCGGTAGTTGCTGCCCACCGCGTCGTACTCGATCTGGTTGTCGAAGTTCAGGCGGAACAGGGCGATCTCGGCGGTGAGGCCGCCGAGGAAGTAGCGCGCGCCGACCTCCGCGGTGGTGGCGATCTCGGGCTCCAGGCGCTGGTCGATGGGGCTCAGGGGCAGCTGCAGGAAGGCCACCGAGCCGAAGGAGCGCCCGACGTTGCCGTAGAGGAAGAGGTCGGGGGCGGCCTGATAGCCGACGCGCAGCGAGGGCAACGGCACCGTGTAGTGCTGCGCGGCCTCATAGCCGGTCTGGTTGTTGCGCCGGCCGATCGTCACGTCCTCGACGCGGATGCCCGGGGTCACCGTGAGGGCCCCGAAGGTGAGCTTGTCGTCGAGGTAGGCGGCGTGCGCGTCCGTCCGGCCCGTGGAGTCCCGCACGGTCACGGGGAGCACGGAGAAGGGGTTCGCGCCGGCGCGGAAGCTGCGCCGCAGGCGGCGCTCGTCCGAGTCCTCGCGGACGTAGCGGTAGCCCACCGAGATCTCCTGGGCGATCCCGAGGAGGTCGGTGCGGACGCTGTAGCGCGGCTCGATGCCGAGGGTGTTGTAGGTGCGCGGCAGGATGTCGAACTGCGTCGCCAAGGTATCGCGGCTGCGGTTCGAGAGTGCGTAGGTGCGGCTGCTGGCGAGGTCGAAGACGGTCGTCTCGAAGTAGCGGGTGCCGTCGAACTCGTTGACGTAGCGCGCCACGCCCTCGACCCGGCTCGCCTCGTAGCTCTGGAAGGCGTTGGTGGAGCCGTAGGGGTTGCGCGCGTAGGCCCGCTGGTCGAGGGGGCCCGGCAGCTCGGCGGAGGCGACGAAGCCCTTCACCCGGCCGTCGATGTAGCTCTCGGGCGTGAGCTGGACGCGATACTTCAGCATCGCGTCGTCGATGTCCTGGTTCGTGCGCGGCCGGAAGGACGGACCGTGGTTGCCCGAGTAGAGGAGCGCGAGCCCGCTGCCCTCGGCGTTGCTGCCGCCGACCACGAGGTCGGCCTGGCCGTTGAGGAAGCCGCCGGCCGCCCCGGACCCGTTCAGGTTGCCGCGCAGGCGCACCTGCCCGCCGAACTCCCGCGGGATCGGCCAGGTCACGTAGTTGATGACGCCGCCGACGTTCTGCGGGCCGTAGCGCACCGCGGCGCCGCCCTTGATCACGTCGATGCGCTCCAGCATCCCCACCGAGACCGGCGCCAGGGACAGCTCCGGCTGGCCGTAGGGCGCGTTGGAGATCGGCACCCCGTCGAGCAGCACCGTCGCGTAGCTGCCGAGGCGCGGGTTGAGGCCGCGGATGCCGATGTTCTGCGCAAAGTCGCCGCTGCCGGTGCCGTTCGGCGGGGGCGCCTGGACGCCGGGGATCAGCCGCAGGGCCTCCGTGAGGTTCTGGGCGCCGGAGGCCGCGATCGCCGCGGCGGTGGCATCCCCCCGGCTGCCCGCGTAGGTCCGGGCCGCGGCCGGGACCTGCGCGGTGGCGATGGGGCTCGCGCTCACCTCCAGTTCCTCCAGGGCCACGGCCGCCTCGGGCGCCGCCCGCGCGCCGGACGCGCCGAGGCAGACCGCCGACAGGAGGGCGGCCGCGCGGGCGGCCGGGTGGCGCTGGATGGTCATGGGGCGGGCCTGTCCTCACTCGGGGCGGCCGGAGCCGCGTGCGGCCCCGGTGGCACGGGGGGACGGGCGGGGAAAGCAGGCGCTCGATGCTATCTTCTGTAATTGGAGTAAATCCAAGTTTCGGACGAAGGAGAGGCACAGATATCGATCTTAGAGCCGTAGTAATTTTATGCCGTAATGTTGCGTTTTGGTGTCACAACTCTGGGTTTTCTCAGGTATAATAGCTACCGAAAGTCGTGAGGCCCCTGCGCGCCGACCCGCGGCGATTCCCGCCGACCCGACGGGGGCGCGGCACCCGGGTCCCCTTGGCCGGCGGCCAGCGCGGTGACACTCTCTCCCGGTCGCCCCCCGCGGCCGGAGCAAGGGTCCATGCGTTCGCTGAAGGTACGGTTCGGGCTGCTGCTCGGCGGGACGGCGCTCCTCGTCGTGCTGGCCGCCGCCGGGGTGCTGGCCTCGATCGGGGCGGCCGAGCGCACCATCGACCGCACGCTGGAGGCGCAAGGGCGGCTGGAGCTCCTCGCCGAGCTGTCCGGGCGCATGACCCAGTTCGGCCTCGCCGCCGTCGAGACCGTGACGAACCCGGACGGGCAGCCGGAGGCGATGGGCGTCGCCCGCACCAACGCCGACCGGGCGCTCTCCGCCGTCGAGGAGGCGGTGGCCCGCACCCTCAGCGCCACCTCCGACGACCAGACCGACCGGGTGCAGTTCGCCGCCCGCATGCGGCCGCTCGCGCAGCTGCGCGCCGCGCGCGCCGTCCTCGACCGTCAGGTCTCGCAGATCGAGCGGCAATCCGATGCGGAGGCGCGCAAGAACGCCATCAAGGGCGCGCTCAACGGCTTCGGGGCGATGACGGGCCAGCCCCTCTCCTTCCTGATCGAGGCCGAGCGGCGCAGCATGGTGCTGGGCTCCGAGCAGGCCCGCGCCCTGTCGCAGCGCCTGCGCCTCGCCTCCGCGGCGGCGGTGCTGCTCGCCCTCGCCCTCGTGGCGGTGCTCTACCGCAGCGTCACCCGCCCCACGCTGGCCCGCATCGAGGCGGTGCGGCGGGCGGCCGGCGCGGTGGGCAGCGGCGCCCTCGACACCCGTCTCTCCGTGGCGACCCGCGACGAGCTCGGCCTGCTCGTCGCGAACTTCAACCGCATGGCCGCCCGCCTCTCCCGCCGCGAGAGCCGGCTCGCGGCCGACCGGGCGGCGCTGGAGGACACGGTCGAGGCCCGCACCGCGGACCTGCGCGCCGCCAACGCCCGCCTGGAGGCGGTCGACCGCTCCCGCCGGCGCTTCTTCGCCGACGTCAGCCACGAGCTGCGCACGCCCCTGACCGTGATCCTCGGGGAGTGCGACATCGCGGGCCGCAGCCTCGCGCGGGCCTCCGAGCCCGGCGCCCGCCCGCCGGACTTCGCGCCCGTCTTCGCCACCATCCGCAAGCGGGCGCAGCGCCTGAAGCTGCGCGTCGAGGACCTCCTCCGGGTCGCCCGCTCCGAATCCGGCGCGATCGAGCTCGACCGCCGGGCGGTCGGCGCCGTGCAGGTGCTGGAGGAGGCCGTCGACAACGCGGGCTCCGAGGCCGCCCGGCGGCGGGTCGCCCTCGACTTCGACCCCGGCCCGCGGGACTTCGCGATCCTCGCCGACCGGGAATGGCTGCGCCAGGTCGTCGAGAGCCTCATCGACAACGCCTTCCGGCACGCCACCGGCCTCACCCGGGTGCGGGTGTCGCTCGCGCCCGCCGGGACGCCCGACGCCCCCCGCGCCCGCATCGCGATCCGCGACGACGGCGCGGGCTTCTCCGAGGGGCCGGACGAGCTGTTCGAGCGCTTCCGGCGCGGCACCCGGCCCAACGAGACGGGCTTCGGCATCGGCCTGGCACTGGCGCGCTGGGTGATTGAGCAGCATGATGGCGCGATCCGCCTCGGGCGGGGCGAGCACGGGCGCGGGGCGGAGGTCGTTCTCGACCTCCCCGTGCTCGACCTCGCCCTCCAGCAGAACGAAGGGCGGCAGATCAGGGAGGGCGCCGCATGACGCGGGTACTCATCGTCGAGGACGACAGCGACATCCGCGCCATGCTGGCCCGCGGCCTGGAGGCGGAGGGCTTCTCGGTGGGCATGGCGGGCTGCGTCGGCGACGCGCTCACCGCCGCGCGGGACGAGGCGCCCGAGGCGGTGGTGCTCGACATCACCCTGCCGGACGGCTCGGGGCACGACGTCTGCCGCTCGCTGCGCGAGGGCGGCTATCCGGGCCCGATCCTGTTCCTCAGCGCCCGCGACGAGATCCGCGACCGCGCCGAGGGCCTGGCGCTCGGGGCCGACGACTACATCGTGAAGCCCTTCGTGTTCGACGAGCTGGTGGCGCGCCTGCGCACCCACCTGCTGCGCCGCCGGGAGTCGGACGCGCCCCGCACCCTGGTGACCGCCGGCAAGCTCACCCTCGACCTCAACACCCGGCAGGTGAGCTGCGGCGAGGCCTCCGCCCGCCTCACCCCCCGCGAGGCGGAGCTCCTCGCCATGCTGATGGAGGGCGCCAACCGGCCGGTCTCGCGGGGCGACATCTTCGACAAGCTCTGGGCGAGCCAGGGTGGCCTCTCCCTCAACGTGGTCGACGTCTACGTCGGCTACCTGCGCTCCAAGATGGCGGACTTCGTGCGCTTCGGCGGGCCCGTCCTCGTGACGGTGCGGGGCCGGGGCTTCATGCTCGACCTGCGGGGCCAGGATTTCCGCCATTGAGACGGCGCGCCGGCGGGCCGCAGCGCTTAACGTCCCGCTCACCCGCCTCACACGATTTTGGGATGATCCGGCAATTTTGCGCTTGAAGTGGCGCGCCAAATCGCCGATATAGCTGCGGCGGCAAAAATCGCTGCACCGTCAATATCTTAGGATCCTCTTAGACGGGATCCCGGCGAGATTGACGAATCGAAAAGTCCGAGGAGAAACACCATGAAGTGGGCTGCCCCCATCGTTTCCGAGATCTGCGTCGGCATGGAAGTCACGAGCTACGAGTCGGCCGAGATCGACACCTTCCACTAAGGTGAGCGCCGGCCGGGGATCGCAGGACCATCGGGGAGACCCATGCGTGTCGTGATCCTCGGCTCGGCCGCCGGCGGCGGCCTTCCCCAGTGGAACTGCCGCTGCCCCATCTGCTCGCTCGCCCGCAGCGAGCCCGGGCGCGTCCGCCCCCGCACCCAGTCGAGCATCGCCGTCTCCGCCGATGGAGAGCGCTGGCTCCTGGTGAACGCCTCGCCCGACATCCGGGCCCAGCTCAACGACACCCCCGACCTGCACCCGCGCGAGGGCCTGCGCCACTCGCCGATCGGGGCCGTGCTGCTCACCAACGGCGACGTCGACCACGTCGCGGGCCTCCTGACCCTGCGCGAGGCGCAGCCCTTCACCCTCTACGGCACGCAGGGCATCCTCGATTCCGTCAACGCCAACCGCGTCTTCGACGTGATGGCGGCGGAGGTGGTGGGCCGGCAGCCCATCACCCTGGACCGGACCTTCGAGCCCCTGCCCGGCCTGTCCGTCACCCTGTTCGCGGTGCCCGGCAAGGTGCCCCTCTGGCTGGAGGACGAGACGATGCAGATCGGCGCCGAGACCGAGACCACGGTCGGCGCCATGATCGAGGCCGGCGGTCGCCGGCTCGCCTACATTCCTGGTTGCGCCCGCGTCACGGACGGGCTGAGGGACCGGATCGCCGGCGTCGACGCTCTGCTGTTCGACGGCACGGTCCTGCACGACGACGACATGATCCGCGCCGGCGTCGGCACCAAGACGGGCTGGCGCATGGGCCACGTGCCGATGCGCGGCGAGAACGGTGCCATCGCGGCGCTCGCGCCGGTCGCAATCGGCCGCCGGGTCTTCGTGCACATCAACAACACCAATCCGGTCCTGATCGAGGACGGGCCGGAGCGCGCGAGCGTCGAGGCCGAGGGCTGGACGGTGGCCCATGACGGGCTGAGCCTGACGCTGTAGCGGGCCGGCCCGGCGAGAGGCGGCGCGGGGGCGGGTGGTCCCGCGGATCCGGGGGCCTTATATCTAGCGCGCGATCCAATCGCGCAGCGGCAGCCCTGGTCCCGAGTGCCGGGCGTCCCTACAATGAATCAAAATTCCGGAAACGCAGCCGAAGAACGCCTGGACGACGCCATGACCGCAGCTTTCCCGACTCCCGCCGCCGATGCGTCCCAGCGCCTCCTCAGCCCCGAGGAGCTGGAGGCGGCCCTGCGCGACATCGGTGCCCGGCGCTATCACAACCTGCACCCGTTCCACCGCCTCCTCCACGACGGCAAGCTCAACAAGGATCAGGTCCGCGCCTGGGCGCTCAACCGCTACTACTACCAGGCGATGATCCCCGTGAAGGACGCGGCCGTCCTCGCCCGCATGACCGACGCCAGCCTGCGCCGGGTCTGGCGCCAGCGCATCGTCGACCACGACGGCGACGCCCCCGGGGACGGCGGCATCGAGCGCTGGCTGAAGCTCGCCGAGGGCGTCGGGTTCGAGCGGGACTACGTGCTCTCCACGCGGGGCATTCTCAACGCCACGAAGTTCTCGGTGGAGGCCTACGTCCACTTCGTCTCGGAGCGCTCGCTCCTCGAGGCGATCGCCTCCTCGCTCACCGAGATGTTCTCCCCGACCATCATCTCCGAGCGCGTCGCCGGCATGCTGAAGAACTACGACTTCATCACCAAGGACACGCTCGCCTACTTCGACAAGCGCCTGACCCAGGCGCCGCGCGACGCCGACTTCGCCCTCGACTACGTCAAGCAGCACGCCACCACGCCGGCCCTGCAGCGGCAGGCCATGGCCGCGCTGACCTTCAAGTGCAACGTCCTCTGGACGCAGCTCGACGCCCTCTACTTCGCCTACGTGGCGCCGGGCATGATCCCGCCGGACGCCTGGCGCCCGGGCGAGGGCCTCGTCGCCGAGGTCCCGGCCGAGAAGGCTGCCCCCCAGGCCGCCCCGACCCAGGCCGCCCCGACCCAGGCCGCCGGCACCGGCCGCATCGAGGCCGGCGACCGGCCGCGCCTGCCCCGCGGCGTGCGCATGCGCTTCGACGAGACCCGCCGGAAGCACGTCCTGCTCGCCCCCGAGCGGACCTTCGACCTCGACGACAACGCCGTGGCGGTGCTGCAGCTCGTGGACGGCAGCCGCACCGTCACGGACATCGCCGTCAAGCTCGCCGAGACCTACGCGGCCGATCCGAAGGTGATCGAGGTCGACATCCTGGCGATGCTCAACGACCTCGCGCAGAAGAGGGTGCTGGAGCGATGAACGCGATCACGCCGAACCCGCAGGGCGCCCCGGCGCCGGTGGGGCTGCTGGCCGAGCTGACCCACCGCTGCCCGCTGCGCTGCCCCTACTGCTCGAACCCGCTCGAACTCGACCGCCGCTCGCGCGAGCTCGACACCGCGACTTGGCAGCGGGTGCTGACCGAGGCGGCGGCCCTCGGCGTGCTCCACGTCCACCTCTCGGGCGGCGAGCCGACCGCCCGCGCCGACATCGTCGAGATCACGGAGACCTGC
The DNA here is from genome assembly GCF_053346035.1 of Methylobacterium sp. A54F. Classification (NCBI taxonomy): domain Bacteria; kingdom Pseudomonadati; phylum Pseudomonadota; class Alphaproteobacteria; order Hyphomicrobiales; family Methylobacteriaceae; genus Methylobacterium; species Methylobacterium sp. A54F. The sequence continues at coordinate 226,999 of NZ_JBKFBF010000005.1, read as the reverse complement.
GCCAAGCTCGGCCTCTACTCGAACCTGATCACCTCGGGCGTCGGGGGCGCGCTCGACAAGCTCCAGGCGCTCTACGACGTCGGCCTCGACCACGTGCAGCTCTCCGTGCAGGGCGTCGACGCGCAGAACGCCGAGAAGATCGGCGGCCTCAGGAACGCGCAGCCGCAGAAGATGCTCTTCGCCGAGAAGGTGACGAGCCTCGGCCTGCCGCTGACCCTCAACTCGGTGATCCACCGCGGCAACATCCACGAGGTCGAGGGCTTCATCGACCTCGCGGTGAAGCTCGGCGCCAAGCGGCTCGAGGTGGCCCACACCCAGTATTACGGCTGGGCCTACGTGAACCGCGCCGCGCTGATGCCGAACAAGGCCGACGTCGACGCCTCGATCCGCATCGTGGAGGCCGCCCGCGAGCGCCTGAAGGGCCAGCTCGTCATCGACCTCGTGGTGCCGGACTACTACGCCAAGTACCCGAAGGCCTGCGCGGGCGGCTGGGGCCGCAAGCTCATGAACGTGACGCCGCAGGGCAAGGTGCTGCCCTGCCACGCCGCCGAGACGATCTCGCAGCTCGAATTCTGGTACGTGACGGAGCATTCGCTGGGCGACATCTGGGCGAACTCGCCGGCCTTCACGGCCTACCGGGGCACCGACTGGATGCAGGAGCCCTGCCGCTCCTGCGACCGCCGCGAGAAGGACTGGGGCGGCTGCCGCTGCCAGGCCCTGGCGCTCGCCGGCGACGCCGCCGCGACCGACCCGGCCTGCTCGCTGTCGCCGCTCCACGCCAAGGTGCGCGCGCTCGCGACCGAGGAGGCGGCCGAGAACCCGCCCGACTACCAGTACCGGACGATCGGAGCCAACATCCGCTCGCCGATCAAGGAGGAAGCCCCGCTGTGAAGTGTGTGACGACCACGGCCCTGCTGCTGGCCCTCTGCGCCTTGCCGGGCATCTTGCCGGCCACCCTGCCGGCCGCGGCGCAGGACGCCGCCAAGCCGGCGCCAAGCCCTGCGACCGAAACGCCGGCGCCCGCCGCCCCGGCGGCCGAGAAGCCAGCCGGCGCGACGCCGAGCGCCGCGGACCTGCTGTTCGAGCAGCCGCAGCTGCGGAACGCTGCGCCCGGCACCACCCTGACCTACGACTACCTGCGCCGCTCCGGCATCGCCAAGGGTCCCTTCGGGCCGGTGCTCAACGACACCATCAAGCTCTCGCTGGACGGCGCGAAGGAGCCGGACGCGCGCAACGTACGCGTGGAGATGTTCTCGGGCGCCAACCGCTTCCCGGCGGGTCCGTTCGAGGACATGCCCGGCAACCCCCTGATCCCGCTCTTCCTGGAGAACCACCTGCGCAGCCTCGCCCGCGTGCTGGAGGCGAACCCGCGCTACCTCAAGAACGCCATCCGCAAGGGCCTACGCGACCGGGCCACGGTCACGGCCGTGAAGGTGCCCTTCGGCGGCCGCGAGGTCGACGGCTGGCGCATCGTCGCCAAGCCGTTCGAGGGGGATCCCCTCACCGACCGCATGCGCGGCATGTCCAACATGACCTACACCTTCGTCACCTCGCCGGAGGTGCCGGGCCAGATCGTCTCCATCGAGGCGCAGTCCAGGAATCCGGAGGGCGGCGAGCTTCTCGAGGAGCGAGTGAACTATGATCAGAAGGCTGGTTGAGCGCGGCGCCCTGGCGGGCCTGCTCCTGGGCGCGGCGCTGGCCCTGCCAGTCCGCGCCGCGGAGTCCGAGAACGACTACCCGACCGACGCGCGGGCCGACTACGTGTTCGGCTGCATGGCGGCCAACGGCCAGACCCGGGACTCGCTGCAGCGCTGCTCCTGCTCGCTCGACGCCCTCGCCTCGATCCTGCCCTACGACCGGTACGTGCAGGCGAGCACGGTCCTCTCCATGCGCCAGGGCATCGGCCAGCGCTCGAACGAGTTCCGCTCGACGAAGATGTTCGACGACAAGGTCGCGGAGCTGCGCCGCGCCCAGGCCGAGGCCGAGATCCGCTGCTTCCGCGGCTGAGCCGCGCCGAGGGTCTGTCCGCCGGTATGGACCGGCGGACAGCGGACGGGCCGATCCCGTTGCCTCCCTCCCCGCTTTCGTCCACATCCGGTGCGGGGCCCCCGCGGGCCCGCGACAGGATGCATGGCGCGCCGTGAGCGAGAACCCGCCCGACCCCGAAGCCCCCGCCCTCGTCCGCCTGCTGCCGGAGCTCGGCCGCCGGACCCTGGTGATGGGCATCCTTAACGTCACGCCCGATTCCTTCTCCGACGGGGGCCGCTTCGAGGGCGAGGCGGCGGCGACCGCCCAGGCCGAGCGCCTGGTGAGCGAGGGCGCCGCGCTCGTCGACGTCGGCGGCGAGTCGACCCGCCCGGGCCACGTCCCCGTGCCGGCCGAGGCCGAGCAGGCCCGGGTGCTGCCGGTGATCCGCGCCCTGGCGCCGCGCCTGCCCGTGCCGATCTCCATCGACACCTACAAGGCCTCCACCGCCCGCCTCGCCCTGGAGGCTGGCGCCCGCATCGTCAACGACGTCTGGGGCCTGCAGCGGGAGCCCGACATCGCCCGCGTCGCCGCCGACCACGGCGCACCCGTGATGGTGATGCACAACCGCGAGACCATCGAGCCGGACATCGATATCGTGGCCGACATGCTGCGCTTCTTCGAGCGCTCCCTCGACATCGCCCGCCGGGCCGGGATCCCCGAGCGCGACATCGTGCTCGACCCCGGCATCGGCTTCGGCAAGAGCTGGGAGCAGCACCTGGAGGCGCTGCGTCGCCTGCCCGAGATCCGGGCGCTCGGCTTCCCGCTCCTCGTCGGCGTCTCGCGCAAGTCGCTGCTCGGGCGGCTGCACGACCGCGAGACGCGGCCGGCCGACCGGCTCCACGGCTCCCTCTCCGCGCACGCGCTGGCGGCGACCCTCGGGGCCGACATCGTGCGCGTCCACGACGTCGCCGCCCACGTCGACGCCATGCGGGTGGTCGACGCGGTGATGCGGCCGGAGACGCGGGCGTGAGCGACCGCATCCTCGTCCAGCGCATCGCGGTGTTCGGCTATCACGGCCTCCTCCCCGAGGAGGCCCGCCTCGGCCAGCGCTTCTACGTCTCCCTCGACGCCCGCATCGACCTGCGCCCGGCCGGCGAGGCCGACGACGTCGCGCTCACCGTGAGCTACGCCGACATGACAGAGACCGCGACCGCCATCGCCACCGGGCGCCGCTTCGACCTGATCGAGGCCCTCGCCGAGGCCATTGCGGGGGAGATCCTGGGGCGCTTCCCGGCCCTCTCCGCCCTCACCGTGCGGATCGACAAGCCGAGCGCGCCGGTGCCGGCGGTGATCGAGGGCGTTTCCGTCGAGATCACCCGGACCCGCGGGGACGCGCGATGACCGCTGCCTATCTCGGGCTCGGCAGCAACATCGGCGACAAGGCCGCCATGCTGGACGCCGCGGTGGACAGGCTCGCCGCCACCGCCGGACTCCGCGTGGTCGCCCGCTCGGCCGACTACCGGACACCGCCCTGGGGGGACACCGACCAGGACTGGTTCCTGAACGGGGCGCTCGCCATCGAAACGAGCCTCACGCCGCACGAGCTCCTCGACGCCTGCCTCTCCGTGGAGGCCGCCCTCGGCCGCGTGCGCGAGCGCCGCTGGGGCCCGCGGGTCATCGACATCGACGTGCTGTCCTACGCGGGCGCCACCGTCGCGGACGAGCGGCTCATCCTGCCCCACCGCTTCGTGCGCGAGCGCGCCTTCGTGCTGGTGCCCCTCGCCGAGATCGCCCCGGACCTCGTCATCGGCGGCGAGACCGTGCGGGACGCCTTGGCGAAGCTCGACGCCCGCGGCATCGAGCCCGCGTGAGGACGCCCTTCGGCCCTCACGCTCCCGCTCGCTTGCCGGCTCACTTGCCGGCCGTCGGCTCCAGGAGCTTGTTGTCGTTCTCGTCGAGGAGCGGCACGTCGAAGGCGCGTAGCACGCCCTCGATGTCGGCCCGGCGCTTGCGCAGGATCGTGTTGAGCGAGCGCTTCCAGTCGTCCTCGCCCATGCGCACGCCCATGGCGATGCGGTAGCTCATGGAGGGCCGGTCCGGCTCCTGCAGAAGGGGCGTGACGACCATGTCGGTGCCGCTCTGCTTGGCCAGCCATCCGGCCGCCGGCCCCCACAGGATCGCCGCGTCGATCTTCTGCTCGGCGAGGTCCGCGATCACGGCCGCGGACACCGTCTGGTGCTTGCGGGCGGGATCGAGCTGGTAGGGCGCGTAGGCCTGCATGCTGGAGACCATGCCGAGGTCGCCGAGGCGGTTCACCGGCGGCGTGCCGGCGATGACGCCGAGGCGCTTGCCCTTGAGGCGCGGATCGTCGAGCTTCGCGATCCCGTCGAAGTCGCCGCGGCGGGTGACCAGCGCGTAGGCCGAGCGGTAGTACGGGTTGGTGGTCTGGACGAGATCCGCCCCGAAGGCCGAGCCGAGGATCAGGTCGCACAGGCCGGTGCCCAGGGTGTTGCGGACGAAGCCCGGCCCCTGCGTCAGCCAGTAGTAGCGGACCTTCACCTTCAGTTCGTCCGCGATGATCGCGGCGATCTTGTTCTCGAAGCCATCCTCCTTGCGCTCGGAGAACGGCATGTTGCCCGGGTCGCCGCAGACGCGCAGCGTGTCCGTGGTGACGAGGTCGGGCAGGTGCTGCGCGGAGGCGTCGCGCGCTCCTGCCAGGATCGGCAGGAGCGACGCGAGCGCCGCGGCAATCCGCTGTGCGAGGGGCGTCATCAGCCGCCCAGGCACTCCTTCTCGACCTTCTTGGCGGCTTCGGGCTTCTCTTCCTTGTCGCCGGGGCGGACGCGGCCCATGGCGCCGGCGGCCCGGGCCTTCAGGTAGACGTAGAGGTCGTCGGCGTAGCACATGACGTTCTTGTTATCGCCGAACGCCGGCATGACCTTCTGGTCGGAGGTCGAGACGTCCTGCTTGCCGCCGGCGAGGATGCCGATGAACTCCTCGTAGGAGAGGTGCTTCAGCGAATCCTTGAGGGCCGGGGCGTAGGTCGAGCCCATGCCGTCAGGGCCGTGGCAGACGTGGCACTCGGCGTGGTAGCGGCGGTATCCCGAGTAGGCGTACCAGTCGACCTTCTTGCCCTGGTCGGTGACGTGGAAGGTCGGATGGCCTTCGGCGTCGAGGTACTTGCCGTCCTCGACCTTCACGGCCGCGTCCTTCTTGAGGAGCTTCTCGTCCGGCTCGGCCGACTTGTCGTTCGGGTTGAGCGAGTTGGCGAGAGCGGGGTCGGCGGGCTTGGCATCCTCAGCATGTACGGCCACCGCGGAGACGGAGGCTAGGGCGAGGGCGGCCACGCTGGACCGCAGGACGAACTTGCTGAGGGTGTTCACCACACGTTTTCTCCCTGAGATGGGACCTGAACCGGTCTGGGGCGATCCTTCGGCGCCCTCTTGCGAACGGTTATAATCATAAGAGTGCCGGCGCGGAAACCCGCGCCGGCACCCGGTTTCGAGGTCGGACCTGCGGCCGATTAGTTCGGCAGCGTGAAGACGGTCAGCTGACCACCGAGGTTGGTGTAGTTCGACAGGGCCGCGTAGCCGCCCACCGCGCCGAGACCGGCATTCGGGTCGGTGAGACCGGCCGCCAGGCCGATGCCCGCCCAGCCACCGACACCCGACAGGATGCCGACGTACTGCTTGCCCTTGTGCTGGTAGGTCATCACGTTGCCGATGATGCCCGACGGCGTCTTGAACTTGTACAGCTCCTTGCCGGTCTTCGAGTCGACCGCCTTCAGGTAGCCCTCCAGCGTGCCGTAGAAGACCACGTCACCCGCCGTGGCGAGCGCGCCCGACCACACCGAGAACTGCTCCGGGTTCGACCATTTGATCTTCCCGTTCACGCCGTCCCAGGCGATGAAGTTGCCCATGCCGCCGTGCGAGTTCGGGGCCGGGTACATCGACAGGGTCGCGCCCACGTAGGGCTGGCCCGGGGTGTAGGACACCTTGAAGGGCTCGTAGTCCATGCAGACGTGGTTGGTCGGCACGTAGAACAGCTGCGTCTTCGGCGAGTAGGCCGCCGGCTGCTGGTCCTTGGAGCCCAGCGCGGCCGGGCAGATGCCCTTCGAGTTCACGTCCTCGCCGTTCTGCTCGGTCGAGTACTTCGACACGACCAGCGGACGGCCGTAGTTCTTGGAGCCCTTCTCCATGTCGACCTTGGTGGCCCAGTTCACGACCGGATCGTACTTCTCGGCGACGAGCAGCTCGCCGGTGGCGCGATCGAGGGTGTAGCCGAAGCCGTTGCGGTCGAAGTGGGTGAGCAGCGGACGCTCCTTGCCGTCGACCTTCTGATCCGAGAGGATCATCTCGTTGATGCCGTCGTAATCCCACTCGTCGTGGGGCGTCATCTGGTAGACCCACTTGGCCTGTCCGGTGTCCGGGTTACGCGCCCAGATCGTCATGGACCACTTGTTGTCGCCCGGACGCTGCTTGGGGTTCCAGGTCGAGGGGTTGCCCGAGCCGTAGTACATCAGGTCGAGCTTGGGATCGTAGGAGAACCAGCCCCAGGTGCAGCCGCCGCCGGTCTTCCACTGATCGCCTTCCCAGGTCTTCAGCGAGGAGTCCTTGCCGACCGGCTTGCCGAGAGAGGTGGTCTTCTCGGGGTCCATGATCATGTCGGCGTCGGGGCCCTGCGAGTGGCCGCGCCAGACCTTCTTGCCGGACTTCAGGTCGTAGGCGGTGACGTGGCAGTTCACGCCGAACTCGCCGCCGGAGATGCCGACGATGACCTTGTCCTTGACCGGCAGGACGGTGGCGGTGTTGGTCTCGCCCTTCTTCGGGTCGCCGTTGACGACCGACCAGTTCACCTTGCCCGACTTGGCGTCGAGCGAGACGAGGGTGGTGTCGGCCTGGTGCAGCAGGATGGCACCGTCGGCGTAGGCCAGGCCACGGTTGACCGTGTCGCAGCACATCACCGGGATCACGGACGGATCCTGCTTGGGCTCGTACTTCCAGACGATCTTGGCCTCGTGGTCGAGGTCGAGCGCGTAGACGATGTTCGGGAAGGGGGTGTGGACGTACATCATGTTGCCGACGACGAGGGGCGAGCCCTCGTGACCGCGCAGCACGCCCGTCGAGAAGGTCCAGGCGACCTGGAGGTTCTTGACGTTTCCGGCGTTGATCTGGTCGAGCTTCGAGTAACGGGTGTTGGCGTAGTCAACCGTCTGAAGCACCTGCTGGGCAGGGTTATTGATCTGCTTCAGCAGATCCTCGTTGGCGAGCGCCGGGGTGGCAACAGCCACGCTTGCGCCGAGTGCGAGAAGGTGTACCGCTCTCATGGATTCCTCCGACAGATCTTGAGTCCCGCGCACGTTCCCTCACGGTCGCGTGCTGAGACCTGACCTGCTGCTTGCGACAGGGATCGATTCGCTCCGGTAGCGGGCGGGTTTCGTGACGCTTGTTCTCGGCTCTCGCCGGTCACTCTGCCAGGAGCCGCCCTCCCTTTGGCGACCCCCTCGAAACCGAAGCTTGAACGAACTCTAAGAAAAATTCGGCCGCCGTCAATCGGCTCGGTCGAGGCTTGGCCGCAGCAAAGCCAAGTCTTGCTTTGCCATTAGCCATGGTGAGCCAGGGTATTGCCCTGCAAAATTCGATGTTGCGGTGCGATAAGTAAGCGACGCTGCCATAAAACATGTTTGACAGAGACGGACCTGTGGCATGCCTTCATCGCATGTGAACGGGCATGTACACCAAGAGGCATGTCTTCGAGGCGTGTCGACAGGCTTTCGGAAACGCTCGCTCACGCCGGCGTGTCCTTCCGCTGACGGCGCAGTGCGAAATGGTCAAGCTCGGGCGTTGGGGGCGGCGGACGCTGCGGCGTCCTGCAACGTCGCAGGCCGCCTGCGCGCGTCTGCGCTTTCTCGCCGCAGATTTCTTGGGACAGGCCGGCCCATCCGCGGAGCCGCTCTCACGCTCAGAGGATCGTGACAAGGCCCGTGCTCTCGAACTCGGCCTGATCGCCGAGGAGATCCGTCACGGAGATGTCGATGCGCCGCCCGTTCTTGAGGCGCAGGGTCGAATCGGGCTCCAGCCAGATCGGCCGCAGCCCCGCATGACTGCCCACCAGGGTGCCGTGGGCGAGAAGCCTGTTCTGGCGCCGCTCCACGACGACCTTGTAGCGGACCCGCACGGGCTCGCAGCCCTGCGCGGAGACGATGCCGCGGCCCGTCAGCGTCTGCAGGACTTCATCGGGTTCATACATCGGGACGCGGGGCGAGCGGCTCGGGGGATCGGGACGTTCCGGCAAACGCGTTGCCGCTTCATCCCGACTTAATGTCCCATGCGCGCCCTGTCACCGGGCTTGAGGGGCCTTGCCCCCGGCTTCCGCGCGTGGGTCCCGCCCCGCAGGCGTCAGGTCAGATCGCGAACCACGACGCGACCGCCCTCCGCCGAGAGCGCGAGGCGGCCGCTCTTAAGGGCGAGCGCCTTCTCGCCGAACAGCCCGCGGCGCCAGCCCTGCAGCATCGGCACGTCGGCCGCGTCGTCCTCGGCGACGGCCTCGAGGTCGTCGACGGTGGCGATGATCTTCGGCGCGACCCCTTCGGCCTCGCAGACCGCCTTGAGCAGAACCTTGAGGAGCTCCACGATGGCGCCGGTGTTGCCGCTCCGTCCCCGGGCCCGCTCCGGGATGGTGATGCCGGTGAGGTCACGGCCGAGGCCGCGCTCCACCGCGGCGAGGATCTCGGCCCCGGTGCGCGAGCGCTCGAAGCCCGCCGGAATGGTGCGCAGCCGCCCCATGGCCTCGACGCTGCGGGGCGCGGCCGTGGCCACGTCGATCACCGCCTCGTCCTTGAGGATGCGCCCGCGCGGCACGTTGCGCGCCTGCGCCTCCCGCTCGCGCCAGGCCGCCACCTCGGCGAGGACGGCGATCTCGCGGGGCTTGCGCATCCGCCCCGAGAGCCGGCGCCAGGCCTGGGCCGGATCGGCCCGGTAGGTCTCGGGAGAGGTGAGGACGCCCATCTCCTCGTCGAGCCAGGCCCCCCGGTCGGTCCGTAGCAACTCGCCCGCCAGAACCTCGTAGATCTTCACGAGGTGGGTCACGTCCGAGAGGGCGTAGGCGAGCTGGGCATCGGAGAGGGGCCGCCGCGACCAGTCGGTGAAGCGGGACGACTTGTCGATCTTCGCCTTGGCGACGTCGTTGACGAGCTGCTCGTAGGAGACGGAATCGCCGTAGCCGCAGACCATGGCGGCGACCTGCGTGTCGAAGAACGGCTGCGGCAGGATCTCGCCCATCAGCCAGATGATCTCCAGGTCCTGGCGCGCGGAGTGGAACACCTTCACGACGCCCTCGTCGGCCATCAGGTCCACGAAGGGCCGGAGGTCGATCCCGTCCGCCAGCGGATCGACCAGGACGGCGGTCCCGTCCGGTCCCGCCATCTGGATGAGGCAGAGCTTCGGATAATAGGTCGTCTCCCGCATGAACTCCGTGTCGACGGTGACGAAGGACTGGCGGGCAAGGCGGGCGCAGGCGTCGGCCAGGGCCGGGGTGGTGGCGATCAGGTCCATGGGTCCCGGCTATAGCGAAGGATCGGCTCGATGGGGAGCCGGCCTCGGAGAAGTCCCCGTTTTGCAGAGGCTTCCGTCACACGGCCCGGCAAACGGGGTGCCCGGCGGGCCGCGCCGCGCTGAGCTCAGGCGGCGCGGCCCGCCGTGACGCGGTGGGCGCGGGCGAGCTTGCGCCGGAGGGCCGCGCTCGCCCGCCGCTGCTCCGCGGCGCGGGCGAGGAGCAGGTCAAGGATGCCGGCCTCGATGCGCTGGCCCGTCAGCCCGTCGGTGAGGCGGCGGATCCGGTCGACGCGGAAGCCCCGATAGCCGCCCCGCGCCCGGTCGATGCCGCCGATCAGCGTGCGGCCCGGCCCGAGCTTCAGCTCGCGCGCCTCCAGGGTGCGGGCGCTCCAGATGCCGTTCCCGTCCTCGTAGACGAGGTCGAACCGGCCCTCCAGCGGCAGCACCTGCCAGGCACCCTCGCGGCGCTCGGCCGGGATCTCGGTCCCGGCCCCGGCGGGCAGCAGGCCGGGTGGGGAAAAAGCGTTGTCGATCATGGGGCTTATATGGGAATCCCGGGGCCGTTCCGGAAGGGCTCCGCGCCCCCCGCGGGACCCCCGCGCTTGACTTGAGGCCACCCGCGTGAATGGTGCCGCGCGATGTCGCAAGAGCCCGAAATGCACCGTTACCGTACCCACACCTGCGGGGCGCTCCGCCCGTCCGACGTCGGCCAGACCGTCCGTCTGTCCGGCTGGTGCCACCGCATCCGCGACCACGGCGGCGTCCTGTTCATCGACCTGCGCGACCATTACGGCCTGACGCAGTGCGTGGTGGATTCCGACTCCAAGGCCTTCCGGGCGGCCGAGGCGGTGCGCTCCGAGTGGGTGGTGCGCCTCGACGGACGGGTGCGCACGCGCCCCGCCGGCACGGAGAACGCCGAGCTGCCCACCGGCACCGTCGAGGTCTACATCGACGACCTGGAGGTCCTGGGCGCCGCGGCCGAGCTGCCGCTGCCGGTCTTCGGCGACGTCGAGTATCCGGAGGAGACGCGGCTGCGCTACCGCTTCCTGGATCTCCGCCGCGAGAAGCTGCACGCCAACATCATGAAGCGCGGGGCGATCATCGACGCCCTCCGCCGCCGCATGCGCGAGGGCGGCTTCTTCGAGTTCCAGACCCCGATCCTCACGGCATCGAGCCCCGAGGGTGCCCGCGACTACCTCGTGCCCTCCCGCGTGCACCCCGGCAAGTTCTACGCGCTGCCGCAGGCGCCGCAGCAGTTCAAGCAGCTCACGATGATCGCGGGCTTCGACCGCTACTTCCAGATCGCCCCCTGCTTCCGCGACGAGGATGCGCGGGCCGACCGCTCGCCGGGCGAGTTCTACCAGCTCGACATCGAGATGAGCTTCGTGACGCAGGAGGACGTGTTCCAGGCGGTGGAGCCGGTTCTCCGCGGCGTCTTCGAGGAGTTCGCCGAGGGCAAGCGCGTCACGGGTGACTTCCCGCGCATCACCTATGCGGACGCGATGCTGAAGTACGGCGTCGACAAGCCGGACCTCAGGAACCCCCTGCTCATCGCCGACGTGACGAGCGAGTTCGCCGACGAGGCCGTGGAGTTCAAGGCCTTCAAGGGCGTGATCAAGGCGGGCGGCGTGGTGCGGGCGATCCCCGCCACGGGCGCCGCCGCGCAGCCCCGCTCCTTCTTCGACAAGCTCAACGACTGGGCACGCTCGGAAGGCGCGCCGGGCCTCGGCTACATCGTGTTCGAGGACGAGGGGGGGCAGCTCGCCGGCCGCGGCCCGATCGCGAAGTTCATCCCGGCGGCGATCCAGGCGCGCATCGCCGCGGCCGCCGGCGCGAAGGCCGGCGACGCGGTGTTCTTCGCGGCCGGCCCGGAGGCCAAGGCCGCCTCGCTCGCCGGCAAGGCGCGCATCCGCATCGGCGACGACCTGAACCTGTCGGACAAGGACCAGTACGCGTTCTGCTGGATCACCGACTTCCCGATGTACGAGTGGAACGAGGAGGAGAAGCGCATCGACTTCTCGCACAACCCGTTCTCGATGCCGAACTTCGAGCACGAGGCCTTCCTGGGCCTCGGCGAGGCCGACGCCGAGACGATCCTCGGCATCAAGGCGTTCCAGTACGACATCGTCTGCAACGGCATCGAGCTGTCGTCGGGCGCAATCCGGAACCACAAGCCCGAGATCATGGAGAAGGCCTTCGGCCTCGCGGGCTACGGCCGGGACGTTCTCGAAGCGAAGTTCGGCGGCATGCTGAACGCCCTGCGCCTCGGGGCCCCGCCCCACGGCGGCATCGCGCCCGGCGTCGACCGCATCGTCATGCTCCTCTGCAACGAGCCGAACATCCGCGAGGTCGTGCTGTTCCCGATGAACCAGCGCGCCGAGGACCTGATGATGAGCGCCCCCTCGGAGGCGACGGCCAAGCAGCTGCGGGAGCTGCACATCCGCCTGAACCTGCCCGAGAAGAAGTAGGCGCGGCGCCCTCCCCGCCCCGGGGAGGGCCAGATCGGAACCGTCCCGTGCCGAGCCTCGCCGCGATCGTCGTCGCCCACGACAGCGCCCACGCCCTGCCCGCCTGCCTCGCGGCGCTCGCCGCCGAGCACGTGCCGGCCATCGTCGTGGACAATGCGAGCCGGGACGATTCCGCGGCGGTGGCCGAGGCGGCCGGAGCCGCGGTGATCCGCAACCCCCGCAACGAGGGCTACGGCCGGGGCAACAACATCGGGGTGCGGGCGGCGGCGCGCGCGCGCCACGTCCTCATCCTCAATCCCGACGTGGTGCTCCGCCCCGGCGCCGTAGACGCGCTGCTCGCGGCGGTCGCGGCCTATCCGGACGCGGGCCTCTACGCCCCGCGCCTCGTGGAGCCGGACGGGCGCTACTTCTTCCAGCCGCGCTCGCTGCTCGCGCCCTACCTGACGAATCCGCGCGGGCGCCGCGACCGGCCGGAGGGCGACGCCTGCGCACCCTTCCTGTCCGGCGCCTGCCTCCTCGCCGAGCGGGAGCTCTTCCTCGCCCTCGGCGGCTTCGACGAGGAGATCTTCCTGTTCTACGAGGACGACGACCTCTGCCGCCGCGTGGCGGATGCGGGCCGCGCCCTCGTCCACGTGCACGCCGCGGTGGCGCTCCACGGCCGCGGCCGCTCGGCGGCGCCGGAGCCCGGCCGGGTGTTCCGGAGCCGCTGGCACCTCGCCTGGTCGCGTGCCTACGTGTCCCGGAAGTATGGGCTGCGCGACGACAGCCTGCGGGGCCTCCTCGTGAACGGGGGCAAGGCGGCGCTGGCGGCCCTCGCCCTCCGGCGCGCGGGGCTTGAGCGCTACGGCGGCTCGGCGGCGGGCGCGCTCGCCGCCCTGCGCGGGCGCCGGGCCCTCGCCCGCGAGGGCCTCGTGCCGTGAGGACGGTCGCGGACGCCCTCGCCGAGCCCCGCAACGGCTTCTCGGGCCTGCGCCTCGCGCTGGCGCTGGCCGTCGTCGTCTCGCACGCCTGGAGCGTGACGAGCGGCAACGCCCTCGACGAGCCGCTGACCCGCGCCACCGGCTTCACGCTGGGCGAGCACGCCGTGAACGGCTTCTTCGCGGTCTCGGGTTTCCTCGTCACCATGAGCCTCGACCGGCGGGGCGCGCGCGACTACGTGATCGCGCGGACCCTGCGGATCCTGCCGGGCCTCCTCGCCGCGACCCTCCTGGTGGCGCTCGGGCTCGGCGCGGCGATGAGCCGGCTGCCGGCGGCCGCGTACTACGCGGATCCCGGCCTCTGGCGCTTCGTGGTGGGCACGCTCACCACCTTCAAGAGCAACGCGAGCCTGCCGGGCGTCTTCGCGCAGAACCCCTATCCGAGCCCGCTCGGGACGGTCTGGACCCTCAAGTACGAGACGCTCTGCTACGCCGGCGTGCTGGGCGCGGGGCTCCTCGGGCTCCTGCGGCGCCCGCTGGCGGCCCCGATCCTCGCCACCATCCTCGCCCTCGCGCTGGTCGTCCTCGAGGCCCGCCACGCGGACCTCCCGAAGGGCGTCGAGACGGCGCTGCGCCTGCCCCTGATCTTCTCGATCGGCGCCGCGCTCTACCTCGGGCGGGCCCGGGCGCGCCTCGGCTGGCCGCTCGCCCTGGCGCTCGCCGCGGCGGCCTTCCTCGCCCACGGCACCGTCCTGTACCGGGCGCTGCTGTTCGGGGCGGAAGCCTACGGGGCGGTCTGGCTCGCCCTGGCTCCGGCGCTCGCCCGCCCGCTCTTCGACCCGCCGGCCGACCTCTCCTACGGGATCTACCTCTACGGCTGGCCGATCCAGCAGAGCCTGCACGCCCTCTGGCCGGCGGCGCCGGCCCCCCTCCTCCTCGTCCCGGCGCTCCTCCTGACCCTCGGGATCGCGGCCGCCTCCTGGTACGGGGTCGAGCGGCCGGCGCTTCGCCTCAAGGCCCGGGCGCTCGGCCGGCGGACGCTCGGCACCATCGAGCCCGCGGGTCCCTGAACAACGTGTCCGTGAATGCTCCCACCGGGCGCCCGCTGCCGCCCCTGCAGGCCATCGCGCTCGCGGCGCGGCTCCTCGAGGCGGCCAGCTTCGCGGAGGCCGCCCGCAACGCGCGCGGCGACAGCCGCTACCTGCGCCCCGCCGGCTGCCCGTTCTCCCTGCGGGTCTCGAACCACGCCCGGACCCCGAAGCAGCGGCGCGGCCATCCCGAGGTGCTGGCGAGCCTCGTCATCCGGGCGCCGAGGACCGCCGCGCAGGTCGCCGCGCTGGTCGAGGCGGCGCTGCGGGATTTCGGCGCGAACCGGGCCCGGCGGGAGGGGCTGGCTCAGCCCTCGGCGGGGGCCCTGAAATAGGGCTCCACCGCGCCCTTCAGCTTCACCGTCATCGGGTTGCCGGCGCGGTCGAGGGTCTTGCCGGCGCTGAGGCGGACCCAGCCCTCGCTGACGCAGTACTCCTCGACGTTCGTCTTCTCGACGCCCTTGAAGCGCACGCCGACGCCGCGCTCCAGCACCTTCTCGTCGTAGAACGGGCTCGACGGGTTCGTGGCGAGGCGGTCCGGCGGGGAATCGGTGGCGGTCTCGCTCATGGCGGGGTCCTCGGTCTCGTCCGCCCGCGAGCCTTCGCCGGCGGGCCTCGGTCCGCGCCTACGGCATCGCACGGGCGCGCGCAACGGCGGCGAGGAGGTCGGGGACGGGCCCGCCCTGGAGGAGCGGCACGAGGCCCGTCACCGCGGCGTGGGGCAGATCCCACCAGGCGGCCTCCACCAGCGCCGCGGCGGTCGCCGCGTCGAAGCGCTGGCGCACCACGCGGGCCGGGTTGCCGGCCACCACCGCGTAGGGCGGCACGTCCCGGGTCACCACCGCGCGGGCGGCCACCACCGCGCCGTGGCCGACGCTGACGCCGGACAGGATCATGCAGCCGGAGCCGAGCCAGACGTCGTGCCCGATCGTCACGTCGCCCCGGGAGGCGTGGTAGTCGGCCGGCGCCTCGGCACCCGGAAAGAGGCCGGGCATCGCCGCGAACGGGTAGGTCGAGGCCCAGTCGAGCCGGTGATCGCCGCCGAGCAGGATCTCGACCTTGTCGGCGATGGAACAATAGCGCCCGATCGTCAGCCGCCGGCCCGATTCGGGGAAGCGCACCTTCGGCCGTCCGTAGGAGTATGCGCCGATGGAGAAGCCGTAGCGGCGGACCAGGGTCTCCAGGTGGAGGCGGGTCTCGTTGTGCGGGTTGCGCCCTCTCCTCAAGCGGTGCAACAGAGCCAGCATCAGACGGGACGCCCGGGCGCGCGGGGCTCGAATCCGTCGGGGGCCGGTCCAACGGGGCCGGCGACGCAGGGAGAAGGGCACATGGCCGACAACATGTCCGAGGATCTCAAGTCCGGGGCGCTCGTCTACCACCGCCTGCCCAAGCCCGGAAAGCTCGAGATCCAGGCGACCAAGCCGCTCGGCAACCAGCGCGACCTCGCGCTGGCCTACTCGCCCGGCGTCGCTGCCGCCTGCATGGCGATCCACGAGGACCCGCAGGAGGCCGCCACCCTCACGATCCGCCAGAACCTCGTCGCGGTGCTCTCGAACGGCACGGCGGTGCTCGGCCTCGGCGACATCGGCCCCCTGGCCTCCAAGCCCGTGATGGAGGGCAAGGCGGTCCTGTTCAAGAAATTCGCCGGCATCGACGTGTTCGACATCGAGGTGGACCAGAACGACGTCGACAAGCTCGTGGACGTGGTCTGCTCGCTGGAGCCGACCTTCGGGGGCATCAACCTCGAGGACATCAAGGCGCCCGAGTGCTTCGAGGTCGAGGAGCGCTGCCGAGCCCGGATGAACATCCCGGTCTTCCACGACGACCAGCACGGCACCGCGATCATCGTCGCGGCGGCCGTCCTCAATGGGCTGGAACTCGCCGGCAAGGCCTTGTCCGACGTCCGCATCGTCACCTCGGGCGCGGGCGCGGCGGCGCTCGCCTGCCTCAACCTCCTCGTCTCCCTGGGCGCCCGGCGCGAGAACATCGTCGTCACCGACATCAAGGGCGTGGTCTACAAGGGCCGGCCCGAGCTGATGGACCGCTGGAAGGACGTCTACGCGCAGGAGACGGAGGCCCGCACCCTCGCCGAGGTGATCCCCGGCGCGGACGTGTTCGTCGGCCTCTCGGCCGGCGGGGTGCTCAAGCCCGAGTACCTGGAGAAGATGGCCGAGAACCCGCTGATCATGGCGCTGGCCAACCCCTACCCCGAGATCATGCCGGACCTCGCGCAGGAGAAGCGCCCCGACGCGATGATCTGCACCGGGCGCTCGGACTTCCCGAACCAGGTCAACAACGTCCTCTGCTTCCCCTACATCTTCCGCGGTGCCCTCGACGTCGGCGCCACCTCGATCAACGAGGAGATGAAGAAGGCGGCCGTGAAGGCGATCGCGGCGCTCGCCCGCGAGACGCCCTCCGACGTCGTCGCCCGCGCCTACGGGGGCGAGGCGCGGCCCTTCGGGCCGCGCTCGCTGATCCCGAGCCCGTTCGACCCGCGCCTGATCCTGCGCATCGCCCCGGCGGTCGCCAAGGCCGCCATGGATTCGGGCGTCGCCGGGCGCCCGGTGGCCAACATCCAGGCCTACGCCGAGAGCCTCGACCGCTTCGTGCACCGCTCGGGCTTCATCATGAAGCCGCTGTTCACCAAGGCCAAGGAGGCGCCCAAGCGCGTCATCTATGCCGAGGGCGAGGACGAGCGGGTGCTGCGCGCCGTGCAGGCCATCGTGGAGGACGGGGTCGCCAAGCCGATCCTCGTCGGCCGCCCGCGGGTCGTCGAGACCCGGCTCAAGCGCTTCGGCCTGTCGATGCGCCAGGGCGAGCACTTCGAGCTGATCGACCCCGAGGACGATCCCCGCTACCGCAAGTACGTCCAGACCTACCTGGACGTGGCGGGCCGGCGCGGCATTACGCCGGAGGCGGCGCGCACGCTCGTGCGCACCAACACCACGGTGATCGGCGCCATCGCGGTCCGCCGCGGCGAGGCCGACGCCCTGATCTGCGGGCTGGAGGGCCGCTTCGAGACGCGCCTGCGCATCATCCGGGACGTGATCGGCCTCAGCCCCGGCGTGCAGGAATGCGCCGCGATGAGCCTGATCGTCACCAAGAAGGGCGCCTACTTCCTGGCCGACACCCACGTCCGGCCGGACCCCACGGCCGAGCAGATCGCCGAGGTGGCGATCGCCTGCGGCAACCACGTCACCCGCTTCGGCCTGACGCCGAAGGTCGCCCTCCTCAGCCACTCCGATTTCGGGCAGTCGGACTCGGCTTCGGCCAAGAAGATGCGTGCCGCCGCGGACCTGCTGCAGGCCCGGGCCCCCGACCTTCAGGTCGACGGCGAGATGCAGGCGGATTCGGCGCTCTCCGAGATGGTGCGCGACCGGGTGCTGCCGGGCTCGCGCCTGCGCGGATCGGCCAACGTGCTGATCTTCCCCAACCTCGATGCCGCCAACATCGCCTTCCAGTTCGCCAAGGTGCTGGCCGACGCGCTGCCGGTCGGCCCGCTCCTGATCGGGCCGGCGAAGCCCGCCCACATCCTCACGCCCTCGGTGACCGCGCGCGGCATCGTCAACGTCACCGCGGCCGCGGTGGTGGAGGCGCAGGCCGGCCACGTCGGCGCGGGCGCGGACGCGGCGGAGGCCGGCGTCGGACCGATCTCGGAGTAGGGATACGGCGGGGCGGCTCGCGGGGCTTCGGCGCCCGCCGCCCCGGCGGGCCTTCCGGGGCGAGGACGGATCGTCAGGCTCGGGCCCGTTTCAACCCACCTCGACCCGTCCGTCGAGGCCGATCACGCGGCCGAGGCCGCGGACGCGGTTGAGGATGCGCTCGCCGTTGAGGGCCGACCACTCGACGGGCAGGCGCAGCACCACCTTGCCGTCCTCCACCGCCAGCGGCATCCGGCGCAGCGCGCCCTCCATGCCGGTCGAGATCGGGAAGGCGACGCGGAGCAGGGCGCCGATCAGCCGGGCCCGCTCGAACAGGCGCGGGCCGGCGAGCCCCCGCAGGACGCCGCTCGCCTTCTCGGGGGCAACCCCCTCGTGCCGGAAGTAGACGGCCAGCGCCAAGTAGGCGCGCCCTGGGTGGTCCACGCCCACGAAGGCCGCGTTGGTGATGACGTTGAGGCTCTGCTCGCCCCGGTAGTCGGGGTGCGCCCGCCAGCCGATATCCGACAGGAGGCAGGCGGCGTGGCGCAGGCGCCGCTCGTCGGCGGTCTCCGGCCCGCCGAGGCTCTCCACGAACCGGTCGCTCCAGGCGAGCAACTCCTCGCCGTGACGCGGTGACCGAGCCCGCAGGGCGTTCAGCTCGCCCGCCACCGCGAGGAGCGGGTCGACGGCGCGGGTCTCGCGGTCGAGCTGCTCGTAGAGCAGCCCCTCGCGGACGCCCGAGGCGGAGATGGCGATCTCGCGGGGGCGGCCGAGGCGGATGATCTCCTCCAGCACCACCGCCCCGTAGGCGAGCAGCGGCCGGCGCGCCTCGGAGATCGCCTCCACGTCCTGCAGCTGGGCCGCGTCGACCCCCTCGACGGCTTCCAGGAAGCTCAGCTCGTCGGAGGGCTCGATCGTGTAGCCGTGCATGACGTGGACCGGATAGCCACGGGCGGCCATGTGCAGGCGCGCCAGCGCCCGCCAGGTGCCCCCCACCGCGTAGAAGGTGCGCCCGCGCAGGGTCTCGAGCTGGGGGGCAGCCTTCTTGAGGTGCTCGCGGGCGAGCTTGCCGGCCCGCTTGAGCGAGCCGCCCGACAGGTCCTGCAGGGCGAGGCCGCCCAGCGGCATCGTGACCCCCTGCCCCATCACGGAGCCGCGCAGGTCCACGAGCTCCAGGGAGCCGCCGCCGAGGTCGCCCACGAGGCCGTCCGGCGCGTGGAAGCCCGAAACGACACCCAGCGCAGACAGCTCCGCCTCCCGGCGGCCGGACAGCAGCTCGATCTTCTGCCCGCAGGCCTCCTCGGCGGCCTGCAGGAAGGCCGGCCCGTTCTCGGCGTCGCGGGCGGCCGCCGTGGCGAGCACGAACAGGCGCGCGACCCGCATGGTGTTGCACAGGATGCGGAAGCGGGTCAGCGCCGCGAGTGCCCGGCGCACGGCCTCCTCGTTGAGGCGGCCCGTGGTGAGGACGTTGCGGCCCAGCCCGCAAAGGACCTTCTCGTTGTAGAGCGGGGTCGGCGACCGGGTGAGCCCGTCATAGGCGACGAGGCGCACGGAGTTCGAGCCGATGTCGATGATCGCCACCGGCGCGGCGGCGTCCCGGACCAGAGGTTCGGCGGAGTGAGCGAGCATCAGGTTCGCACGGATCGGGCCCAAGGCAAGGCTCCCCCTTAGAGCATCGGCCCGGAAAGGGGAAACGGCCCTCCCGGAAAAGCTCATGCGCAGCAAAGGTCTAGAGGGCCGGGCCGGGTCGTGCCCCCGGTCCGGCGCATCCAGGATGCCCGCCGCCCGTGGCGGCTCAGGCGCGTTGCGCGCGCCGGCTCAGGGCGCGCGGACTCGATTTCTTCGACGACTTGCCCCGCCCGGACAGGCTCGGGTTCGTCATGAAGTACTTGTGCGCGTTGAACGGCTCCTCGCCGTCCACCGGCTGCACGCGCTCGCTGGCGCCCGAGGCCAGGACGCGCCAGCTTTGCCGGTTGTCGAGCAGGTTGGCCAGCATGATCTGGTCCAGAACCTGTTGATGCACGGTGGCGTTGCCGATGGGCAGGAGCGCCTCGACGCGCCGGTCGAGGTTGCGGCTCATCAGGTCCGCGGACGAGATGTAGACGATGGATTTCGGGTGGGGCAGCCCGACGCCGTTGCCGAAGGCGTAGATGCGCCCGTGCTCGAGGAAGCGCCCGACGATCGACTTCACGCGGATCGTCTCCGAGAGGCCCGGGATGCCGGGCCGCAGGCAGCAGATGCCGCGCACCACGCAGTCGATCTGCACCCCGGCCTCCGAGGCATCGTAGAGCGCGTCGATGATCTGCGCGTCGACCAGCGCGTTGCACTTGATCCAGATCGCCGCCGGCCGTCCAGCCTTGGCGTGGGCGATCTCGGCCTCGATGTGCTCCAGGAGGCGGGCCTTGGCGGTGAGCGGCGAGACCGCCATCCGCTCCAGCTCCGCCGGCTCGGCGTAGCCGGTGATGAAGTTGAAGATCCGGCTCACGTCCCGGGCGATGGCGGGGTCCGCCGTGAAGAAGGACAGGTCCGTGTAGATGCGCGCGGTGATCGGGTGGTAGTTGCCGGTGCCGACGTGGCAGTAGGTGACGAGGCGGTCGCCCTCGCGGCGGACCACCATCGAGAGCTTGGCGTGGGTCTTCAGCTCCACGAAGCCGAACACCACCTGCGCGCCGGCCTTCTCGAGGTTGCGCGCCCAGCGGATGTTGGCCTCCTCGTCGAACCGGGCCTTCAGCTCCACCAGGGCGGTGACCGACTTGCCGGCCTCCGCCGCCTCGGCGAGCGCCGCGACGATCGGCGAGTTCGAGGAGGTGCGGTAGAGGGTCTGCTTGATCGCCACCACGTTCGGGTCGCGGGCGGCCTGGGCGAGGAACTGCACCACCGAGTCGAACGACTCGTAGGGATGGTGGACGATGAAGTCCTTCTGGCGGATCGCCGCGAAGACGTCGCCGCCCGATTCCCGGATGCGCTCGGGGAAGCGCGGGTTGTAGGGCTTGAACTTCAGGTCCGGCCGGTCGATCCCGACGATCTGCGACAGCTCGTTCAGCGCCAGCATCCCCTCGACGAGGAAGATCGCGTCCGTGGCGATCTCCAGCTCGTCCGCCACGAAGGCGCGCAGGTCCTCGGGCATGCCGGCCTCGACCTCGAGGCGGATCACCACGCCGCGGCGGCGGCGCTTCAGGGCGCTCTCGAAGTGGAGGACGAGGTCCTCGGCCTCCTCCTCGATCTCGAGGTCGGAATCGCGCACCACCCGGAAGGCGCCCTGCCCCTTCACGAGGTAGCCGGGGAAGAGCCGGGCCGTGAAGGTCACGATCACCTGCTCGATGGCGATGAAGCGGGCGACCGGGTCGCCGCTGCGGTCGGGCAGGCGCACGAAGCGGTCGAGCACGCCCGGCATGCGGATGAGCGCTCGGAGCACCCGGCCGTCGCGGGGCCGCACCAGCATCAGGGCGATCGTCGAGCCGAGGTTCGGGATGAAGGGGAACGG
Source organism: Methylobacterium sp. A54F (assembly GCF_053346035.1). Classification (NCBI taxonomy): domain Bacteria; kingdom Pseudomonadati; phylum Pseudomonadota; class Alphaproteobacteria; order Hyphomicrobiales; family Methylobacteriaceae; genus Methylobacterium; species Methylobacterium sp. A54F. The sequence continues at coordinate 205,880 of NZ_JBKFBF010000005.1, read as the reverse complement.
GTGCGCGGGATCGATGGCGAGCGGCGTCAGCACCGGGAAGACGTGGCTGAGGAAGTAGTCCTCGAGCCAGGCCGCGTGCTCCGGGTCGAGGTCGCCGGGCTCGACGAGGTCGATGTCGGCCCCGTGCAGCTCCGCGCGCAGCTCCCGCCAGCGGGCCTGCTGGTCCTCGGCGAGGCGCGCCACCTCGGTGGCGATTCGGGCGAGCTGCTCGGAGGGCGAGAGCCCGTCCTGCGAGGGCACCGTCAGGCCGGCCCGGACCTGATCGTGCAGGCCCGCCACGCGCACCATGAAGAACTCGTCGAGGTTGTTCGCCGAGATCGAGAGGAAGCGCAGCCGCTCCAAGAGCGGGTGGCCGGCATTCGAGGCCTCCTCGAGCACCCGCCGGTTGAACTGCAGCCAGGACAGCTCGCGGTTCACGAATCGCTCCGGGGCGTGGCGCAGCGCCCGGCCCGCCTCCAGGACGTTCTCCCGCGCGGGCGGCTCGACCGCCTCGGCCGCCGGGGCGGCGGCGACGGGCCACTCGTCGGGCTCCTCGGTGACCGGCGCCGCGGGCGCCTCGGCCGGCCGCCGCGTCGTGCGGGCGCCGTGGGCGCGCCGCACCGGCTGGGCCCGGCGCTCCGCCGCCGGCCGCGCGGCCGGACGCTCGGAGGTCCCGCCGGACGCGGCGCCGACCTCCTCGTCCGCTGCCTCGTCCCGTCGCGCCTCGGCGTTCGGATCCATCTCGGACAACGACGCTCCTCCTCGGTATCCTCGTCGGCGAGGCACCCCTAACATGGGCGGGCCCCGCTCATTTGACAGTTCGATGACATTTTTGCCGGCGAACCGGGCCGTCCTGCGCTGGCTCCCCGGCGGCATTCGTCAAGGCTTCGTTAAGGCCACCCCGCGCGGTACGTTGCCGAAATGCCACGTTTCCGAACACAGCGGCGTGAATGCCCAATATCTATGCAATCGCCTAAAAATGGATTTTGCCCTGAGCGGGTCGAGGATGGCAGCTTGACAGTACAACGACGCATCCGAGCTGAGCATCATGGCGCCCCGCATCCTTCTGACCGGCCTGACCGCCGCCCTGCTGTCTTCGGTGTCCGCCTTCGCGGCCGACCTGACCCCGAAGGCCCCCCCGCCCCCGGCAGCGCCGGAGGTCTGCAAGGCCGCGATCACCTTCCCGGCCTTCGGCGGCGTCATCAAGCAGAACCCGAACCCGGCCTGCATCACCACCGCCATCGGCGACATCTACGTCGGCGGCGCCGTGACCGGCTACGCCTACAACTACAGTGACCGGCTGCCGTCGTTCTACACCCCCCTGGTTCCCGGCCAGAACGACGACCGCGTCGCCCGCGTCGACTTCAGCAACGTGCAGGCCTTCATCCAGAAGGCCGACGGCCCGTTCCAGTTCTACGTGCAGACCGGCCTCTACTCGATCCCGGCGCTCGGCTTCCCGACCTTCAGCGCGATCGACCAGACCAACCTGCTGTTCAGCCCGGTGCCGGTGGTGTTCGGCAAGTGGGCGATCAACGACGAGTGGTCGGTGCAGGGCGGCCGCATGCCGACCAACATCGGCTCGGAGCTGGCCTTCACCTTCCAGAACCTGAACATCTCCCGCGGCCTCCTGTTCAACCAGGAGAACATCATCAACCAGGGCGTGCAGGTGAACTACGCGAGCGGCCCGCTCTCGGCCTCGATCGCGGTCACGGACGGCTTCTACTCCGGCGAGCTCAACTGGGTGACGGGCGCGATCACCTACAAGCTCGACGATGCCAACACCATCGGCATCAACGGCGGCACGCACTTCTCGAGCTACAACAACCTCAACCAGAGCGCGCGGTTCTACTACGCCACGCCGCTCACGCTGCAGAACAGCAGCATCGTCAGCGCGAACTACACCTACGCGGCCGGCCCCTGGATCGTGACGCCTTACGTCCAGTACACGAACGTCGAGCGCAACGGCATCATCCCGCTCGCCGGCGCCGAGACCTTCGGCGGCGCCATCCTGGCGAGCTACGCCTTCACGGACAACTTCGCGCTGGCCGGCCGCTTCGAGTACATCGCCCAGAGCGGCAACCGCTTCCTGCAGGACACCACCAACGTGCTCTACGGGTCGGGCAGCTCGGCCTACTCGTTCACGATCACCCCGACCTTCACCTTCGACCGGTTCTTCATCCGCGGCGAGTACTCGCACGTCGAGCTGGTGGACTTCGTGCGCGGCGACCTCGCCTTCGGCGGCGTCACCCCCGGCCTCGGCTTCGGCCCCCTCGGCAACAAGCGGGGCCAGGACCGCTACATGGTCGAGACCGGCTTCACCTTCTGAACCGTCCGACCCCTCACGGCTTCGAGGGCCGCTCCCGCACCGCGGGGGCGGCCCTCGGCGTTTCGGCATCGCTGGTGCCGGCCGGTCAGCCCTCGTCCTCGGCGTCGCCGCCGAGCCCGAGGCGCTCCAGCACGGCGAGCGCCAGCGGCCGGGTGATGCGGCGGTGCCGGCCGAGGGCGTCCCGGTCGAGCTCGGCCACGACCGCGCGGGCCCGCCCCAGGGAGCGGTCGATGCGCAGGGCCACGGCATCGACGACGCCGAGGTCCACCACGAGCTGCCGGTCCACGAACAGCTTGACGAGGACGGCCCGCAGCAGGGCGTCGTCGGGCGGCAGGATCTCGGCGCCCGGCGCGAGGCGCAGGCGCGAGCGCAGGTCCGGGGTTGCGAGGCCGATCGCCTCCACCGCGAGCGCGCTCGTCAGCAGCACGGCGCAGGCCCGCTCCCGCGCGAGGTTGAGCAGGTGGAACAGGGCGGCCTCGTCGCGCCCCTCCGGCCGGTGGATGTCCTCCACCACCAGGGCCCCGTTCGAGACGAGGTGGGTCGGGTCGGCCCCCTGAATCGCGGCCGCCGGCACCGTCCAGGCGTGGGCGCGCGTCGCCCAGATCGAGGCGAGGTGGCTCTTGCCGCTGCCCATCGGGCCGGTGAGGAGCAGCACCGTGTCGGGCCAGTCCGGCCAGGCCTCCACCAGCCCGTAGGCCGCCTCGTTGGCGGGGCCGACCAGGAAGTCCTCGCGGCCGTAGCGCGGGTCGAGGGGCAGGTCGAAGGCGAGCTGCCGGGGGGGCGCGTTCTCGCGCTTCGGGTCCGTCATGGGCCGGTCAGGTCGGCCACGGAGCGGCCCGGGTCAAGGCCGGGATCACCGGTGCTCCTCCGGCAGCAGCAGGGGCTGCTCCGCGTGGAACAGCCGGCTCTGCAGGTAGCGCGCGAGGGCGAAGCGCACGAGCACGCCGATCGAGGCCGCCACCGGCACCGCGAGCAGCAGCCCCAGGAAGCCGAACAGGGAGCCGAAGGCGAGGAGCGCGAACATCAGCCAGACCGGGTGCAGCCCCACCGAATCGCCGACGAGCTTCGGCGAGATGATGTTGCCCTCCAGGAACTGCCCGACCAGGAACACGCCGACCGTGGCGCCGAGGTGCAGCCAGTCCGAGCCCGGCCAGAACTGCACCAGCGCGACGCCCACGGAGAGGAGGAAGCCCGTCAGGGTGCCGACGTAGGGGATGAAGGTGAGGAAGCCGGCGATCAGCCCGATCAGGACGCCGAAGTTGAGGCCCACCAGCCAGAGGCCCAGCGCGTAGAACGTGCCGAGGATCAGGCAGACCAGGGTCTGGCCGCGGACGAACCCGATGATCGCCCGGTCGATCTGCGCCGCGAGCGCCCGCACCGTCAGCCGGTGCCGGGGCGGCACCCAGCCGTCGATGGCCGCCACCATGCGGTCCCAGTCGACCAGGATGTAGAAGGCGACCACCGGCGTCACGACGAGGAGCGAGGCGATCGAGATCAGCGCCTGGCTGCCGGACCAGATCGACTTGAGGAAGGCGAGGAGCCAGGCGCCCCCCTGCGTCGCCAGGGTGCCGACCGACGCCTGCAGGTCGGTGAGGACGTTGGCTCCGCCGATCCGCTCCAGCAGCGGCCCAGCCCGCTCGGCGATGATCCCCTGCAGGCGCGAGACCATGGCGGGCATGCTGGCGATCAGCCCGGCGACCTGGCCCGCGATGAGCGGCACGAGGATCAGCAGCGTCACCACCAGCGCGAACACGAACAGCGCCAGGATGGCGAGGCTCGCGGCGAGCCGGCCGAGGCCGAGGCGCTCCAGACGGTCGGCCAGGGGGTCGAGCAGGTAGGCGAGCGCCATGCCGGCCACGAAGGGCAGCATCACGTCCCGCAGCAGGTAGACGAGCACCACGAGGACCACGAGGAGCCCGACCCCGATCAGCGCCCTGCCCCGCATCGATCCCGCCTTCCTGCCGCCGTCCCGCGCGAGACAGTGGGAAGGGCCCCCGAGCCGGTCAAGGTCGAGCCGCCGGCCGGGGCGGGCGGGCCCGTGAAGAATCTCCGCGCCTCGGGTTCGCCGGGCCGGGATCTTCGGCTATGGAGGCCCCGACCTGTGAGGATTGGGTGCCGATGACGGCCGAGAGCAACAACGGGCTGACCTACGCGGCGGCCGGCGTCGATATCGATGCGGGCAACGCCCTCGTCGAGACCATCAAGCCGCTGGTGCGCGCGACCCGCCGCCCGGGGGCGGATGCCGAGATCGGCGGCTTCGGCGGCCTGTTCGACCTGAAGGCGGCGGGCTTCCGCGACCCGATCCTGGTGGCGGCCAACGACGGCGTCGGCACCAAGGTGAAAATCGCCATCGAGACCGGCCGGCACGCCACCATCGGCATCGACCTCGTGGCGATGTGCGTGAACGACATCATCGTCCAGGGCGCCGAGCCCCTGTTCTTCCTCGACTACTACGCCACCGGCAAGCTGGTCCCCGGCGTCGGCGCCGACATCGTGCGGGGCATCGCCGAGGGCTGCCGGCAGGCCGGCTGCGCGCTGATCGGCGGCGAGACGGCCGAGATGCCCGGGCTCTACGAGGGCCAGGACTACGACCTCGCCGGCTTCGCGGTGGGCGCGGCCGAGCGCGGTACCCTGCTGCCGAAGGCCGGCATCGCGGCCGGCGACGTGGTGCTCGGCCTGCCCTCCTCCGGGGTCCACTCGAACGGGTTCTCGCTGGTGCGGCGCATCGTGGCGGCGGCCGGCCTCGCCTGGGACGCGGAGGCGCCCTTCGCCCCCGGCCGCCGCCTCGGCGAGGCGCTCCTCGAGCCGACCAGGATCTACGTGAAGCCGCTCCTCGCCGCGCTGAAGGCCACCGACGGCATCAAGGCGCTCGCCCACATCACCGGCGGGGGCTTCCCCGACAACCTGCCCCGGGTGCTGCCCGACAGCGCCGGGATCGCCATCGACCTCGACGCCATCGCGCCGCCCGCGGTGTTCGGCTGGCTGGCCGAGGCCGGGGGCGTGGCGTCCCACGAGATGCTGCGCACCTTCAACTGCGGCATCGGCATGGTGGCCGTCGTCGCGGCCGACGCCGCCGACGCGGTGAGCGCGGCGCTCGTCGCGGCCGGCGAGGCGCCGGTGCGCCTCGGGGCGATCACGCCGCGCGGCCCGGAGGCCGTCACCTTCACGGGGCGCCTCGCGCTCTGATGCCCGGTGAGCGAAAGATCCGGGTCGCGGTGCTGATCTCCGGCCGCGGCTCCAACATGGTCTCGCTGATCGAGGCTGCCCGCGTGCCCGGCTTTCCGGCCGAGATCGTGCTGGTGCTGGCCAACCGTCCGGATGCGGGCGGGCTTGCGCGCGCGGCCGAGGCGGGGATTGCCGCCCGCGCGGTCGACCACAAGAGCTTCCCGGACCGTGCGGCGTTCGACGCCGCCCTCGACGCCGAGCTTCGGGCCGCCGGCATCGACCTCGTCTGCCTCGCCGGCTTCATGCGCATCTTCACGCCCGGCTTCGTCGAGGCCTGGGCCGGGCGGATGCTCAACATCCACCCCTCGCTCCTGCCCCTGTTCCGCGGCACCCGCACCCACGAGCAGGCGCTCGCCGCCGGGGTCCGAGTCCACGGCTGCACGGTGCACTACGTGGTGCCGGAGCTCGATGCGGGCCCGATCGTGGCGCAGGCGGCGGTGCCGGTGCATCCGGGCGACGATGCCGACGCCCTGGCGGCGCGCGTCATCGTGCAGGAGCACCGCCTCTACCCGGCCGCCCTCGCCCTGGTGGCCGGCGGCCGGGCCCGCCTCGACGGCGGGCGCGTGACGTTCGCGCCGGACGTGGCGGGCGCCGGGGGCGCGCTGCTCAGCCTGTGACGTCGGGGCGTCTACCCGGGAGGCGCCGCGCGGCGGCCCCGCCCGGGATGCGGGGGGCCTTGTGTCAGGCCGGCCGCTGCAGCTTGCAGGAATCCAGCGCGTTCAGCGCCTTGGCGCGCGCGGAATCGTTGAAATAGCCGGTGCTGCGGTAGGCCTCGATCTCGTCGTCGCTCAGCGTGCGCATGGTCTGGCGCGCGTAGCAGCCGCAGGGACGCTCGAGCGAGGCCTCGGAGGCGTTCGTCATGCGGGCCTGGATGACCGCGCAGGCGTGGCGCACGCGGCCCTCGAGGTTCGCCTTGGGGGCGGTGCGGAGGGCGGGATCGGGCTGGTACTGCTCGAACGGGGCGGAGGAACCGCCGGCGAGGGCGGCGGTGGCGCCGAGAGCGAGGAGACCGGCGGCGAGGAGCGGGCGGAGGCGCATCGGTTGAAGTCCGTGAAGGCTGGAAGCCCAGCCGTTGGACTCCCGTTGCCGCATCCGCGCAATGACGGCGGCGCCACACTGCCCCTCAAATCGCCGGGCCGGCCCTCACCCCGGCAGCGCCTCCAGCGAGACGTGGTTGTCGTGGAAGGCGGCGCCCCCGAAGGGCGCTGCCGCGTCGGCGCCCGTGAGCGTGTTGATGCCGCGCCCGTCCGGGTAGGCGTCGTTCGGCCAGATCGATTCCGCGATCAGAACGCCGCGCCGCAGGCCCCCGAACAGGCTCGCGCGGAGCGTCACGGCCCCGCGCGCGTTGGCGAGGCGGACCCAGCCGCCCTCGCGCACCCCGAGCGGGGCGGCGTCCTCGGGGTGGACCATCACGGTGGGGTGGCCCTCCTTGGCGCGGGAGGTCGGCGTCTCGGTGAAGCTCGAGTTCAGGAAGTTCCGGGTCGGGCTCGTGGCAAGGCGGAACGGGTGCGCGGGCGTCGGGAGCGCGAGCGGCGCCTCCCAGTGGTCCGGCAGCGCGGGCATCGCGGCGGCCTCGCGCCGCTCGTCGCCCGCCGGCAGCGGGCCCCAATCCGGGCGGAAGCGGAAGCGCCCGTCCGGGTGGCCGAACCCCTCGAGGAAGTGGGCGCGCGCGAACGGGTCCTGCACATCCTGGAAGCCGGTCGCCTCGAGCTCCGCGAGGGTGCCGCGCCCGGAGGCGCGCAGCGTCGCGTCGATGATGGCGCGGGGCGTCATCGCGAAGCCCGGATGCTCGGCGCCGAGGCGCGCGGCGAGGCCCGCCAGGACGTCGTGATTCGAGCGGCAGCCCGGCGGGGGCTCGACGCGCTTCGGCCCGAGCTGGATGTGCTGCTGGCCGCCGCCCGTGTAGAGGTCGTCGTGCTCCAGGAACATGGTCGCCGGCAGCACGATGTCGGCCATCAGGGCCGTCTCGGTCATGAACTGCTCGTGCACGCAGACGAAGAGGTCGTCGCGGGCGAAGCCGCGCTTCACCCGCTCCTGCTCGGGCGCCACCGAGACCGGGTTCGTGTTCTGCACGAGCATCGCGGTGACGGGCGGCCCGCCGCGCAGGGCCTCGGGGTCGCCGCAGAGGACCCGTCCGACCTGCGATTGGTCGAGCACCCGCGTGCCGGGCCGGCGCGCGTCGAGGCCCTCGATCAGCTGCTTGTCGATCCCGAAGATGCCGCTGTTCGAGTGGAAGGCGCCCCCGCCGCGGTGGCGCCAGGCGCCCGTGACCGCCGGGATGCAGAGCGCGGCGTGCATGTTGACGGCGCCGTTGCGGCTGCGGCTGAAGCCGTAGCCGAGCCGGAAGAACGTGTTCGGCGTCGATCCGACGAGGTGGGCGAACCTCTCGATCTCCGCGACGTCGAGCCCGGTGATCGCCGCCGCCCAGGCAGGGTCCCGGCCGGCGAGATGGGCCTCAAGCGCGTCCGGGCAGTCGGTGTGGCGCGCGAGGTAGTCGCGGTCGGCGAGGCCGTCGCGGAAGAGGACGTGCATCACCGCGCAGGCGAGCGCCCCGTCCGTGCCGGGCCTCAGCAGCAGGGCGAGGTCGGCCTGCCGCATGGTGGCGTTGTCGTAGATGTCGACCGCCACGATGCGCGCGCCGCGCGCCTTTCGGGCCGCCAGCGCATGGGTCATGAGGTTGACCTGGGTGTGGACCGGGTTGGTCCCCCAGATCACCACGCAGTCGCTGTGGGCGATCTCGCGCGGGTCGGTGCCCGCGAGGCGCCCCGTGCCGGCGACGTAGCCCGACCAGGCGAGCGTCGTGCAGATCGTCGAGTGCTGGCCCGAATAGCCCTTGACGTGGCGCAGGCGGTTGATGCCGTCGCGCATCACCAGCCCCATCGTGCCGGCGTAGTAGTAGGGCCAGACGGCCTCCGGCCCATGCGCGGCCTCGGCCGCCAGGAAGGCCGCCGCGGTGCGGTCGAGGGCCTCGTCCCACGACACCGGCGCGAATTGCCCGGAGCCCTTCGGGCCCGTGCGCAGCAGGGGCCGGGTCAGACGATCGGGATGATGGATGCGCTCCGCGTAGCGCGCGACCTTCGCGCAGACCACGCCGGCCGTGTAGCTGTGGCGGGGATCCCCGCGCACACGACCGATGGCCGCGCCGTCGATCACCTCGACCTCGAGGGCGCAGACCGATGGGCAGTCGTGCGGGCAGGTCGAGCCCACCCGGTCGATGCGTGCGCGAACCGTCACCGGGCTCCTCCTCGCAGGACGAGCGGCCCGCATCCGGGTCCGCCGCGGGCCATCAGACCCCTTCCGCCGGCGCGGCGGAAGGGGCGCTTCGAGGGATGCCGCGTCGGCGACCGCCCTCAGGCGGCGATGTCGGCATCCGTGAAGAACTGCGCGATCTCGATCCGCGCGTTCTCGGCGCTGTCCGAGCCGTGCACGGTGTTCTCGCCGACCGACTGGGCGAAGCGCTTGCGGATGGTGCCCTCGGCGGCCTGGGCCGGGTTCGTCGCGCCCATCACCTCGCGGTAGCGGGCCACGGCGTTCTCGCCCTCGAGCACCTGCACGACCACGGGGCCCGAGGTCATGAACTCCACGAGCTCGCCGAAGAACGGGCGCTCCTTGTGGACCTCGTAGAACTTCTCCGCCTGCGCGCGGCTCATCTGGATGCGACGCTGGCCGACGATGCGCAGGCCCGCCTCCTCGATCACGGCGTTCACGGCGCCCGTGAGGTTCCGCTTGGTCGCGTCGGGCTTCAGGATGGAGAAGGTGCGCTCGGTGGCCATGCGGTGCGGCTTTCGTCAGGGGTCTGGGAGAGGTTTGGGGAAACCGTGGAGAAGCGGAAAAACCGCTTCGGCGCCGGGCTTATAGCCGGGGCCCCGCCGGCCCTCAACCCGAGGCGGCCGCCCCGGCGCCCGGACCTTGGCCATGGCTTTGCTGCAACAGGGCCGAAAAATCGCCCGATTGCGACCGTTCACTCGGGCCTCGACAGAACCCCGCAACCCTCCGCCCGGAGATCGCCCATGCGCCTCGCCCTCGCCACGGCCCTCACCCTCGCCGGCCTCAGCGCTGCCGCCGCCGAGACCCCGGCGGATCCCTCGGGCACCTGGCTCACGGGGGACGGCCGCGCGAAGATCCGCATCGAGAAGTGCGGGCCCGGCCAGAGCCTCGCCTGCGGCAAGGTGGTGTGGCTGAAGGCGCCCAACACCGATGCGGGCGCGCCCCGCACGGACGCCAAGAACCCGGACCCGAAGAAGCGCAGCCGCCCCGTCATCGGCCTGCAGCTCATCGACGGCCTCAAGCCCGACGACGGCAAGTTCTCGGGCGAGCTCTACAACATCGAGGAAGGCAAGACCTACCAGGTCAGCCTGGAGCGCGAGAGCGCGTCCGAGCTGTCGGTCTCGGGCTGCATCCTGAAGGTGCTGTGCGGCTCGCAGACCTGGACCCGCGTGCCCGACGTGAACCAGCAGGCGGCCCTCGGCACCGAGCCCAGCAAGGCCGCCAAGGTCGGCGACAAGGCGGGCGAGAAGCCGGCCGCCCGGAAGGCCGGCGAGTAAGGCCTCCTCAGATCGCGGCGAGCCCCCGCTGCACGCCGGGGCGCGCCAGCACCGCGTCGAGCCAGCGCTTGACGTTCGGGAAGGGGCCGACGTCGATGCCCTGCTTGCCGTGGAACTTCGCCCAGGTCACCGTCGCGACGTCGGCGATGGAGTACGCGCCGCCGAGGTACTCGGCCTCGGCGAGGCGCCGGTCCAGCACCCCGTAGAGGCGGTTCGCCTCCGCCGTGAAGCGGTCGATGGCGTAGGGGATCTTCTCCTGCGCGTAGATGCGGAAGTGATGGGCCTGGCCGAGCATCGGGCCGAAGCCCGCGCATTGCCAGAACAGCCACTGGTCGACGAGCGTGCGCGCCCGCTCGTCCGCGGGGTAGAGGCACCCGGTCTTGCGGCCGAGATACTGCAGGATCGCGCCGGACTCGAAGACCGTGACCGGCTCGCCCCCCGGCCCGTCCGGGTCGAGGATGGCCGGGATCTTGTTGTTCGGCGAGATCGCCAGGAAGTCCGGCGCCATCTGCTCGCCCTTGCCGATGTTCACCGGCACCACCCGGTAGGGCAGGCCGCACTCCTCCAGCATGATCGGGATCTTCCAGCCGTTCGGCGTGCTCCAGGTGTGCACCTCGATCGGTCTGCCGGTGACGGCGGCCATGTCGCGCTCCTCGTGCGGGGTATCCGGATGTCCTGCCGGCCCCGCGATGCTCGCTTGCGGTGATCGCCCCGGAACGTGCCCGGAATCCGGACCCCGCTCAAGCGCCCGCGGCGACCCTCACGATTGCGAGAGCAACGGCCTCCCCGGCCCCGGGCCTCGCCGTCCGCCCTTGCGCCGCCCCGGCGTTGGGGCTGTCATGCGCGCGAACCGCCACGCTTGCGTCGCGGAGCCGGGGATCCGACCGATGCTGAAAGCCCTCCGTGCCGCGCTGATGCTCGGCGCGCCGCTCCTCCTCATCCAGCCCGCCCTCGCCCGCGAGGCTGCCAAAGGGGCCGACAAGGGGACCGAGGCTCCGGCCCGGGCGCCGAGCGCCGGCCAGACCGCCGCGCGCGAGCGCCAGAAGAAGTGCGGCACCGAGTGGCGCGGCCTCTCGGACGCGCAGAAGACCGCCCAGGGGCCGAAATGGCCGCAGTACTGGAGCAAGTGCAACGCCCGCCTCAAGGGCGAGAAGGCGTGAGCCCCCGAACCGATCGCCCGGGCCGCGGGTTCTGACCCTCGGTTGGCCGGAGCGGGAGCGGTGATGACGGAGCGGCAGGCGCTGCAGCGGGTGGTGGCCCTCGGCGGGGTGATCCCGGTCGCGGCCGGGCTCTACGGCGTGGTGTTCGGCATCAACGGCCTCGCGGGCGGCGTGCCGGACGTCTCCGCCGACAGCCACTTCCGCTACCTGTCGGGCCTGCTCCTCGGCATCGGCCTGCTGTTCTGGTCCTGCGTGCCCGACATCGAGGGCAAGACCCGCCTGTTCCGCTTCCTCACCGGCGTCGTGGTCCTCGGCGGCCTGGCGCGGCTCGCCGGGCTCTACCTCACCGGCGTGCCCTCGCTGACCATGCTGGCCGCCCTCGGGATCGAGCTGGTGGCCACCCCCCTCCTCTGCCTGTGGCAGGCCCGGGTCGCGTCCGCGCCCGCGCCCGTCGCCGGCCTTCCGGCACGGGGCTGAGGTGGCCGGCGCCGCCCTGCCCGCGGGCCGGCTCGACCGCCTGATCGACTGGGCGGATGCCTGGGTGCCGAAGCCCGCGGCCTGGGCCTTCGCCTTCCGCATCTGGGTCGCCATGATGGTCGCGCTCTACGGGGCCTTCTGGCTGCAGCTCGACAGCGCCTCCTCGGCGGCCGTCGGCGTCGCGATCCTGGCGCAGCCCAAGCGCGGCCAGGCGCTCTCGAAGTCCTTCTACCGCTTCCTCGGCACGATCGTCGGCGGGGTCGTGGCCCTCGTCCTGATGGGGCTGTTCAACCAGGACCGGGTGCTGCTCCTCGTCAGCTTCGGGACGTGGCTCGGCCTGTGCGTCTTCGTCGCCCAGTACCTGCAGGACACCCGCGCCTACGGGGCGATGCTGTCCGGCTACACCGTCGCCATCATCGCCATCGCCCACATCGACGCGCCGCAGACGACCTTCGACGCCGCGGTGGGCCGGATCGCGGCGATCACGGTCGCCATCGTCACCATCACCTTCATCAACGACGCCCTCGCCTCGCCGAGCACTTGGCGGACCCTGCGGCCGACGCTTGTCGACGCCGTAGCGGCCACCAAGGCGTTCGCGCTGGAAGCCTTCACGCGGGGCGATCCGGGCTCGCTCGCCACCGCGGCCCTCATCCGGCAGGTCGCCGCGATGCGGGCGGATGCCAGCGCCATCGGGGCGGAGCTCGACGACGGCGCGCACCGGGCCGCCGGCGCGCGCAGCGCCATCGCGGCGCTCTACGTGATGGCGGCCGCCTCCCGCGCCTTCGCGGCCGCCGCCGGCCGGCTGACGCCCCCGGGCCCGGCGGTCGCCGAGGCGGTGGAGATCTGCCGGCGGGCGGCGGGGGGCGGCGTCTCCGAGCCCGGTGCAGCGGTGCTCGACCGGGACGACGCGCGCCTGCGCGAGCTCGTCGACGCGGCCATGCGCGACGGGGACCGCCCCCTCGACGAGACCATGGCGCTCCAGCGCGCCCTCGACTTCGTCAACGCCGCGACCTTCGCGGATGACGGCCTGCGCGCCCTCGCGGACGGGCACCGGCCCCTGCGGGACGTCGACCTGCCGACCCACCGCGACTTCCCCGTGGCGCTGCGCGGCGCCGCCCGGGTGGTGATCGCCTACGCCCTCACGGCCGCGTTCCTGATCGCCACCGGCCTGCCGGACAGCTCCTTCGCGCTGGTGCAGGTCTCGGCCACCTGCGCCCTCTCCTCGGTGACGCCCGACCCGCGGGCCTTCGCCCGCGGCGTGCTGATCGGCATGCCGCTCGCGACCGTGTGCGGCGGGGTCATCCTCTACGTGTTCCTGTCGGGCAACCAGGGCTTCCCGCTGCTCGCCATCGCGATGGCGCCCGTGGTGTTCGGCGCCTGCTTCCTGTCGCTCCACCCGAAGACCTTCACGGTGGGCTTCATCACGCTCGTGTTCACGCCCGTGCTGCTTTCGCCGAACAACCCCCAGAGCTACGACCCGCAGACCTACCTGATGAACGGGATCCTCGTGGTCCTCGCGGCCGTGATCCTCTACCTCACGGTGCGCCTCGTCCTGCCGATCTCGCCCTCCCGGCACCGAGCCTTCGCCCTCGACTCGGCCCGCCGGGACCTCGCCGACGCCCTGGTCGGCGCGGGCGGCGACGCCACCACCCGCACCAGCCTGAACGCCGACCGCCTCCTGCAGTTCTCGACCTGGAACTCGGGCAGCGGCACGGTGCGCCGGATGGCCATGGACCACGCCTTCGCGCTCGCGCAGATCGAGGCCGCGGCGGCCCGCGCCCACGCGCAGATCGGCCTGCTCGGGCGGGTGCCGGCCCTGCACCCCACGCTGGAGCGGGCCCGCGCCGCCCTCGCCCGGGGCAGCGTCGGGGGGCTGGAGGCGGCCGCCCGGGACCTCGTGCGGGCGGCGGGCGCGCAGGATCGGGCGGCCCGCCTCACGGCCGCCCGCGCGGCCACCGATCTCGCCACCGCCTCGCGCGTTATGGCGAAGCACGCCCGCTTCCTGCGGCGCCTCGACCTGCCCGCGAGCTGAAGGGTGACCGAGCCGACGATGCGCCACGATCTCGAGTTCGGCGGGGTGCTGGTCTCCCCCTTCGTCGCCTACGCGGCGGGCGCCCTGGCGATCCTGCTCGCCCTGCGCGTGCTCCTGCGGCGGGTGCGCTTCAGCCGCTACGTGGCCAACCCCCCGCTCGCCGAGGCCGGGATCTACGTCTGCGTCCTCGCCCTGCTGATCGTGCTGTTCTGATGGCCGACGAGGACGACCCCAAGGCCGGCAACAGGGCCGGCAACGAGGCCGCCGCCCCCGAGCCCGGCCGGGATGCCGGGCCGCAGGCGGACCCGCCCCCGACGCCGCTCCTCGCGCAGCCCGCCGCGGCGCGGCGCGGCCGCGCCGGCAAGGTGCTGCGCCTCCTCGCCACCGCGGTGATCCTGGCCTGCGCGGTCGTCGCCGCCGCGATCGTCTGGTCCTACTACGTCACGGCCCCCTGGACGCGGGACGGCGAGGTGCGGGTCCAGGTCGCCAACATCGCCCCCCAGGTCGCCGGCCAGATCGTCGAGCTGCGGGTCGGCGACAACCAGGCGGTCCGGAAGGGGGACGTCCTCTACGTGATCGACCCGTTCGACTACCGGGTCTCGATCGCCTCCGCGGAGGCGGAGCTGCAGAACCGGGAGGCGGACCTGCAGGTCAAGCAGGCCCAGTCGGCCCGCCGCCAGGCACTGTCCACGGTCTCCACCTCCGTGGAGGAGAAGCAGCAATACGCCGGCACCGCCAAGATCGCCGAGGCGGCGGTCGCCTCGGCCAAGGCGCAGCTCGCCCAGGCGAAGGTCAACCTCGAGCGCACCGAGGTCCGCTCCACCGTGAACGGGCGGGTGACCAACCTCCTCCTCCGGGTCGGCGACTACGCCCAGACCGGCACCGCGAACGTGCGGGTGATCGACACCGATTCCTTCTGGGTGGACGGCTACTTCGAGGAGACGAAGATGCCCAACATCCACGTGGGCGACGCCGCCGAGATGGCGCTGATGGGCTACGCCGACCCGCTGCGCGGCACCGTCGAGAGCATCACCCTCGGCATCGCCACGCCGAACGCCGCCCCGAGCACGCAGGGCCTGCCGAGCGTCAACCCGGTCTACACCTGGGTGCGCCTCGCCCAGCGCGTGCCGGTGCGCATCCGCATCGAGCACGTCCCGGACGGGATCCCCCTGGTGGCCGGCATGACCGCCACGGTCTCCGTGGGGTCGCGCGAGGCCCGCCTGCCCCGGTGGTTCGCGGACCTGCGCCGCAGCGTGACGGGCGGCCCCTGACGCCCGTCCCGGGCGCGTGCGAGTTGTGCAGTGCGAACACAACTTGAAGACGCGACAATATTCGGCGCCCAGATTAAATCGTGCGCGAGATGTTATTTACAGCGTGGCCGTATTTTGTGGGTTGACGACATGGTTTGATCGTCGCAACCTCCTTGCGTGCTTCGCGAATGCAGGGCACGACCGGCACCGGGGCGGCTTGGCAGCTCCCCGTCCCGGCCGGGAAAGCTGGAGGAGACAGGCATGACTCCACCGCAGCGCAAGGCCGCCAGGAACGTCCCGGGATAGTTCGGCCCGAGGCCCAGCGGCGCAACACGCGAACGACCCGACGAAAGCGACATCAGGGGCGCAGAAGCGGCCAGCACGGCACGTCTTCGAACACGCGAAATGCCCCACCTCATGCCGCTTCGGCCGCGGTACCCACGACGCGCACATCCCATGGTCTGACTGCCCGCCCGGCCCATCGTGCCGCGCGGGATCGCGCCATGTCCGCAACGGTCTCGGGCCTGCCGCGCGGGCGGAGGCGGGTGGGGCAGCGAGGGTCGGGGGACCCGCGACGCGCTGGTGGGGCGGTTGCCCGGCCGTGGCGCTCGTCTGTCCCAACCCTTTCATTGCTGACGCAGCGGAGCCTCGATGGCGGGTTCCAGGGTCAGCACAGGGTTCTGGATGCCTCCTTCGAGGCCGCTCCGCGGCACCTCAGGATGAGGTGGATGGATGGGAGACGCCGGGTATCACCTTGCCTCCCACCCGCGCCCTCATCCTGAGGTGCGCAGCGAAGCGGAGCCTCGAAGGAGGGCTCCAGTTTCCGCGCGATCCCTGGAGCCCTCCTTCGAGGCCCCCTGGCGGGGGCGCCTCAGGATGAGGTGGGTGGATGGGAGAAGCCCTGTGCCGGTCTGCCTCCCACCCGCGACCTCCTCCTGAGGTGCGGAGCGCAGCGGAGCCTCGAAGGAGGACTCCAGCTCGCGCGCGGGCCCTGGAAGCCGCCATCGAGTCCGCATCGCGAGCGCTCCGGCGCCGGGCGTGCACCTGGCGGCCGGTAGAACGGTGCGCCCGGCCGACCCGGCAACCCACGCAACCCAAGCGAGCAAATTCGGGATAAACAGGCAAGATAATTGCCGACTTCTCCCAAAACTAGTCGGCGAAACGCCAGCAGTTGCGGCCTTCCGGTGGGTTCTGTAGCCTGCCCGGGCAGTCGATGGTGGTGCGGCGTCGGGACAATGGACTTGATCAAGGGAGCGTCGCTCCTGGAGCATCCGATTCACGCCGACGATCGCGGACATCTGGTTGCCTTCCAACAGTTCGACACGCTGCCCTTCCGGCCGGAGCGGGTCTTCTTCATGAAGATCGACCGGCCCGAGGTGGAGCGCGGCGGGCACGCCAATTCGTGCGACGAGTTCATCGTCGCCGTGGCGGGCGCCGTGCGGGTCGAGGTCGATAACGGCACGGAGCGGGGGGGCGTGTGGCTGCGCGACTACGCCCGCGGCCTCTGGGTCCGGCCGGGCGTGCTGATCCACCTGCGCGCCTTCGAGCCCGGCACCATCCTGCTCGTCTGCGCCTCCGCCCGCTACGAGGCGACGCGCCACTTCGCCACCGCGCAGCCGCACCTGATGCTCGCGGATTGCTGCGCATGATCCCGCAGGCCGCGCCGCAGCGGCGAATCGCCCGCTTCCGGCGGGAGATCGATGCGGCAATCGGCGGCCTCCTCGGCGGCGAGGCCTACATCCTCGGGGCGCCGGTCGCCGCCTTCGAGGAGGCCTTCGCGGCACATGCGGGCTGCGCTCACGCGGTCGGCGTCTCGTCGGGGACCGAGGCGCTGGCGCTGGCGCTCCGCGCCCTCGGGGTCGGCGCCGGGGACGAGGTGGTCCTGCCGGCGCTGACCTTCGCGGGCTCCGCCCAGGCGGTCCTGCACTGCGGGGCCCTGCCGCGCTTCGCCGAGGTCGACCCCCTGACCCGCTGCCTCGATCCCCGGGCCGCGGCCGCCGCGATCGGCCCGCGCACGGCGGCGATCCTGCCCGTGCACCTGTTCGGGCACCCGGCCGACATGCCGGCCCTCATGGCGCTGGCCGCCCGGCACGGCCTCGCGGTGGTGGAGGATTGCGCCCAGGCCCACGGCGCCACCCTGGACGGGACCCGCCTCGGCAGCTTCGGGCACGCCGCGGCCTTCTCCTTCTACCCGACGAAGAACCTCGGCTGCGTCGGCGACGGCGGGGCGATCACTACGAACGATCCCGGGCTCGCCGAGCGCCTCCGCGCCCTCCGCAACTACGGCTTCGCCGAAGGCGAGAAGGTCAGCCTCGGCCTGGGCTTCAACGCGCGCCTCGACGCCCTCCAGGCCGCCATCCTCTCGGCGCTCCTGCCCTACTGCGATGCCGGCAACGCGGAGCGCCGCGCCGTCGCGGGCCGCTACCGCGCCGCCCTGGAGGGGTGTCCGGAGCTCGGCCTGCCGCCGGAGGCCGAGGGCGCGGTCTACCACCAGTTCGCGGTGACGCACCCGGACCGGGACGGGCTGATGCGCCACCTCGCGGCGGCGGGCATCGGCAGCGCGGTCCACTACGCCCCGGGCCTCCACCGGCACCCGGCCTTCGCGGAGGGCGCGCCCGGCCCCCTCCCGGTCACCGACCGGCTGGCCGATACGCTCCTCAGCCTGCCCGTGCAGCCCGAGATCGCCTGCCAGGCCCTCGACCGCGTGGCGGATGCGGTCCGCGCCTTCTGCGGCCGATGAGGGCCATCGTCCTGTTCGGCACCGGCTCGCCCGTCATCGTCGACGTGGAGGAGAGCCTCCACCGGGCCGGCCTCGCCGTCGCGGCGGGCATCCGCAACCGGCCGCCGCCCTGCCACCTGCCCGAGGACCTGCCCCTGCGGCCCCCGGAGGCCATCGACGACGCCCTGCGCGCCCTGCCCTTCCTGGTGCCGCTGTTCACGCCGGCCCACCGGCAGACCGCCCTCCGGGAGGCCGAGGCGGCGGGCCTGCGCGAGCCCTTCACCCTGGTCGATCCCAGCGTGCCGGCGCCGCGGCGCATCGCCCTCGGGCCGGGCACCTACGTCAACGCCGGCTGCAGCCTCGGCAGCGCCTCGGTCCTCGGCGCTTTCGTCTTCGTCAATCGCGGGGCGAGCCTCGGGCACCACGCCCGCATCGACGACTTCGCCTCCCTCGGGCCCGGCTGCGTGGCGGGCGGGCACGTCACGATCGGCCGCGGTGCGGTGATCGGCACCGGGGCCGTCGTGCTGCCCGAGGTGACGATCGGCGCGAACGCGGTGGTGGGCGGCGGCGCGGTGGTGACCCGGGACGTGCCGCCGGCCTGCCTCGTCCTCGGCAATCCGGCCCGGATCGTGCGCAGCGACATCGGCGGCTACCAGGGGCTCGCCGTCGCGTGACGAGGCCGCGGGTCCACCTCTACACCGTCTGCTGGGACGAGGCCGACATGCTCGGCTTCTTCTTTCGGCACTACGACCCCTGGGTCGACCGCTACGTCGTCTACGACGACGGCTCGACCGACGGCTCCCTCGATATCCTGCGGGCGCATCCCAAGGTTGAGCTGCGCCGCTTCGAGCGTGTGGAGGCCGAATCCTTCGTGCTCTCCCACAAGGCGATGCAGGACCAGGCCTGGCAGGAGAGCCGGGATGTCGACTGGATCTGCATCACAGCCATCGACGAGCACCTCCACGCCGCCGGACGCCCGATGGACACCGTGCTGGACACGGCGCGGGACAGTGGCGTGACACTGTTG
This sequence comes from Methylobacterium sp. A54F, assembly GCF_053346035.1. Classification (NCBI taxonomy): domain Bacteria; kingdom Pseudomonadati; phylum Pseudomonadota; class Alphaproteobacteria; order Hyphomicrobiales; family Methylobacteriaceae; genus Methylobacterium; species Methylobacterium sp. A54F. The sequence goes on along the minus strand of NZ_JBKFBF010000005.1, from coordinate 187,141 downwards.
CCGGCGCTCGGCTTCGACATGAACCATCCGGTGATGCCGGACGACCACGGCCTCCTCGTCGAGCGGGTCACCCGGGGCCGCCCGCGCAGCGCCTTCAACAAGCTCAGCCTGTTCCGCCCCGCCTTCGTGCGCGAGACCGGCTTCGGCCCCGGCCGCCACGCCGCCGAGCCCGTGGGCGACCTCGTGCTGCCCCCCCGCGACACCGTAATGCTCTGGCACTACAAGCATCTCGGCTTCGAGCGGAACGCCGCCCGCGAGGCCGCCCAGGCCCAGCGCCTCGGCGCCGTCGACATCGCCAACGACTACGGCCAGCACTATCGCTGGTCCAGGGAGCGCCTGCGCGGCTTCTGGGACCAGATGGAGCGGGACTCGACCGACCTCGCGGCCCCCGGCTTCGACCCCGGGCAGGCCGCGATCCGGCCCCTCTGGTGGGAGCAGCGGCCGGACATCCGCCGCCAGGAACCCCGCCCGGCACCGCCCGCCGAGCCGAAATCCGACCCCACGGTCTCGGTGCTCGTCAAGAGCTTCGACCACGCGGCCTATGTCGGCCGGACGATCGAGAGCGTGCTGGAGCAGTCCTTCCAGGACTTCGAGATCGTCGTCACCGACGACGGCTCGACGGACGGCACCCGCGCCGTGATCGGGCGCTACGCCGATCCGCGCATACGCCTCGAGGCGTTCCCGGAGAACCGCGGGATCTCGGCGGCCATGAACGCCACGATCGCGCGGGCGCGGGGGCGCTACCTCGCGATCCTCAACTCGGACGATTGGGCGCTGCCCGGCCGCCTCGCGGCCCAGGTCGACCTCCTCGACGCGCGGCCGGACGTGTCCCTGGTGTTCGGGATGCCGCGTCCGGTCGACGAGCGCGGCGCGCCGATCGCGGCCTACAACGACTTCACCGAGCCCCTCCGGCTGCCGGATTTCACCCCGGATTCCTGGCTGCGCCGCTTCTTCCACCACGGCAACTGCCTGTGCGCGCCGACCGCGATGATCCGGGCGGACGCCTACCGCGCGGCCGGCCCCTACGATCCGCGCCTCACCAACCTGCAGGATCTCGACATGTGGATCCGCATGGCCATGGCCGGCCACGCGATCCACGTCCTGCCCGAGGAGCTCACCGCCTTCCGCATCCGCGACGCCGCCGCCAACATGAGCGCCCCGCGGCCGGACACGATGCTGCGCAGCGCCTTCGAGCTGAACCGCGTGCTGCGGCGCTTCGCCCACCTCGACCCGGAGCGCTTCGAGACCCTGTTCGGTCCCGAATGCCCTGAGACCCGCGGGCTGCCCGTGCCGCTCCGCGTCGCGGACCTCGCCCTGCGCAACCCCGGTCCCGTCTACCAGAACCTCGCCGTCGACCTGCTCCACGAGCACGCCAGCAGTCCTGCGGACCACGCGCGTCTGCGCGACCTCGCCGGCCAGGTCGATGCCTTCGGGCTCGCCGGGATCGCGGAGCGCGACCGCAGGATCACGGAGCTGTGGGTCATGGTGCACGCCCGCAACGAAGCCATCACCGAGGCCGCCGGACGGCACGCGGCGGACATCGCCGGACGCGACGCCGCCCTCGCCGGGCGGGACGCGGCCCTCGCGGAGCAGCGGGAGGCCCTGAGCGCGCGCGATCAGCGCCTCGCGGAGCAGGCGGCGGCGATCGAGGTCGGACGCCGGGCGCTCGCGGGTGCCGAGGCCGAGATCGCGCGCATCGATGCCATACGTCTCGCTTCGGAGGCCGAGGTGGCAAATCGGGGGGCGATGCTGGCCCTGGCCGTCGCCTCGCGCGAGCGCATGCGCAAATCCCTCTCCTGGCGCTCGACCGCTCCGCTCCGCTGGATCGGACGCCGGATCGACGCCATTTCGGGCGCGCGAACGAAGGCGCCGCGTTCGTAGCGGCCCGCTGGCCCGGTACGGCCTCCCGACGCGCGGAGCGCTAGTCGAGCCCGAGCTTGGCCTTCAGCAGCGCGTTCACGGCGGCCGGGTTCGCCTTGCCGCCGGTGGCCTTCATGGTCTGGCCGACGAACCAGCCGAGCAGCGTCGGCTTCTCCTTCGCCTGCGCCACCTTGTCGGGGTTCCTGGCGATGATGTCGTCCACTGCCGCCTCGATGGCGCCCGTGTCGGTCACCTGGCGCATGCCGCGGGCCTCGACGATCGCCCGCGGGTCGCCCCCCTCGGACCAGACGATCTCGAACAGGTCCTTGGCGATCTTGCCCGAGATCACGCCCTCGCCGATGAGGTCCACGATGGCGCCGAGCTGCTCGGCGGAGACCGGCGTGTCCTCGATCGTCCGGCCCTCTTTGTTGAGGCGTCCGAACAGCTCGTTGATCACCCAGTTGGCCGCGGCCTTGCCGTCGCGGCCCCGCGCCACGGCCTCGTAGTAGTCGGCCGCCGCGCGCTCGGCGACCAGCACCCCGGCATCGTAGGCCGAGAGGCCGAAATCCGAGACGAACCGCGCCTTCTTGGCGTCCGGCAGCTCCGGCAGCCCCTTCGCGAGGTCGTCGACGTAGGCCTGGTCGAACTCAAGGGGAAGCAGGTCGGGGTCCGGGAAGTAGCGGTAGTCGTGCGCCTCCTCCTTGGAGCGCATGGAGCGCGTCTCGCCCTTGCCCGGGTCGAACAGGCGTGTCTCCTGGTCGATGCTGCCGCCATCCTCCAGGATGGCGATCTGGCGCCGCGCCTCGGTCTCGATGGCCTGCCCGATGAAACGGATCGAGTTCACGTTCTTGATCTCGCAGCGCGTACCGAGGGGCTCGCCGGGGCGGCGCACCGAGACGTTCACGTCGGCGCGCAGGTTGCCCTTCTCCATGTCGCCGTCGCAGGTGCCGAGGTAGCGCAGGATGGTGCGCAGCTTCGTCACGTAGGCGCGGGCCTCCTCGGACGAGCGCAGGTCCGGCCGCGAGACGATCTCCATCAGCGCGACGCCGGAGCGGTTGAGGTCCACGAAGCTGCGCGTCGGATCCTGGTCGTGGAGCGACTTGCCGGCGTCCTGCTCCAGGTGCAGGCGCTCGATCCCGACCGTGATGGACTCGCCGTCCGCCAGGTCGACCAGCACCTCGCCCTCGCCGACGATCGGGTCCTTGTACTGCGAGATCTGGTAGCCCTGCGGCAGATCCGGGTAGAAGTAGTTCTTCCGGTCGAACACCGAGCGCAGGTTGACCTTGGCCCTCAACCCGAGGCCGGTGCGGATCGCCTGCGCCACGCATTCCGCGTTGATCACCGGCAGCATGCCGGGCATCGCGGCATCGACCAGCGAGACGTGGTCGTTCGGCTCGGCCCCGAAGGCGGTGGCCGCACCCGAGAACAGCTTGGAGCGGCTGGTGACCTGGGCGTGGATCTCCATGCCGATCACGACCTCCCAGTCGTGCAGGCCGCCCTTGATGAGCTTGTTGGGGGAGACGGGTGCGTTCATGCTCGCCGGGCCGGTGGAGGATGTCGGGGCCGGCCGGGGCCGGTCTGGCGCCAGTTACGGGGCGCTCCGCGGTCGGGTCAAGCGCGCCGCGCCAGGGCCCGCCGGGCCGCGAAGGCGAGGATCGCCCAGAGGAGCGCCGCGACGGTGCGGACGGGGAAGAAGGTCGGCCCGTCGTGGCTCACCGGCGCCGGCCAGGGGATGCCGAGCGCCGTGATCCCCCAGGAGGCCAGCACCGAGACGCCGAGCGCGATGATGGCCGCGATGAAGACCTTGCCGAACTGGCTGGCGTGCCAGCCGAGCCAGAGGGCGAGGCCCACGAGGATGGGGTCGAGGGCGGCCCAGATCCAGACGGAGGGCGGGTAATAGGGGACGGTCATGCCCACCAGGACTGCGGCAGCTTGGTCCGGCCGGCGGCGTCCTCGATGACCTGGGAGGCCGCGAACAGGGTCTCCTCGTCGAAGGGGCGGCCGATGAGCTGAAGGCCGAGGGGCAGGCCCTGCCCGTCGAGGCCCGCCGGCACCGCGATGCCCGGTAGCCCGGCCATGTTCACCGTCACCGTGAAGACGTCGTTGAGGTACATCTCGACCGGATCGGCGGAAGCCTTCTCGCCGATCCCGAAGGCGGCGGACGGCGTGGCCGGCGTCAGGATGGCATCAATGCCCGACGCGTAGGCCGCCTCGAAGTCGCGCTTGATCAAGGTGCGGATCTTCTGGGCGCGCACGTAGTAGGCGTCGTAGTAGCCCGCCGAGAGCACGTAGGTGCCGATCATGATGCGGCGCTTCACCTCGCGGCCGAAGCCGGCCGCGCGGGTGTTCTCGTACATGCCGGCGATGTCCTTGCCGGGCACCCGCAGGCCGTAGCGCACGCCGTCGTAGCGGGCGAGGTTCGAGGAGGCCTCGGCCGGCGCCACGATGTAGTAGGCCGGCAGCGCGTACCGGGTGTGGGGCAGCGAGATCTCGCGGATCGTGGCGCCGGCCGCGCGCAGCCATTCCGCGCCCTGGTCCCAGAGCCGCTGGATCTCGGCCGGCATGCCGTCGACCCGGTACTCCCGCGGGATGCCGATGGTGAGGCCCTTGCACCCGCGCGACACCGCCGCCTCGAAATCCGGGACGGGCAGGTCGGCGCAGGTGGTGTCACGAACATCCGTACCCGCCATGGAGCCGAGCAGGATCGCACAGTCGCGCACCGTGCGGGCGATCGGGCCGGCCTGGTCGAGGGAGGAGGCGAAGGCCACCGTGCCCCAGCGCGAGCAGCGCCCGTAGGTGGGCTTGATCCCGACCGTCCCCGTGAAGGCCGCGGGCTGGCGGATCGAGCCGCCGGTGTCCGTGGCGGTGGCCCCGAGGCAGAGGTGCGCAGCCACCGCCGCCGCGGAGCCGCCGGAGGAGCCGCCCGGCACGATCGCCGCCTCCGAGCCGTTCCGGCGCCAGGGCGAGATCACGCTGCCGTAGGCGCTGGTCTCGTTCGAGGAGCCCATGGCGAACTCGTCGAGGTTGAGCTTGCCGAGCATCACGGCGCCGTCGCGCCAGAGATTGGCCGAGACCGCCGACTCGTAGTGCGGCTCGAAGCCCTCGAGGATCCGCGAGCCCGCGGTCGTCGTCACCCCGTGAGTGCAGAACAGATCCTTGATGCCGAGGGGCAGGCCCTCGAGCGGGCGCGCCTCGCCGGCGGCGATCTTGGCGTCCGAGACCTCGGCCATCTTGAGCGCGCGGTCGGGCGTCTCGAGCAGGTAGGCGTTGAGGACGCGCGCCTTCTCCAGGGCATCGATGTGCGCCCGGGTCAGCTCGTGCGCCGAGAAATCCCGGGCCTTCAGCCCGTCGCGGGCTTCCGCGAGGGTGAGTTCGTTGAGTGCGGTCACGATCGTCGTCCTGAAGCCGCGCTCCGCTCGGGCGGCGCGCGCGATGCCGGGGCCTGAGGCGGGGGCGCGCCTACTCGATCACCTTGGGAACGAGGAAGTAGTTGTCCTCGGTCTCGGGGGCGTTGGCGACCACCTCGTCGGCGCGGCCGCCGTCGGTGATCGCGTCCTCGCGCTTCTTCATCCGCATCGGCGTCACCGAGGTCATCGGCTCGACGCCCGAGACGTCGACGGTCCCGAGCTGCTCGACGAAGGCCAGAATGGCATTCAGCTCGCCCTGGAGCGGGGCCACGTCGTCCTCGCTCACGGCGATGCGGGCAAGGTGGGCGATGCGCCGGACTGTCTGTGCGTCGACCGACATGCTGCCTTGTTTCGTTCTCGCGCGGATGCGCCCGGGAGGGAGGCAGCGCCGCGGAGGCGCCCCTGGTCGGGCGCGCTATAGCACCCGCCTTCGGAGCGCCGCAACGCGTCAGGTCACGACGTGATTCGGCGCCACCGTCGTCTCGATGAGGATGCCCGCCCGGCGCACCGGGTGCTGCCACGCCTGGGCCGCCCCGAACACCAGCACCTCGAAGGCGAGGAGCAGCAGGAGCCTGTGGAGCCGTGAGAGCCGCGCGCTGGGCGGCGAAGGCGACGCGATGGCGGGCACGGACGTCTCGGGGCAGGGTTAACGAAGCGTAAACCCATCTATGCGGGATGGGCTCCCGATTCGGCCATGCCGAAGCGTGGGCATGGTTAACGGAGGCGGCATGGGCCGGGACAGCGACGACACGGTCTGGGCCGAGATCTTCACGACCCTGCGGCAGGGGCACCCGTCGAGCGAGGCGGATCTGGCGCGGGCCGAGGCGGAGCTCGGCTTCTCCCTCCCCGAGAGCTATCGCGGGTTCTGCCGGACCTGCGGGGCCGGTCTCGCGGGCGGGCAGATCCGCATCGCCACGCCGGTCCCCTTCGAGGCGGCCGACCTGGTGACGCGGGCCGGCCTCATCGCCCACAGCGTCGGCGAGGCGATCCGGCTCGTCGACGCCAACCCGACCCTGGGTTTCGAGCCCCACCGCTTCGACGTGGAGGGCGGTGAGGCGGAGGTTCTCGAGCGCGCCTGCTTCTTCGGCACCACCGAGGACGGCGCCTTCCTGTTCTGGGACGTGCAGGGCACCGGCGAGTTCGATGTCTGGGTGCTCGCCGCGGACCTCGAGAGCGTGCGCTTCGGGGGCGAGGACCTGACCGAGTTCTTCCGCCGGGTTCAGGGCGCGGCCGCCGCGCAGGTGCTCGGTCCCGGCGCGGAGCCCCTGCCGCCGCACTTCGAGGGCACCGATACGGGGATCCTGGCGCGGGCGGGCGAGGCGGGAGCCCCCTCGTGAACCGCGACGACCTTCGCGCCTTCGACGAGGCCTCCCGTGGGTCTCCGCGCCTCATCGGCGTCGATCTCGGGACGAAGACCATCGGGCTCGCCCTCTCCGATGTCGGCCGGCAGATCGCCTCGCCGCTGGAGACCATCCGGCGCGTGAAGTTCACGCCCGACGCGGCGCGGCTCAAGGAGATCTGCCTCCGCCACGGGGTCGGCGGCCTGGTCTTCGGCCTGCCGCTCAACATGGACGGGAGCGAGGGGCCGCGCGTGCAATCGACGCGCGCCTTCGTGCGCAATCTCAAGCCGATCCTCGACCTGCCCGTCCTCTTCCATGACGAGCGCCTCTCGACCGCCGTGGTGACCCGGGCGCTGATCGAGGCTGACGCCTCCCGGGCCCGGCGCAGCGAGCTCGTGGACAAGCTCGCGGCCGCCTACATCCTCCAGGGCTGCCTCGACATCCTGCGCAGCCTGCGACCGGGGCCGGAGGAGCCGGCCTGGACCTGAGGGCTTCGGTGCCTCGCGGCGCCTCCGCCCGGGTCGGCCTTCAGCCGACCAGCGAGACACTGCCGCTGCCGTGACGCTCGATGCGGCCGGCAAGCTCCAGCTCCAGCAGGTTCGCCTGCACGATCCGGACCCCGAGGCCGCTCGCACGGGCGAGCTCGTCGACGCCGATCGGGCTCGGGCTCAGATGCGCGATCAGGCGGGCGCGCTGGTCCGCCGGGGCGTCCGTGTCGGGCACGGGCGGTTCGAGGCGCGGCGGGATCACCGGAAGCGTCTCTCCGTCGAGGTCGATCTCGTCCCAGTAGGCCTCGGCGTCCGCGAGGTCCGGCGGCGGCATCCCGAGTGCGGGGGCGCCCCCTTCGATCAGCGGGGCGAGCACTTCGAGGACGTGATCGACGCTGGCGACAAGGGTCGCGCCCTGGCGGATCAGGTCGTTGGTGCCCTCCGCCCGCGGGTCGAGCGGCGAGCCCGGCACCGCGAACACCTCCCGCCCCTGCTCGAGGGCGAAGCGGGCGGTGATCAGCGAGCCCGAGCGGCGCGCCGCCTCGACCACGATGGTGCCGTAGGCGAGCCCCGAGATGATGCGGTTGCGGCGGGGGAAGTCGCGGCCGCGGGGCTCCCAGCCCATGGGCATCTCGGCGACGAGGCAGCCGCCCGCGGCGAGGATCTCGTCGGCGAGGCCGGCGTGATTGGCCGGGTAGATGCGGTCGTGCCCGCCGGCCAGCACCGCGACGGCGCCTGTCGCGAGGGATGCCTTGTGGGCTCGGGCATCGATGCCGCGGGCGAGGCCCGAGACCACGGTGAACCCGGCCTCGCCGAGGCCCCGGGCCAGCCGCTCCGCGAAGGCGAGGCCCGCCGCCGAGGCGTTCCGGGACCCTACGAGTGCGACGGCCGGCCGCGCGAGGACGGATGCGCCGCCGCGCAGCGCGACGAGGGGCGGTGCGGCGTCGGCGGCCTGAAGGAGACGCGGGTAGTCAGCCTCGCCGGTCGCCACGAGGCGGGCCCCGAGGCGTGCGGCCGCCGCGATCTCGGCCTCGGCCTCGGCGCGCGTCGGCGGGGTGACCCGTCGGCCTCGGGCCTGGGTGAGGCCCGGCAGGGCTTCGAGGGCCGCGCCCGCGCCGCCGAAGCGGTTGATCAGGGCCCGGAAGGTGCGGGGGCCCACGCCCTCGCAGCGGATCAGCCGCAGCCAGTCGACCCGCTGCGTGTCGGTGAGCTGCATTCCGCCCTCCCCCGTCGGGACGGACGAGCGCGGTGACTCAGCCCTTCTGCCCGATCCGCCCCTCGGTGCCGGCCATCAGGCGCCGGATGTTCGGAACGTGCTTCCACCATAGCAGGGCGGCGAGCGCGAGGAAGAGCAGGGCCTCGCTCGGCCGGCCGAGGCCCCAGAGCACCAGGGGCGTCGCCGCGGAGGCGACGAGCGCCGCCAGGGAGGAGTAGCGCGCCGCGAAGGCCAGGCCGAGCCAGAGCAGCGCGAAGGCTAGCACGGCCACGGGCGCGAGCCCGAGCAGAACGCCGATGAAGGTCGCCACGCCCTTGCCGCCGCGAAAGCCGAGCCAGACCGGGAAGAGGTGGCCCAGGAAGGCCCCGAGGCCCGCTGCGAGGGCCGGCCCTTCGCCGAAGCGGAGCCCGATCAGCACCGCGGTGGTGCCCTTGAGGGCGTCGCCGAGGAGGGTGGCCGCGGCGATGCCCTTGCGGCCCGTGCGCAGGACGTTGGTGGCGCCGATGTTGCCCGAGCCGATCGCCCGGACATCCCCGAGCCCGGCGGCGCGGGTCAGGATCAGGCCGAAGGGGATCGAGCCGAGGCCGTAGCCGAGGACGAGGCACCCGAAGATCGCCGGCCAGCCGGCTGCGAGGAGGTCGTTCACCGGGGAGCCCTCACGCTGCCGCCGCGAGGGCATCCGCCCGGTGGACGACCCGGCCGCCGACGAGGGTCAGCACGGCGGCGCCCTGCAGGCGCGCCTCGTCGAAGGGCGAGTTCTTGGAGCGCGACTTCAGCTGCCGCTTGTCGAGCACGTAGGGCAGGTCCGGGTCGATCAGCACGAGATCGGCCGGGGCTCCCGGGGCGAGGCGTCCGCTCCCTCGGCCTAGGAGCGCGGCCGGCGCCGCCGAGAGCGCGGCGAGAAGCCGCTGCAGGTCCACGTCGCCGGTATGGACGAGGCGCAGGGCTGCGCCCAGCAGGGTCTCGATGCCGAGTGCCCCGTTCGCGGCCTCGGCGAAGGGCAGGCGCTTCGTCTCGACGTCCTGCGGATTGTGGTCCGAGACGATCACGTCGACGATGCCGGCGTTGAGGGCGGCCACCATTGCCTGCCGGTCCGCCTCGTCCCGGAGCGGCGGCGAGAGCCTGCAGAAGGTGCGGTAATGCCCGATGTCGCCCTCGTTGAGGACAAGGTTGTTCACCGAGACGCCGCAGGTCACGGGGAGCCCCGCCTCCTTGGCGCGACGCACGATCTCGACCGAATCGGCGCACGAGATCATCGCGGCGTGGTAGCGAGCGCCGGTGAGCCGCACGAGGCGGATGTCGCGCTCGAGCATCACCGTCTCGGCCTCGCGGGGGATGCCGAGGAGCCCGAGGCGCGAGGCCATCTCGCCCTCGTTCATCACGCCCTCGCCCACGAGGTCGGGCTCCTCGACGTGCTGCATCAGCAGCGCGCCGAAATCGCGGGCGTAGGTGAGCGCCCGGCGCATCACCTGCGCGTTCGTCACGGCCTTGAGCCCGTCCGTGAAGGCGACGGCGCCCGCCTCCTGCAGCAGGCCGAACTCGGTCATCTCCCGGCCCGCGAGGCCCTTGGTGATCGCCGCGGCCGGCAGGACGTGCACGCTCGCCGTGTCGCGGGCGCGCCGCAGCACGAAATCGACGATGGCGGGCCCGTCGATCACGGGGTTCGTGTCGGGCATGCACACGAGCGTGGTGACGCCCCCGGCCGCCGCCGCGGCGCTCGCGCTCGCCAGCGTCTCCCGGTGCTCCGCTCCGGGCTCGCCCACGAAGGCGCGCAGATCCACGAGGCCCGGTGCCAGGACGAGGCCGCCGCAATCGATCGTCTCGGCACCCTCGGGCGCGGCCGGCGCCGCCCCCCAGGCGATGTCGGCAAGGAGCCCGTCGCGGATCAGGACCGCGCCGGGGCCGGCGCGGCCGGCGGCGGGGTCGATCAGGTGGGCGTTGTACAGGATCGTCGTCGCCACCGATGTGCTCCTCAAGCGTTCGGCAGGTGCGTGGCCAGCGCCTCCAGCACTGCCATGCGCACCGCGACGCCCATCTCGACCTGCTCGCGGATCAGCGACTGCGCCCCGTCCGCGATGTCGGAGGCGATCTCGACGCCGCGGTTCATCGGGCCGGGATGCATCACCAGGGCGTCGGCCTTGGCGAGGGCGAGCTTCTCGGCGTCGAGCCCGTAGTAGCGGAAGTACTCCTTCACGCTCGGCACGAAGGAGCCGTTCATCCGCTCGCGCTGCAGGCGAAGCATCATCACGATGTCGCAGCCCGCGAGCCCCGCCCGCATGTCCGTGAAGACCTCGACGCCGAACCGCGAGATGCCGGTGGGCAGCAGCGTCGAGGGGCCGATCACCCGCACGCGCGCGCCGAGGGCCTGGAGCAGGATGATGTTGGAGCGGGCGACCCGGGAATGCAGGACGTCGCCGCAGATCGCCACCTGCAGCCCCTCGATGCCGCCCTTGTTGCGGCGGATCGTCAGCGCGTCGAGGAGCGCCTGGGTCGGGTGCTCGTGTGCGCCGTCGCCGGCGTTCACCACCGCGCAGTCGACCTTGCGGGCGAGGAGGTGGACGGCGCCGGCCGCGTGGTGGCGCACCACGATGATGTCCGGCCGCATCGCGTTGAGGGTGGCGGCGGTGTCGATCAGGGTCTCGCCCTTCTTCACCGAGGAGGAGGCGACCGACATGTTCATGACGTCGGCACCGAGACGCTTGCCGGCGAGCTCGAACGAGGCCTGCGTCCGCGTGGACGGCTCGAAGAAGAGGTTGATCTGCGTCCGTCCGCGCAGGACGTTGAGCTTCTTCTCGACCTGCCGGGAGACCCCCACCGCCGCGTCCGCGCGCTCGAGCAGATCCTCGATCTCGGGCCGCGTCAGGCCCTCGATTCCGAGGAGGTGCCGGTGCGGGAACGGGTGGGCGGGCGCGCTCATGCTGGGGGCCGGCTATAGGTCCCGGCGGGGCCTGCGGCAAGGCGGCAGCCCCCCACGCACCCGGGGCTGGTAACTTTTCGCGCCTGCGACACGTATGGGGTCCTGAAGCGCATTGCGCGCAACCCGACAGCAGGAGCACGAACCGACGTGGCGCCCGCATCCGCCCCCGCTCTCGACGCCCGCGAGGTCACCGAAACCGTGCGGCGGCGCTGGATCTACCGGCACCCGCTGGTGATCCGCGTCGCGCACTGGGTCAACGCCGCCTGTCTGCTCGTTTTGCTGATGAGCGGCCTGCAGATCTTCAACGCGCACCCGGCCCTCTACTGGGGCTCGAAATCCGTGTTCGACAATCCCGCCCTCGCGATCACCAGCGAGCAGGCCGCGGACGGCCAGAATCGTGGGGTGACCTATGTCGGCGGCTGGCGCTTCGACACCACCGGATGGCTCGGCCTCTCGACGATGAACGGGCAGACGGCCGAGCGGGCCTTCCCGGCCTGGGCGACGGTTCCGGCCGCCCAGGACCTCGCCACGGGCCGGCGCTGGCACTACCTGTTCGCCTGGGCCCTCGTCCTCAACGGGTTGGTCTACCTGCTGTACGGCTTGGCCAGCGGGCAGCTGCGCCAGCGGGTGATCCCGGACGGGGACCAGATCCGCGACATCGGCGGCTCCATCCGGGAGCACATCACGCTGCACTTCCCCGAGGGCGAGGAGGCGAAGCGCTACAACGTCCTGCAGAAGCTGACCTACCTCGTGGTGGTGGCGATCCTGCTGCCCGTGATGGTGCTGGCGGGCCTTGCCATGTCGCCCGCCATGGACGCGGCCGTGCCGTTCCTCACCGAGGTCTTCGGCGGCCGGCAGTCGGCGCGGAGCATCCACTTCATCGTGGCGAACCTGCTCGTGCTGTTCGTGATCGTCCACGTCCTCCTCGTGCTGGTCTCGGGGTTCTGGAACAACATGCGCGGCATGGTGACGGGCTGGTTCGCCATCGAGCGGACGCGGCTCACGAACGACGCGGGAGGGCGGTGATGGAGAGCTTCAGCCGACGCCGCGTCCTCGGAGGGGCAGCCGTGCTCGCCGGCTCCGCCGCCCTCGGGGGCTGCGACCGCTTCGCCGCGAGCGCCTACGGCCCGCGGACGCTCAAGCTCGGCGAGGATGCCAACCTGTTCGTGCAGCGCTTCCTGCTGACGCCGGCCTCCCTCGCGCGCGAGTTCCCGGATTCCGAGATCTCGGCCTTCTTCAAGCCGAACGGCACGATCCGGCCGACGGATCGCGAGTACAAGACGCTGGAGGGAAAGGGTTTTTCCGACTTCAAGCTGCAGGTCGGCGGCCTCGTCGAAGAGCCGCGATCGTTCTCTCTCGCGGACCTACGCGGCCTCCCCGCCCGGACCCAGACGACCCGGCACGATTGCGTCGAGGGCTGGAGCTGCATCGGCAAGTGGACCGGGGTGCCGCTCTCGGAGATCCTCCACCGCGCACGCCTCAAGCCGCAGGCCCGCTACGTCGTGTTCCACTGCGCGGACACGATGGAATATGCCGGCGGCGGCCTGGAGGGTGACGGCGCGGGCCTGATCCGGCCCGAGAACCCGAGCGCGGTGCGCCACCTCGCTGCGGCGGGCGACGACGCGATGCCGTGGGGCAGCCCCGCGCAGGACGACGCGCCGGCGGACGCCGAGCCGGACCGCCGACGGCCGATCCGGTACTACGAGAGCATCGACCTCACCGACGCCTTCCACCCCCAGACGATCCTGGCCTACGACATGAACGGCAGGGCGCTGCCCGTGGAGCACGGGGCCCCCTTGCGCCTGCGGCTGGAACGCCAGCTCGGCTACAAGATGGCCAAGTACGTGATGCGCCTTGAGGTGGTCGACGCGCTCAAGGGCATCGGCGAGGGCGGAGGCGGCTACTGGGAGGACCGGGGCTACGAGTGGTACGCGGGCATCTGACGCCCGCCCCGCGCTCCGCGGCCGTCCCGATTTGACATCCTGGCAGGCTTGAACCACTTCTCCCGGCGACCGACGGAGTGCTCGCCGCCCCGTCGCGATCCCCAGGGTGACGCATCCTTCGTCCCGGCGAACCGTGTCGTGCTTCGCCGAACGCTGCATCGGCCTCCGGTTACGGGCGGGCCTCAGCATCCGAGCATTGCATCTGACCCCGGCTGCGGTGGGCTCTGTCGAGAGGCTGTTCCGTACATGAAAGTCGTCGTCGTCGAGTCGCCGGCCAAAGCCAAGACCATCAACAAGTACCTTGGTCACGACTACGAGGTGATTGCCTCCTTCGGACACATCCGTGACCTTCCGGCCAAGGACGGGTCCGTGGACCCGGACTCCGATTTCCGCATGATCTGGGAGCTGGAGGAGCGCGGCTCGAAGCGCGTCGCGGAGATCGCGAAGGCCGTCAAGGGCGCCGAGAAGCTGATTCTCGCCACCGACCCGGATCGCGAGGGCGAGGCGATCTCCTGGCACGTCGTCGAGGCGCTCGCCGCCCGCAAGGCGCTCAAGGGCATCCCGATCGAGCGGGTGACCTTCAACGCCATCACCAAGGCCTCGGTCGAGACCGCCATGCGCCAGCCGCGGCAGATCGATCAGGCGCTGGTCGATGCCTACCTGGCGCGCCGGGCCCTCGACTATCTCGTGGGCTTCAACCTCTCGCCGGTGCTGTGGCGCAAGCTCCCCGGTGCAAGGTCGGCCGGCCGCGTGCAGTCCGTGGCGCTGCGCCTCGTCTGCGAGCGCGAGTACGAGATTGAGACCTTCAAGCCGCGCGAGTACTGGTCGATCATCGCGACCCTCGCCACGGAGGGCGGCGGCGTATTCGAGGCGCGCCTCGTCGGCGCGGACGGCAAGCGCATCCAGCGCCTCGACGTCGGCACGGGCGAGGCCGCGACCGCGTTCAAGCGGGATCTCGAACTCGCCACCTTCGGCGTGGCCAGCGTCGAGGCGAAGCCCGCCAAGCGCCACCCGCAGCCCCCCTTCACCACCTCGACCCTGCAGCAGGAGGCCTCCCGCAAGCTCGGGATGGCGCCCGCCCAGACCATGCGGGTCGCGCAGAAGCTCTACGAGGGCGTCGATATCGGCGGCGAGACGGTCGGCATCATCACCTACATGCGTACCGACGGCGTCGACATGGCCCCGGAGGCGATCCTCGACGCCCGCCAGGTGATCGGGCGCGAGTTCGGCGACGCCTACGTTCCGGACGCTCCGCGCAAGTACAGCGTGAAGGCGAAGAACGCGCAGGAGGCCCACGAGGCCGTGCGTCCCACCGAGATGGGCCGGCTCCCGAAGCAGATCGCCCGCCACCTCGATGCGGAGCAGGCCCGGCTCTACGAGCTGATCTGGACCCGCACCGTGGCGAGCCAGATGGAATCGGCCGAGCTCGAGCGCACCACCGTCGAGGTAACCGCCAAGGTCGGGCCCCGCACGATCGACCTGCGTGCCACCGGGCAGGTGGTGAAGTTCGACGGGTTCCTGACCCTCTACCAGGAGGGCAAGGACGACGAGGAGGACGAGGAGGGCCGGCGCCTTCCCGCGATGAAGGCCGGCGATGCGCTCCGGCGCGAGCGCATCGCCGCGACCCAGCACTTCACCGAGCCGCCGCCGCGGTACTCCGAGGCGAGCCTCGTGAAGCGCATGGAGGAGCTCGGCATCGGCCGCCCCTCCACCTACGCGGCGATCCTGCAGACGCTGCGCGACCGCGAATACGTCAAGATCGACAAGAAGCGGCTCGTCCCGGAGGACAAGGGCCGGCTCGTCACCGGCTTCCTGGAAAGCTTTTTCAAGCGCTACGTCGAGTACGACTTCACCGCCGCGCTGGAGGGTCAGCTCGACCGCGTCTCGAATGCCGAGATCGACTGGCGCGAGGTGCTGCGCGATTTCTGGCGCGATTTTTCCGCGGCGGTCGGCGGCACCAAGGAACTGCGGGTCGCCGAGGTCCTCGACGCACTGAACGACCTCCTGGGCGCACACATCTTCCCAGAGCGGGCGGACGGGTCGAACCCGCGCGCCTGCCCGACCTGCGGCTCGGGTACGCTCTCCCTGAAGCTCGGCAAGTTCGGGGCCTTCGTCGGCTGCTCGAACTACCCGGAGTGCAAGTACACCCGCCAGCTCGCGGCCTCGGGCGTCGAGGGCGAGGGCGACGGAACGTCGGCCGAGGGCGGGCAGCCCGGCACGCGGGTGCTCGGCAACGACCCCGCCACGGGTCTGCCCGTGACCCTGCGGGACGGCCGCTTCGGTCCCTTCCTGCAGCTCGGCGAGGCCTCCACCGAGAAGGGCGCCGAGAAGCCCAAGCGTTCCTCGCTGCCCAAGGGGCTCTCCCCCGGATCGGTCGATCTGGAGATCGCCCTGCGCCTGCTCGCTCTGCCCCGCGAGGTCGCCCGGCACCCCGAGACCGGTGAGCCGATCCTCGCCAATCTCGGGCGCTTCGGGCCCTACGTGCAGCACGGGAAGACTTACGCGAACCTCGGAAAGGACGACGACGTCCTTGAGATCGGCGGCAACCGGGCCATCGACCTCATCGTGGCCAAAGAGCAGGGCGGCGGCCGCGGCCGCCCGGCTGGCGATCCGGGCCGGGTGGTCGGCACGGACCCGGCTTCCGGGCGGGCGCTGACCGTGAAGGCCGGGCGCTACGGGGCCTACGTTACCGATGGCGAGGTCAACGCCACGCTGCCGAAGACCGTCGTGGGCGACGCGCTGACCCTCGAGGAGGCGATCGGCCTCGTGAACGCGCGCCGCGCCGCGGGCGGCGGTAAGACGCCCGCGCGGGGCCGCAAGGCTCCCGCCCGTAAGGCCGCGCCGCGAAAGGCTGCGGGCGGCGATGAATCGGCACCGAAGCGGAAGCCGGCGGCGAAGGCCGGAGCCAAGGCGGCCGCGAGGCCGGCGGCCAAGCGGGCCCCCAAGAAGGCGGCGGAGTGAGGCGATTCGGTCCGGACAGCGCCGGGCCGAAGGCTGGAACGATAATGCGAGAGGATCAGACGAGGTAGCTGACAGCCGCCGCGATCGCTGTGGCGAGGGCCGCCAGGGCCACGATCGTCGGCGTCAGCACCGAGACCCGTGGCGCGGGCGCGGCCTCCTGCGGACAGCCGAACACCTCGCCGGCGGCGCGCTCCAGGCGAGCGAGGGTGAGGCGGCGCGCTTCGATCGCGGCGGTGCTCATCGGCTGGGGCTCCGGTTGGCGTTACGGCTCAGCTTCGGCAAGATAATGCCCTTCCGAGGTTTCGGTTCCGTCACCTTTCGGCGTATCCGCACCGCGAGACGGGATCTTAACCACGCTTGCGCATCACTCCGATGACACGGGCGCATCCGCCATTCGGTCCCCGGGTTTGGTGGGCGGCGCCCGCGCATGCGATCGTGCACCGCAGGGCGGATCCGTGCGGGACCGCTTTGATGTTTCCGGTTTGTTCCGGTACAAGGAGCGCATGAAGGCTCATGGTGCGAGACGCGATTCGAAGCCCGGGAGAGTGCGCGTGAGCGATCCCGCACGCGACTTGTTCGGGCCGGGCGCAAAGGCCGCCGGCGCTGGGCTGCCGGCGAGCGAGCGGCGGCGCCCGGTGGCCGTGCAACCCCTGCCGGCTCCCGAGGCGGCAGAGGCCGGCTACGATGCCTCCACCATCGAGGTCCTCGAGGGGCTTGAGCCGGTGCGGCGCCGGCCCGGCATGTATATCGGCGGCACCGACGAGCGGGCGCTCCACCACCTCTTCGCCGAGGTGATCGACAATTCCATGGACGAGGCGGTGGCGGGCCACGCGAGCTTCATCGAGGTGGAGCTGGAGGAGACCGGCGCCCTCGTGGTCACGGACAACGGCCGTGGCATCCCGGTCGACCCGCACCCGAAGTTTCCGGGGAAGTCCGCCCTCGAAGTGATCATGACGACGCTGCACGCGGGCGGCAAGTTCGACTCCAAGGTCTACGAGACCAGCGGCGGCCTGCACGGCGTCGGCATCTCGGTGGTCAACGCCCTGTCGGACGTCCTTGAGGTCGAGGTCGCCCGCAACCAGACCCTCTATCGCCAGAGCTTTTCCCGCGGCCACGCACAGGGCGGGTTGGAGACGGTCGGGCGGGTCCAGAACCGTCGCGGCACCCGCGTGCGCTTCCACCCCGATGCCGAGATCTTCGGAGCGCTGAAATTCGATCCGCGCCGCCTGTTCAAGATGGCGCGCTCGAAGGCCTACCTGTTCGGCGGGGTCGAGATCCGCTGGCGCTGCGCGCCGAGCCTGCTCGAAGGGCTCGACGACGTGCCCCCGGAGGCCGTTCACCGCTTCCCGGGCGGCCTGCGTGACTACCTCGCCCGCGACATCGACGGGAAGGAGCTCGTCACCGACGCGATCTTCTCCGGCAAGGTGACGCGGCCGGGCTCCCACGGCTCCCTCGAATGGGCCGTCGCCTGGATGGTCACGGAGGACGGCGTCTCGTCCTCCTACTGCAACACCATCCCGACGCCCGAGGGCGGCACGCATGAATCCGGCCTGCGCGTCGCGCTGCTGCGGGGCCTGCGCGAGCACGCCGAGCGCGTGAACCAGGCCAAGCGCATGACGGCGGTGACCACCGACGACGTCATGGCGACCTGCGCCTCGATGCTCTCGGTGTTCATCCGCGAGCCGGAGTTCCAGGGCCAGACCAAGGACAAGCTCGCCACCGTCGAGGCCTCCCGCATCGTCGAGACGACGGTCCGGGACGCCTTCGACCACTGGCTCGCGGATTCGCCGACGCAGGCCGCGAAGCTCCTCGACTGGGTGATCGACCGGGCGGAGGAGCGCCTGCGCCGCCGCCAGGAGAAGGAGGTCGCGCGCAAGACCGCCACCCGCAAGCTGCGCCTGCCCGGCAAGCTCGCCGACTGCTCGGCCGCCGGCACGGCGGGCTCCGAGATCTTCATCGTCGAGGGCGACTCGGCCGGCGGCTCCGCCAAGCAGGCCCGCGACCGCGCCACCCAGGCAATCCTCCCGCTGCGCGGCAAGATCCTGAACGTCGCATCGGCAAGCCGGGACAAACTCGGCGCGAACCAGCTCATCTCGGACCTGACCCAGGCCCTCGGCTGCGGCACGGGCCATCAGTACCGCGCGGAGGACCTGCGCTACGACAAGGTGATCATCATGACGGACGCCGACGTGGACGGCGCCCACATCGCCTCGCTGCTGATCACCTTCTTCTACCGGCAGATGCCCAAGCTCATCGACAAGGGCCATCTCTACCTCGCGATGCCGCCGCTCTACCGGCTGCAGCAGGGCACCAAGACGGCCTATGCCCGGGACGACGCCCACAAGGACCAGCTCATCCGGACCACCTTCAAAAACGGCAAGGTCGAGATCGGCCGCTTCAAGGGCCTCGGCGAGATGATGCCGGCGCAGCTGAAGGAAACCACGATGGACCCGAAGAAGCGCACGCTGCTCCGGGTCGCGGTGCTCGACGAGGCGCGCGAATCCACGGGCGACGCCGTGGAGCGCCTGATGGGCAACAAGCCGGAGGCGCGGTTCGCCTTCATCTCAGAGCGCGCCACGTTCGCGGACGGCGCGCAACTCGACATCTGAGGCGCTTGGCCCCTGGCTTCTCTGCCGGATACCTCCTCCGGGGCGGGCCGGCAGGCCCGCGCGATTGCCTGAGCGGAGCCCAGTTCGCCCTCGACGTGACCCGGTGGGGCGTCGAGGGCCAAGCCACCGGGAGGGGTGGCTCCTCGCCTGCATCGTCCGCCGTGATGCCCCGTAATACGGACGCGGACCCGCGCGTCCGCGACGAAGCGCGTGCGCCGATTTATTCTCAGTTCTACTTCAGCGCGCTTCAGATGGACTTGCATTTCAACTTTCCGATGCTTTGCGTCCGGGCCTGGGGCGCCGAGCCCCGATTCCGCCGCGAAATGCCTCGGGACGGCCGCAAGCGCGGCCGTGTTGTCGCCACATCTGTCAAGCCACATCGGGGCTGCGGCCAGAATCGCCGCGCGGTTGTGCAAACAGGGTACAAGGCCAGATGCAGGCTCGGGTCGGGACGTCTCGGATCGCTTCCACCAAGGCACGCTTCGGTGCCGGCCCTGCCGTTCCGCCCGATGCGATCACCGTCTCCGCCCTGGTCGGGCGCGACCACGGCAGCCGCCCCGCCCTCACCCGCTCGATCCTGTCCATGACGCTGCTCGCCGGCGGGTTGAGCGCCGTGCTCATCGGCTCCGGGGCGGAACTCGGGCGGATCGGCCTGGAGCAGGCCGTGCCGGCCGCTCATGCGGCCACCGAGATCACCATGCCGCGCCCGCGCCTCCAGGCCGTGTCCGCGACGATTCCGGCTCCGGCACCGACGGTGCTGACGGCCTCGTCGGCCTTCGCGCCCGTGCATGACCTCGACACGGAGCTCGGCTCCAACGCCGTCGACCGCGTCTCCTACGACTTCCTGCTCTCCGAGAGCGCCGTCGGCGACCCGAACGACATCCTCGAGTTCGGGCCGATGAAGATCCGCCGCCACATCGTCCAGACCATCGTGCGCGCTGCGCAGAGTGTGCAGACCGACCCCGTCCTGCTGATGGCCGTGGCGGACAAGGAGTCGAGCTTCATCACGGCGGTCCAGGCGAAGACCTCCTCGGCGACCGGCCTCTATCAGTTCATCGAGCGCACCTGGCTCGGCGTGGTGCGCGATTTCGGCCCAAAGTACGGCCTCGCCCAGGAGGCCGCCCTCGTGGTTCCGGATGCCAACGACCGCCCGAGTGTGACCGACCCCGCCGAGCGCGCCCGGATCCTGGAGCTGCGCCGCGACCCCTACCTGTCCGCGCTGATGGCCGGCGAGATGCTGAAGCGCGATGCCGCCCGCATCGCTCTGCGGATCGGGCGCGAGCTGTCCCTCGGCGAGGTCTACCTGGCGCACTTCCTTGGGCCGGACGACGCCGAGTCGTTCCTCGCCAAGGTGGTGGACAAGCCGAAGGCCGCCGCCGCCCAGCTGCTGCCGGGGCCGGCCCGGGCCAACCGCTCCATCTTCTTCGCGGCGGGCCGCGGCCGGCGCAAGGCGGCGAGCCTGTCCGTGGCGCAGGTTCACGAGAAGTTCGAGGCCATGATGAGTGCACGCGGCGCCCGTTACCGGGACGTGCGCGCGGTCTCCGGCCTCGTGGCCTCCGCGGATACCGCGACAGAGTGAGGGGTGGCCGCCGCTCCGCGGCGAATTGCCGGCTGCGGCGCAACTGACGGACGGTTGCCGACTTTTCTCCTCGTTTGGCGACATCCGCCGCCGACACCGTTGACGGGGGGATCCACGTGAGCACACCGAAGCGCGACGGCCCCGATGGACGCGTCCCGCGCGCCGTCGAGACCCTGACGCCCGGCATTCCGCTGGATCAGATCGGTCAGACCCTCGCCTCGTTCTACGACAGCCTGGTGGCCGAGGGCGTGCCCGAGCACCTCGCGGCCCTGGTGCGGCAGGTGCGGCAGGGACCCGCCGACCGGGCCGAGGCGGATGCCGGACCCGACGCGCAGGCGCGCCTCGCCCTCGTGGTCGAGGATGATCCGTCCGTGCGCGCGCTCGCCGAGACGCTCCTCGAGGAGACCGAGCTGTCGGTGATCGGCTGCGACAGCGCCGAATCCGCGCTCACGGTGCTCCAAGCCCGGGGCGGCGAGGTGGCGCTCGTATTCGCCGACGTGCGCCTTGCCGGCGAGATGGACGGCCTGCAGCTGGCCCACGCGGTCGCGACCCTGTGGCCTAGGGCCCGCCTCGTGATCACCTCGGGCTGCTATTCGGGCCGCCCGCAGATTCCGCCGCAGGCGGTCTTCATCCCGAAGCCCTGGCGCCCCTTCGACGTGTTGGTCCAGGCCGAGCGCGCCACGACCGAACTGCCGCCACCCCTGCGCTGAGGCCGCGACGGCCCGCAGCTTGCTACGCGCTCCACGGCGGAGGGCGGAGCCGTGATGCGGCCCCTCGCCCCGACGCCGCGCGAAGCCGATTGCGACATGCCGTGCCGATTCTCGCCGTCCGCCACGTCACAACCTATCGTTACCGGCAGCCCGTCGCCTTCGGCGAGCACCGGATCATGTTCCGCCCGCGGGACAGCTACGACCAGCGCCTGATCGAGGCGTCGCTGGAGATCGACCCGGCACCGGAGGCGGTGCGCTGGCTGTTCGACGTGTTCGGCAACTGCGTGGCGGTGGCGACCTTCTCGGGACGGGCGCAGGCCCTGACCTTCACCTGCAGCATCACGCTGGATCACCAGCCGGACCACGCGCCGGTCTTCCCCCTGGCGCCCCACGCGACGCATTACCCCTTCGGTTACGGGGCGGAGGACATGCCGGACCTCATCCGGTCGATCGAACGGCAGTATCCGGACCCCTATCACGAGGTCGACGCCTGGGCGCGCGGCTTCGTGCCCGCCGAGGGTCGGATCCCGACGCAGGACCTGCTCGCCGCGATGACCCGCAGCGTGCGGCGGAACTTCACGTATCTCGCCCGCAGCGAGAAGGGCGTGCAGGATCCGGTGACGACGCTGAAGCTGAAGCGCGGCAGCTGCCGCGACTTCGCGGTGCTGATGATGGAGGGCGTGCGGGCGCTCGGCATGGCGGCGCGCTTCGTATCCGGCTACCTCTACAATCCCCGCGGGGACCGCGAGCGCCACGTCGACGGACACCGGGGCGCCGGCTCGACCCATGCGTGGCTGCAGGTCTACCTTCCCGGCGCGGGCTGGGTCGAGTTCGACCCGACGAACGGCATCGTCGGCAATCGCGACCTGATCCGCGTCGCGGTGGCCCGGGACCCCCGGCAGGCGGTGCCGCTGCACGGCTCCTTCTTCGGGTTCCCGCACGACGACCTCGGGATGAGCATCAGCGTGGAGGTGCGCGAGGTCCAGCCGGGCACGATCCCTGCTCCGGGCGAGGATGGCCGGGCCGATCCTCCGGCGGATGCGAAGGCGGGTGGCAGACCATGAAGATCAGGACGGGCTTCGACATCACCTTCGAATCGGCTCAGCCGACACCGATGATCCTGATGCTCAGCGTCCACCCCTCCCGCCTGCCCGACGTCCTGACCCCCGACGAGATCCGCTTCGACCCGCCGATCCCGAGCCAAACCTATCGGGACACGTTCGCCAACACCTGCACCCGCATCGTCACGCCGCCCGGTCGCCTCACCCTGTCGGCCGACTTCACCGTGCAGGATTCCGGGGATCCGGACGCGGTGGAGCCGGGGGCCCGGCAGATCCCCGTGCAGGACCTTCCCGACGACGTGCTCGTCTACCTCCTCGGCTCCCGCTACTGCGACACCGACAAGCTCTCGGCCACCGCCTGGTCGCTGTTCGGCACCGCGCCCGAGGGCTGGAGCCGGGTGCAGGCCATCGTGGACTACGTGCACGAGCGCATCCGCTTCGACTACATGCGCGCCGACGCGACGCGCACGGCGCATGACGGCTTCATGCAGCGGGAAGGTGTCTGCCGCGACTTCGCGCACCTCGCGGTCGCGTTCTGCCGCTGCATGAACATCCCGGCCCGCTACTGCACCGGCTATCTGGGCGACATCGGCGTCCCGAAGGACCCGGCCCCGATGGACTTCTCGGCCTGGTTCGATGCCTTCCTGGAAGGCCCCGAGGGTCCGCGCTGGTACACGTTCGACGCGCGCCACAACGTGCCCCGCATCGGCCGCATCGTCATGGCCCGGGGCCGGGACGCCACCGACGTCGCGATCACCACCAACTTCGGCTACGCGCACCTCGCACGGTTCGCGGTCCATACCGACGAGGTCGCCTAGCCAGGTCGGCATTGCCTACGTCCGAGACTGCGCATTCATCCGCGCTTCAAATTCTTCCACGGCGGGTGGAACCTGAAAGCCACGCTTACGCTTGTAATGGCAAAGGTTACTGCACAGGTAGGCTCCACCATGAAGACCACCGTCAGCGCAATCGCAGCTCTCCTCGGCGTCTGCGTGCTTGCCGCGGCGCCCGCGAAGGCCGCCTCGTCCTACGACCCCTTCGGCGGCGATGCCGACGACTACTATTCGGAGCCCTACCAGCCCTACGGCTACCAGGGCACGCAGAGCCGCGACGCCTACGGCCAGCAGGGCGCCTACGCCCCGGGCTACGGCCAGGGCGTGCAGGCGGCACCCCAGGCGCAGGTTCAGCCGATCCCGCGCGAGCTCGTGCGGTTCGACGGTGCCTACAAGCCCGGCACGATCGTGGTGGTGACGGCCGAGCGCCGGCTCTACTACGTACTGCCGAACGGCGAGGCGATCCGCTACGGCGTCGGCGTCGGCCGGCCGGGCTTCACCTGGTCGGGCGTCAAGACCGTCACCGCCAAGCGCGAGTGGCCCTCGTGGACGCCGCCGGCCGCGATGATCGCCCGCCGCCCCGATCTGCCGCGCTACATGGCCGGCGGCATCGAGAATCCCCTCGGCGCCCGCGCCATGTACATCGGCAACACCGAGTACCGCATCCACGGCTCCAACGAGCCGGACACGATCGGCCAGGCGGTGTCCTCGGGCTGCATCCGGATGACCAACGACGACGTCACCGACCTCTACGAGCGCGTGAAGGTCGGCGCCAAGGTCGTCGTCCTGAACTGAAGCCTCGGCGAGGCGCAGGACGCGGGCCGCGTCGTCTTCGGACGGCGCGGCCCGCCTGCGTTCGGCTTGAGGGACGCCCCTCGGGGCCTCAGGGAACGATCCGCCCGACCGCCGTCTGAGGCGGGCTGAACGAGACCACCGGCATGTCGCAGAAGCAGCGAGCGCCGAGGGGCCGCGGCCCGGGCAGCGGACACGAATAGGGCTGGGGACCGCTGATGCCCTGCTGGATGGCGTCGCAGTTGAGGCCGACCGCGCGGCGCGGCGGCGGACGGACGGCCCGATCCTCGTAGGCCGGGCGCCGCGGGGGGCGCTCGTACTCGTCCTCGCCGTAGTACTGGGCGCTCGCGCCCTGGGCTCCGAACATCCCGGCAAGTATCGCCGCGGCGAGGCCGAGGCGGTGAAGGGGTCGCATGGTTCGTCCTTTCGCGGATGCCTGTGCGGGCCCGGGCTTACGCGGAGAACGGGGGCGAAAACGAGACGGCCCGCCCCGCCTGGTCGGCGGTGCGGGCCTCTCCTTGCTCAAGCAGTGCCGACTGACGCCGGAGCTGCGGGATGGCCTCAGCTGTTGGCGGCCTTCTCGGCGTCGTGGACGGTCTGGCGGGCGGCATCGGTGCCCTGCTCCATCGCCCGGCGTGCGTTATCGGCACCTTCCTGCATCGCGGACTTCGCGCGCTCGGCGCCCTGCTGCATCGCGGTCTGCGCGAGCCCGCCGAACTCCTTGGCCTGGGCCTGGATGGCGGCGAACTGGCTGCGCACGAACTCGGCCTGGTGCTGCATGGCCTCCTGCATGTCGCGGGAGCGGACGATCTTCTGGGCGAGGTCGAAGGCCGCGTTCACGTTCTGCTCAGCGAACTCGAAGCCGCGGGCGGAGACGTCCTGCGCGTTGGTGCGGGCGAGCTCGGCCGAGCCCTGGACAGTGTCGGCAGTGCGGCGGGCGGCGCCGATGAAGCTGTCGAAGGCCTTGCGGGCCTGGTCGACACTCTTCTCCGCAAAGTCACGCATCTCGCCGGGGATCTCGTAATTGGGCGTGTTGGCCATTTGCGTTTCCTCTCCAACTGTATGGTGCAGTGCGATAGTGCGCTGCACAATAACACATCTGCGACCGGATGCCAGCCCCCGACCCCGTTCCGGGACCGGCATTAAGGTTGACATGACGTAAACGTGTGACGCGCGCTTGAACTGTCCAGCGCTCCGGCGCACTCAGCCTACACTATGGGTGACGAACCGACCCATTTTTCGGGGTCGGGGGTTGGACGACGGCAGGAGTGGGGACGGGTCCAGGCGCATGAGCGGGTACGGGGCGGGTACGGACCAGGGGACGGACCAAGGGACGGACGACGCGCTGATCGAGCCGGCCCGGGCTGGCTGGATGGCTGATCCGCGCCTCGGCGCGATCCTCGAGGATCGCTCGGCACCCTGGCTGGTGCTCGATGCCCAGGGCGCGACCATCCTGGAAGCCGGCCCCGGGGCGACCGGTCTCGCGCGGGCGCTCGCAGATGCTGATGGGCACATCGCGGCGGCCATCGACCTGCCCGGACAGATCCTGCGGGCCGGACTTCCCGAGGCAGGGCCGCGCCTCGTCCGGCTGCGGCTCGACGCCCGCCGCCTCGCCGTCCCGGTCACCGCCCTGCTCTGCCGCGGCACGCTCGCGGACGGCACGACGGCTCTTCTCGTCGCGCCCACGGGTGCGCTCCCGGTGCTCCGGCCGCGGGGCCCGTCGCGTTTCGGCGCCGAGTCGCCCGGGCCGGCCGCGCCCGAGCCTTCGCGGGGGGACCGTCCGAGGCCCCGCGTCGGTGATCGCTTCGTCTGGCGCAGCGATGTCGAGGACCGCCTGATCGCGGTCACGGGCGGCTCCGCCGAGGCCCTCGCGCCCATCCTGCTCGGCCAGTCCTGGAGCGGCCTCGCGGCGGCCGGTCGCCTGCAGGCCGCGGAGGCGCTCCTTCGCGCGATCGCGGAGCGCCGCACCCTCCGGTCGGTCGGTGTCCGCCTCCTCGACGCCGGACAGGTTGTCGATGTCGACCTGTCCGGCGCGCCGCTCGCCCGGACAGTCCAGGCCTTCGCGGGCTATGGCGGCTTCGGCCTCGTGCGCGCGGTGTCGGGTACCGCGACCGAGCGGGCTGGCCCGGAGCCCGAAGCCACGCCACCCGCGCTCCCTGAGGACGGTGGAACTCCGCCGACCGAGGACCTCGGGACCGAGCCGACCTCGGGCGGGCCGGAGGCGGCCCCGGAGCCCGCCCTATCGGCCGGGCCGGCGCTCGCCGCCCTGTCGCTCGCCGCCCTCGTCACCGCCGCCCGGTTCGGCAAGACCTGGACCGAGGCGCCCCCCCTGCCTCGCACGACCGGCTCGGCGGGAACCTGGATGCCGCCGGTCCCCCCCTCCGTTCCTGCCTCCGAACCTGCCCTGTCGGTGACCGAGCACGACGCGTTCCGGGAGATCGCCCGGGCGCTCGGTGCGCGCTACGCCGGCGACGAGGAGGCGCCGCGCGACGGTGGGGCCGAGCGGCCGGAAGCCTCCGTGACGCCCTTCCCGGCAACCCGCAGGCCGGAGGACGCGGGCGACGCCGCCGCGTCCGTTCCGAACGGCGGGGCCCGGCCCGACGACGCCGCGGCTCTCCTTGCGGGATGGCCCGAGGCGATCCTGATCTACCGCGGGGACGCGGTCCTCCACGCCAATGCCCGCCTGCTCGCGCTGACGGATTTTCCCGACCTTGACGCGCTGGCGGAGGCCGGCGGCGTCACCAGCTTGTTCAAGGGGCTCGCGCCCCACCGGCACGGCGAGCCGGAGGCCGGGGAGCCGGCGGATGTCCCGGCCTGGAGCATCCTGCCGGTGCCGGTGGCCCTCGCCACCCGGACCGGTGCCAGCCGCAGCGTCGAGATCCGGCACGCGACGGTCCCCTGGCAGGGCGGTCCCGCCGAGTGCCTCCTCCTACGCGAGATCCGGGCGGACGACGCGGCGCGGGAACTCGCCGCGGAGCGGGTCGCGCAGGCCTTTCGTGAGGCGCACTCGGCCGATGCCCGGGCGGCGCTCGATGCCGTCGAGGACGGGATCGTGACCGTGGACGGCGCCGGCCGTGTCGTGGCCCTCAACCTCCGGGCGAGCCTCCTGTTCGGCTGCGACGACCGCGAGGTGGTGGGCGGCAGTTTCGTCGCCCTGTTCGCGGCCGAGAGCGCGGACGCCGTGCGCCAGAGCCTGAACCTGCCCGGCAGCGATGCCTGCCCGGTGACGATCGGCGGTCGCGGCCCGACCACCCTCGACCTGAAGGTCGCCCGCCCCTACGCGGACGGCAAACGCATCGCCACACTGCGGCCGCGGCTCCCCGCCGCCCAGCCGCTCGCCGTGCCCTCCGCCGGAAGGGCTCAGGCGGCCGCCGGCATCGCGCCGACGGAATTCCTCGCCAAGGTGAGCCACGAGATCCGAACCCCGATGAACGGCATCCTCGGCTTCACCGACGTGATGCTGAAGGAGCAGTTCGGACCCGTCGGCAACGACCGCTATCGGCACTACCTGCGGGACATCCACGCCTCCGGCACGCACGTCCTCGGTCTCGTCAACGACCTCCTCGATCTGGCCACCATCGAGGCGGGCGGGCTCGACCGGACGGTCACGGCGCTCCGGCTCAACGACCTCGTCGGCGCCTGCGTCGCGCTCCTTCAGCCCCAGGCCGCGCGCGGGCGGATCGTGGTGCGCACGAGCTTCGCGCCGGACCTGCCCCCGCTGGAGGGCGATGAGCGCTCTCTCCGGCAGGCCGTCCTCAACGTCGTCGGCAACGCGGTCGCGTACACGCCGGCCGGCGGGCAGGTCATCGTATCGACGGGCCTCGCCGAACGGGGCGAGATCGCCCTGCGGGTGCGCGACACCGGCACTGGCATGAGCCCGGAGGAGATCGAGGCCGCCCTGGAGCCGTTCCGGCACGTTACGGTTTCGGGGCCGCGGCGCGGCGGGGGGACGGGTCTCGGCCTGCCGCTCACCAAGGCGCTCGTCGAGGCGAACCAGGGGGGGCTGCACATCGCCAGCCGCCCGGGCGAGGGCACGCTCGTCGAGATCCTGTTCCCGGCCCGCTTGGCGATGAGCGCCTGAGACCAGGCGGGACCGCGGTCGGAGCCGGCCCGTCCCACCAGGAGGCGACAAATCAAAGGCGTTGTCAGCGTCCCCAGCAGCGACGGCGTGGCGCCGCCGCGAGCGGCTCCAGATGCATCTCGCGCTGGGTGCGCCACGGAGGCGACGCTTGCGGCGGCCCGACTCATGTCGACTTGACAGGTGTCGCGTCCGCATCCAAGCACGAATTGCATTGTGCCCAACCGATTTAGACGTCGGGACTGACGCTTGCAGCGGCCGAGAGCCGGAGTCTAAGAAAAGTTTGGAAGATCCGGCTGCGCGGGCTTAACCGCGATACGATCGGACGCCGAAGGACAGGGAAGAACGCGATGGGCGACAGGATCGTTGAGGTTCAGGACGCGTGGCGCCAGGGTGCGCACGTCGACGACGCCAAGTATCTCGAAATGTACAAGGCCTCCGTCAGCGATCCGGATGCGTTCTGGGGTGAGCACGGCAAGCGTATCGACTGGATGACGCCCTACAAGCGCGTCAAGGACACCAGCTTCGAGCCCGGCAACGTCTCGATCAAGTGGTTCGAGGACGGCAAGACCAACGTCTCGTACAATTGCGTCGACCGTCACCTGGAGACCCGCGGTGATCAGACCGCGATCATCTGGGAGGGCGACGACCCGAACGAGTCGAAGCACATCACCTATCGCGAGTTGCACGCCCAGGTCTGCCGCATGGCGAACGTCCTGCGCAACCGCGGCGTCGGCAAGGGGGATCGCGTCACCATCTACCTGCCGATGATCCCCGAGGCCGCCTACGCGATGCTGGCCTGCGCCCGTCTCGGCGCCATCCACTCCATCGTGTTCGGCGGCTTCTCGCCGGATTCGCTGGCCGGCCGCATCGAGGGCTGCGCCTCGAAGCTCGTGATCACCGCGGACGAGGGCCTGCGCGGGGGCCGCAAGGTTCCGCTCAAGGCCAACGTGGACGCCGCGATCGAGCGGCTCGGCAAGGACGTGGTCGACCACGTCGTGGTGGTGCGCCGCACCGGCTCGCAGGTCGCGATGGAGCCCGGCCGCGACGTCTACTACCACGAGGCCGCCGAGCAGGTGACCGACGATTGCCCGGCCGAGGCCGTCGAGGCCGAGCACCCCCTCTTCATCCTCTACACCTCGGGGTCCACGGGCCAGCCGAAGGGCGTCGTCCACACCACCGGCGGCTACCTCGTCTACGCCGCGATGACCCACCAGTACGTGTTCGACTACCGCGAGGGCGACATCTACTGGTGCACGGCCGATGTCGGCTGGGTGACGGGCCACAGCTACATCGTCTACGGCCCGCTCGCGAACGGCGCCACGACCCTGATGTTCGAGGGCATCCCAACCTACCCGTCGAACGCCCGGTTCTGGGAAGTCGTCGACAAGCACAAGGTCAACATCTTCTACACCGCCCCCACCGCGATCCGCTCGCTGATGGGCGGCGGCGAGGGCCCGGTGAAGAAGACCTCCCGGGCGAGCCTGCGCGTGCTCGGCTCCGTCGGCGAGCCGATCAACCCGGAAGCGTGGGAGTGGTACTACCGGGTCGTCGGCGACGAGCGCTGTTCCATCGTGGACACCTGGTGGCAGACCGAGACCGGCGGGATCCTGATCACCCCGCTGCCCGGCGCCACCGCGCTGAAGCCCGGCTCGGCCACCCGGCCGTTCTTCGGCGTGCAGCCGCAGATGGTCGATGCCGAGGGCAAGGTCCTCGATGGCGCCTGCGAGGGCAACCTCTGCATCGCGGATTCCTGGCCGGGCCAGATGCGCACGGTCTACGGCGACCACGAGCGCTTCGAACAGACGTACTTCTCGACCTATCCGGGCAAGTACTTCACCGGCGACGGCGCCCGGCGGGACGCGGACGGCTACTACTGGATCACCGGCCGCGTGGACGACGTCATCAACGTCTCCGGTCACCGCATGGGCACGGCGGAGGTCGAGTCCTCCCTCGTGGCGCACCCGAAGGTCGCCGAAGCCGCGGTGGTCGGCTACCCCCACAACCTCAAGGGCCAGGGCATCTACGCCTACGTCACCCTCAACGAGGGCGAGGAGGGTTCGGACGAGCTGCGCAAGGAGCTCGTCACCTGGGTCCGCAAGGACATCGGCCCGATCGCCTCGCCGGACCTGATCCAGTTCGCGCCGGGGCTGCCGAAGACCCGCTCGGGCAAGATCATGCGCCGCATCCTGCGCAAGATCGCCGAGGACGAGTTCTCCTCCCTCGGCGACACCTCGACGCTCGCCGACCCGGCGGTGGTCGACGACCTGATCGAGAACCGGCAGAACCGGGCGCGCTGAGCACCCGCCGCGACGGGCGCGCGAAGGCGCGCCCGTCGCCCGTTTTCCCTACCCACGTCGATCCTCAACGACCGGAGCCCGCCAGAAGGCTGCCGGCAATACGGGAGTCTGTGCCATGTCCACGCTGGACGTCGAGAGAATCGTTCGAAACCCGGAGTTCCGCCAGCTCGTGCACGAGCGGACGCGCTTCGGCTGGATCCTCACCGGGCTGATGCTGCTCGTCTATTTCGGGTTCATCGGCCTCATCGCCTTCGACAAGGCGCTGCTGGCCACCAAGGTCGGCGGCACGGCCTCGCTGGGCCTGTTCCTCGGCGTCGGCGTCATCGTGTTCGCCTTCATCCTCACCGGCATCTACGTGGCCCGGGCCAACACGCGCTACGACGCGCTCGCGGCCGACCTGAAGCGGAGCGTCGGGCAATGAGCCGCCTCGTCCTCGCGGCCGTCCTCGGCCTCGCCGCCCTGCCCGCGCACGCGGCCGGGCCGGATCTCGGCGCCGTTCAGCAGCAGGCCACGAACTGGCCGGCCATCGGCATGTTCCTGTTCTTCGTGCTGTTCACCCTCGGCATCACGTACCGGGCCGCCAAGGGCACGAAGTCGGCCTCCGACTTCTACGCGGCCGGCGGCGGCATCTCGGCCGGCACCAACTCGCTCGCCATCGCGGGCGACTACATGTCGGCGGCCTCGTTCCTCGGCATCTCGGGCCTCGTCTACACCTCGGGCTTCGACGGGCTGATCTACTCCACGGGCTTCCTGGTCGGCTGGCCGATCGTGCTGTTCCTGATCGCCGAGCGCCTGCGCAACCTCGGCAAGTTCACCTTCGCGGACGTGGCGAGCTTCCGGCTCGACCAGACCGCGATCCGCATCATCTCGGCGACCGGCACCCTCGTCGTGGTGGCCTTCTACCTGATCGCCCAGATGGTCGGCGCCGGCAAGCTGATCCAGCTCCTGTTCGGCCTGCCCTACCTCTACGCGGTCATCATCGTCGGCGTGCTGATGATCGTCTACGTGGCCTTCGGCGGCATGAAGGCGACGACCTGGGTGCAGGTGATCAAGGCCTGCCTGCTCCTCGGCGGCGCGACCTTCATGGCGGGCGCGGTCCTGTACAAGTACGGCTTCAGCCCCGAGGCGCTGTTCGCCTCGGCGGTCGCGACGCATCCGAAGGGCGACGCGATCATGGCGCCGGGCGGCCTCGTGTCGAACCCGATCGAGGCGATCTCGCTCGGCGTCGGCCTGATGTTCGGCACGGCTGGCCTGCCGCACATCCTGATGCGCTTCTTCACGGTGTCGGACGCGCAGGCCGCCCGCAAGTCGGTGTTCTACGCCACCGGCCTGATCGGCTACTTCTACATCCTCACTTTCATCATCGGCTTCGGCGGCATCGCCCTGCTGATGTCGGATCCGGGCTACTTCAAGCTCGGCCCGGCCGGTGCCTTCGACAAGCTCAAGGACATGATCGGCGGCACCAACATGGTCGCCGTGAACCTCGCGAACGCGGTCGGAGGGCCTTACTTCCTCGGCTTCATCTCGGCGGTGGCCTTCGCGACGATCCTCGCGGTGGTGGCAGGCCTGACGCTGGCCGGGGCGTCCGCGGTCAGCCACGACCTTTACGCCCAGGTGATCGCCCGCGGGCGCACCACCGAGGCGCACGAGGTCAACCTGTCGAAGATCTCGGCGGTGGTGATCGGCCTCGTGGCGATCTACCTCGGCTACGTGTTCGAGAACCAGAACGTCGCCTTCATGGTCGGCCTCGCCTTCTCGGTGGCGGCGAGCTGCAACTTCCCCGTGCTCGCGATGTCGATCCTCTGGCGGGGCACCACCACCCTCGGCGCCCTGCTCGGCGGCCTCGTCGGCCTCGTCGCGGCGGTGACGATGGTGGTCCTCTCCAAGGCCGTGTGGGTGACGACGTTCGGGCATCCGGCAGCGCTCTTCCCCTACGACAACCCGGCCCTGTTCTCGATGCCGTTGGCCTTCGCCACGATCTTCATCGTGTCGAAGCTCGACAACACTGCCCGCGCGCGCCGCGAGCGCGACGCCTTCGACGCGCAGTACGTCCGTTCGGAGACCGGGATCGGAGCGGCGGGCGCCCACGCGCACTGAGGCACCGCAGAGAAACTCGCTCAACGGATGCAACGGGCGCGGCGCATGCCGCGCCCGTTGCATTTTCAGAGTCCGGCGCGTGATCGGAGTTACAAAGTCGAAACGAGCTGTTGCTGAGTAGTAAATTCAGGGCGTCCACCGGTTGGGCCCGGTTGAGACGTGCGGTAACGTCGCCGTGTTCGACGGTGTGATCCAGGCCAGTGCCTTGCCGGCAGACGGCTTTTCTGGATCGGGCAGTGCGGATCGACGGCGCGGGGGCGCCGTTGCAAGCCGGATCCCGTGAGGGAGACCGGAAACAAGGACAGGCTGGAGGATACGACGTTATGGCTGTGGCAACGACTGTTCCACAAAGGGCCGATGCAGCGAGGCCCATGACCGCCGGCGAGAAGAAGGTCATCCTGGCCTCCTCGCTCGGTACGGTCTTCGAGTGGTACGACTTCTACCTGTACGGCTCCCTCGCGGCGATCATCGGGGCGCAGTTCTTCTCCGCCTACCCGGAAGCGACCCGCAACATCTTCGCCCTGCTCGCCTTCGCGGCGGGCTTCCTGGTCCGCCCGTTCGGAGCCCTGGTGTTCGGCCGGCTCGGTGACATGGTCGGCCGCAAGTACACCTTCCTCGTCACCATCCTGATCATGGGCATCTCGACCTTCGCGGTCGGCCTGCTGCCCTCCTACACCACGCTGAATGCCTACGGCGTCGGCTGGATCGCGCCCGTGACGCTGCTCGCGCTGCGTATGCTCCAGGGCCTGGCGCTGGGCGGCGAGTACGGCGGCGCGGCGGTCTACGTGGCCGAGCATGCGCCTCCCGGACGCCGCGGCTTCTACACGGCGTTCATCCAGACCACCGCGACGCTCGGCCTGCTGCTCTCGCTGATCATCATCCTGTCGACGCAAGGCTACGTGAACAGCGCCTACCCGGCCACTACGGTGACCAACCCGGACGGCACCACCTCGACGCTCACGGCCTTCCAGGTCTGGGGCTGGCGCATCCCGTTCCTCGTCTCCGTGGCGCTCCTCGCCATCTCGGTCTGGATCCGGCTGCAGATGCAGGAGAGCCCGGCCTTCCAGAAGATGAAGGACGAGGGTACCCACTCCAAGGCGCCGCTCTCGGAGGCGTTCGGCCAGTGGCGGAACGCCAAGTGGGCGCTCCTCGCCCTGCTCGGCCTCACGGCCGGTCAGGCGGTCGTCTGGTATACCGGCCAGTTCTACGCGCTGTTCTTCCTGCAGAGCATCCTGAAGGTCGACCAGTTCACGGCGAACGTGGTCATCGCCTGGTCGCTGGTCCTCGGCACCGCGGGCTTCCTGATCTTCGGCAGCCTGTCCGACAAGATCGGCCGCAAGCCGATCATCCTCGGCGGCTGCCTGATCGCGGCGCTCACCTACTTCCCGCTGTTCAACATGCTCACCGCCAACGCCAACCCGGCGCTCTACGCGGCGCAGGCGAACGTGCCGGTGGTGGTGAAGACGAACACGGCCGAGTGCTCGTTCCAGTTCAACCCGGTCGGTACGGCCAAGTTCACCAAGGAGTGCGACATCGCCAAGGCGCTGCTCGCCCGCTCCGCGGTGAGCTACCGCACCGAGGAGGTGCCCGCTGGCTCGCCCACCGTGGTGAGCGTCAACGGCAAGGACTTCCCGGTGGCCGACCCGACCTTCGCCAAGGCCGTGCCGGCGGCTCTGACCGAGTCGGGCTACCCCTCGGCCACGAGCAACCCGACGGTGATCAAGGCCGCGAACCCGATCGACGTCTTCACGAGCCAGAAGCTCGCGGTGATCGGCATCCTGACGATCCTCGTGGTCTACGTCACGATGGTCTACGGCCCGATCGCGGCGGCGCTGGTGGAGCTGTTCCCGACCCGGATCCGCTACACCTCGATGTCCCTGCCCTACCACATCGGCAACGGCTGGTTCGGCGGCCTGCTGCCCGCCACCGCCTTCGCGATGGTGGCCCAGACCGGCGACATCTACTACGGCCTCTGGTACCCGATCGTGATCGCGCTGTTCACCTTCGTCGTCGGGCTGATCTTCATCCCCGAGACCAAGGACCGCGACATCCTCGCGTAACGAAGACGAGCGCCCGCGCAAGACGCGGGCGCCCGAAAGACTGGGGGCGCGGGCTTCAGGGCTCGCGCCCCTTATGCGTTCCGGGACCGCTCGATCCGTTGGGGCGGATGCGCCGAACCGCTCAGTGCCGGAAGTGGCGGTGGCCGGTGAAGACCATGGCGAGGCCCGCCTCGTCGGCGGCGCGGATCACCTCGTCGTCGCGCATGGAGCCGCCAGGCTGGATCACGGCGGTGGCGCCGGCCTCGGCCGCGGCGAGGAGACCGTCGGCGAAGGGGAAGAAGGCATCGGACGCCACCACCGCGCCACGCGCGAGGCTTTCGGAAAGCCCGAGGCGCTTGGCGCCCTCCGCGGCCTTCCAGGCGGCGATCCGGGAGGAATCGACTCGCGACATCTGGCCGGCACCGATGCCGACCGTGGCTCCGCCCTTCGCGTAGACGATGGCGTTCGACTTGACGTGCTTGGCGACCCTGTAGGCGAAGCGCAGGTCCGCGTATTCCTCAACGCTGGGCTCCCGCCGCGTCACGACGCGCAGGGGCATGTCGTCGACGACGGCGTCGTCGCGGCCCTGCACCAGGAGGCCGCCCGCGAGGCTGCGCACCGTCTCGCCAGGCGCGCGCGGATCCGGCAGGCCGCCCGCCAGGAGCAGGCGCAAGTTCTTCTTGGCCGCGACGATCGCGACGGCCTCCTCGCTCGCGTCCGGCGCGATGATCACCTCGGTGAAGATCTCCACGATCCGCCGGGCCGCCTCAGCGTCCAGGGGGCGGTTGAGGGCCACGATGCCGCCGAAGGCGGAGGTCGGGTCGCAGCTGAGCGCCGACTCGTAGGCCGCCAGCAGGGTCTCCCCTTCGGCCACGCCGCAGGGGTTGGCGTGCTTGATGATGGCCACCGCCGCCGTGCGGGCCGGATCGAACTCGGCGACGCATTCGTAGGCCGCGTCCGTGTCGTTGAAGTTGTTGTAGGATAGCTCCTTGCCCTGGAGCTGGCGGGCGCTCGCGACGCCGGCCCGCACGAGGCCCGGAGCGCGGTAGAACGCCGCCGCCTGATGGGGGTTCTCGCCGTAGCGCAGGCCCTGGGCGAGGCTGCCGCCGAAGGTCCGGAACGCAGCGGCCTCCTGGGGGCCGATCTCGCCCGCGAGCCAGTTGGCGATGGCCGCGTCGTAGGCGGCGGTGCGCGCGAAGGCCTTCTGGGCGAGGCGGCGACGCAGCGCGGCGTCGAGGGTGCCGCCGGCCGCCTCCAGGGCCGCGAGGACCGCGGCATAGTCCGCGACGTCGGTGACGACGGCGACGTCGGCGTGGTTCTTGGCGGCCGCGCGGATCATCGCCGGGCCGCCGACGTCGATGTTCTCGACGCAGTCGTCGTAGGCGCGGCCCGCCGCGATCGTCGCCTCGAACGGGTAGAGGTTGACGACGAGGAGGTCGATCGCCCCGATCCCGTGGGCGGCGAGCGCGGCCTGATGCTCGGGGTTCTCCCGGACGGCCAGGAGGCCGCCGTGCACGGCCGGGTGCAGGGTCTTCACGCGCCCGTCCATCATCTCGGGAAAGCCCGTGAGGTCGGCGACCTCGGCGACGGCAAGGCCCGCCTCACGCAGCGCCCGGTGGGTGCCGCCGGTCGAGACCAGCTCGATCCCGCGGGCGCTCAGCGCGCGGGCGAAGTCGATGAGGCCCGCCTTGTCGGAGACGGAGAGGAGCGCGCGGCTGATCCGCACCTGATCTTGCGACATCGTGGAAGTCTTGGGTGTCCGGTGAACGTCCTGGGCGCCAACGGAGCGGTGCGCCCGCCTGTCGCGGCGCGGTAGCACGGAAGCGGGCCCCCGGGCCAGGGGAGCCGGCGGATGCCCGTATCAGCCGGCCTGCGCCGTCGTCGGGGCGCCCATCGCGGCCCGGTCGAAGGACCAGCGCACCTCGGCCTCCTCGGCGACGGTGAGGTGGAGCACGATCTGGTCCGTGCGCCGGGCCCCCGTGAGGCCCGCGAAGTAGACGCTCTCCTCGATCGCCACGTCGGCGCCCTCGGCGCGGAAGCGCCAGACCTCGCCGAGCGGCGCGGCGAGTTCGAGCCCCTCGCCGTCGCTGCGCACCGCGATGGCGGGATGCAGGTGGAAGCGGATCGCCACGCTGGCCGGGCGCCTGCCGAAGCGCTTTGTCCCGCGCTTTCCGGCTTGCTCGCGCAGGAGCCGGTCCGTTCCCTCCAGGCGACCGTCCGGCGCGAGGTGCCAGCGGCGCTCGTGCACGAGGCCGAAATCCGGCTGGTAGCCGTCATGGCGCGCGGCGAGCAGCAGGGCGCCGCCATCCTCCGCGCGTTCCGCCCGGACCTCGCCGGGCCCTCGCAGGATCACCGCCCCGAGGCGGGTCTCGAGCCACGCCCCGGCGAGCCGGTCGCCCCACCACGACCCGCCCTTCAGGAAGCGGCAGGAGGAGGCCGCCTCGACGCAGGCGGTCGAGTGGGCCGCGGTGGTGCGGGCGAGCCGGCGCAGCTCCGGCCCGCTGTCCGGCAGGCCGCAATTGACGACGATGCGCTGCGGGCCGCTGGACATCTCGAAGGACAGGCAGCCGGCCCCGGCGTTCAGCGAGAAGGACAGCGGCGGCGCCCGGCCGACGTCAGCCACCACGACGACCCGGCCGCGCTCCAGGCGCTCGTAGCCGGTGTTCGGGGCGTGCATCAGGGGCTGGGCGAGGGCTCCGTCGTAGACAAGGAGCGTGGCGAGATGGTCGGCGGCGGTGGCGCCCATGCCGTTGAAGTGGCTGAGCGAGGCGTCGGCGTGGCGCAGGAGCCGCAGCAGCGGCAGCATCCGGTCGATGGCGCGCAGGAGCGCGTCCGGCGGCTCGACGTTGCGGCTGAGGTAGCTCTGGCGCAGGGGCAGCAAGTCGAGCAGCAGCTCCATGGCGTAGCGCGGATCGCGCGAGCGATGGCCCCCGTCGGCCAGGATCTGCCGGTCGAGCTCGCGGCTGAGCACCCGCGTGGCCCGCCGCAGGATTGGCTGGATGCCCTCGCAGCACAGCCCCGCGTAGCAGAGGGCCACCGCCGCGTTGAGCCGCCACTGCGGGGGGATGCCGCGGCGCAGGTCGCGCTCGAGCTGCTGCGCGCCGCGGGCGATCGCCTTCAGGAAGGTCTGGTAGAAGGCGCGGTCTGCGCCCTCCAGCACCAGGGGTGACTGGCACAGGAAGGAGATGAGGCGCCGCGCCGCCACCGGTGTGGGGCGCGCGAGCGCCGGGTCGCCGCGCCCGGCCATGAAGTCGGCCACGAAGGCCCGGGCGTTGGCGCGGGCGAGTGCGGTGTCGGCGGCGCGCAGGTGGCGCAGCCAGCCGAACCCGTAGAGCACGTCGGCCCATTCCGGACTCGGGGGCGTGTAGTCGAAGGGCGAGCGTCCGCTGACCGCCAGCGAGCGTCCGGCGAAGACGAACAGGCCGGCGTAGATATCGTCCGCGAAGGTGGCGTCGCTGGTGCGCAGGTCGTGGGGCGCGATGACGAGGCCCGTGACCCGGACGCGGGCGAGGATATCGGGCGGGGCGCTCAGGCGCGCGCTGGCGGCACGGATCGCGCGGGCGAACTCGCGTCCGATCAGGCCGTACAAGCGCCAGCGGTCAGGCCCCCACGCCACGCGGTCTCCTCGCCCGGCGGCGCGCGGGCGCCCGGCCGGTCTCCTCACTGCAGGGTTCAAGCTAGGCCGTGCGTCTTAACCACCGGTTAAGCATAAGCCCAGGGAAAACGCATTCAGCGCAGGCGCGTGAGCCGGCTCGCGAAGAAGCCGTCGAGGCCGCCGAGCTCCGGCAGGTGGCTCGGCAGGGTGCGCAGGTCCCCGGACCCGTCGATCAGCTCTGCCCGGTCCCCGACCTCCTCGGGGCGCAGAGGCACCCGCGCGAAGGCGTCGTGGCGGGCGAGGAAGGCGGCGAGCTGGGCCTCGCTCTCCTCGGGCTCCAGCGAGCAGGTGCAGTAGACGAGGCGCCCGCCCGGCCTCACCAGGGCGGCCGCCTTGTCGAGGAGGCGGGCCTGCAGCGCGACGAGCCGGGCGAGGTCGGCCTCGCTCTTGGTCCAGGCGACATCCGGGTGCCGGCGGATGGTGCCGGTGGCGGAGCAGGGCGCGTCGAGGAGGACGGCGTCGTAGGTGCCCTCCCCGTCGAGGGCGAGGGCGTCTCCGACCTGCACCTCGGCGTCGAGCCGCAGGCGCGCCAGGTTCTCGCGCAGGCGCTCCAGCCGGGCCGCGGAGCGGTCGACGGCGGTGACGGCGGCCCCCGTCGCTGCGATCTGCGCGGTCTTGCCGCCCGGCGCGGCGCAGAGGTCGGCCACGCGCTCGCCCGCCTGCGTGCCGAGGAGCCGGGCCGGCAGCGCGGCCGCCGCGTCCTGCACCCACCAGGCGCCCTCGGCATAGCCCGGCAGGCTCGCGATGGCGGCGCGTGCCTCCACCGGCTCGTCACCCGTCTCCGCAGGCCCCTCCCCCGTCGGGATTGCCTCCCGGCGCGGGGCGGAGGCGAGCCGGAGCGAGCCGGTCGGCAACAGGGTGGCGCCGAGGCGCTCGGCCCAAGTCGCGGGGTCGGCGGCGGGGTCGGCGCGGACGGTCAGGTCGATCGCCGGGCCCGCCAGATGCGCCCGCGCGATGGCCTGCGCGCCGGCCTCGCCGTAGGCGGCGCGCCAGCGGCGGGCGAGCCAGTCCGGCGTGTTGTCCGCGAGCGGATCCCCGGCCGCCAGGATCTCGGCCCGCTCGCGCGCCACACGGCGCAGCACCGCGTTCACGAGGCCGCCGAGATGGGCGGTCTCCGGCTCGGCCTTGGCGAGGCGCACCGCGAGGTCGACCGCCGCGTGGTCCGGCACCGCGAGGTCGAGGATCTGGGCCGCGCCGGTGGCGAGGAGCGCCACGAGGCGCGGCTGGTTCTGCGGCAGGCCCTGCGCCATGCGCGCGCCGAGCGCCGCCCGCAGAAAGCCGAGGCGCCGGAAGGTGGCGGTGGCGATGGCGCGGGCGAGGCCCGCATCGGCCGCGTCGAGCCCGGCGTTGCGCCCGGCCTGCGCGAGCGCATCCTCCAGCGCGAGTGCGCGGCCCTTGCCGAGGAGATCGGCCACGGCGCTGCGGGCCACCGCCCGGCTGGCAAGCCCTGCGATGGGCGCGCCCGGCTCGCGGCTCGCCCGCTCCCTGTCCGCGGCGTTGCGGCGTGTCGCCATGAGGGCCATGTTCCTGCGTATGAGACCGCACGGCGCCGTCGCGCCCGTGTTCGAGGCCAACGCCCCTTCCACCTGAGCGATCCTGATGCAAGTCCCGACGCAACGCCCGACGCAAGAGCCTGCTGACCCGGAGGCCGCCCCCGTCGCGCCGCGCCGCCCCCTGAGCCCGGCCGCGGAGCGCGCCCTCGCCGAGGCCGCCGCGCGGCGGGCCGACGTCGATGCCCGGGCGGCCGCGATCGCCGCGGCGCCCGAGCGCCAGGGCCGCGGCGGCCTCGAGCCCGTGCGCTACGACGACTGGGAGGTGAAGGGGCTGGCGGTCGACTTCTGAGCCGCCGATGTCTCGGACGGTCAGCGCACCATGTAGACCTGCGCGCCCACCGAGACGCGCCCGTAGAGATCGACCACGTCCTGATTGTACATGCGCACGCAGCCGTACGACGCATAGGTGCCGACCGAGCTCGGCCGGTTGGTGCCGTGGATGGCGTACTGGCCGCCCGCCAGCGTCATCGCGGCGGCGCCCATCGGGTTGTGGGGCGATCCGCCCGCGATCAGGTTCGGCAGGCGCGGGTTGTCGCGCTTGACCTCCCAGGGCGGCGACCAGGCGGGCTGCACGTACTTGCCGTCGATCCGGGTCTGGCCCACCCACTGCTTGCCCGGCTTGCCCACCGCCACGGGGTAGCGGATCGCGGTCCCGTCGCCGTTGACCAGGTAGAGCCGGCGCTGCGAGATGCTGATCACCACGGAGCCGGGCTCCGCGGCCTCCGCGAAGGCCACCACCTCGCGTGCCTGCGCGGGTGCACCCGCGCCGAGACCCGCCAGCACAGCGCCGGCTGCCACCGCACACCAACCTCTCCGACCGAACATGGGAAGACGTCCTCGACCAAGCGTGACCTTACGCTTGACAGTAAGTCACGGCCGAGCTTGCCGTTCCACCAAGTGATTCGGTGCGTAGTCCTCCCATGCACCCGTTTCCTGGATTTCGGTCAAAAACGTGCGACTTCAAAGGGATGAAGGCGCTGCATCGGGGCAGGCCCCCGCTAACCATCACCGCTCGAGAAGCTCGCGGCAGGCCGAATCCGCACCCTGCCAGCCGTGGCGGATCAGCTCCGGGTCCCGATGTTCCTCGACCGGATGGCCGACGCACAGGTAGGCGACGAAGTGCCAGTCGGGCGGGACGTCGAGGAGCCGGGTGACGCGGTCCGGCTCGAGGATCGAGACCCAGCCGACGCCGAGCCCGTGCGCGCGCGCCGCGAGCCAGAAGCTCATGACCGCGCCGACCACCGAGTAGCGCAGCATCTCCGGCATCGTCATGCGGCCGAGGCCGTGGCCAGCGGTGGCAGCCTCATCGCAGAACACGGCGAGGTGCACCGGCGCCTGCCGCAGGCCCTCCAGCTTGAGGCGGAGATAGAGCTCGCGCTGGCTCCCCGCATAGCCCGAGGCCGCAGCCGCGTTGCATCGTTCGAAGCTTTCCGCGACGCTGCCGCGCCGGCTCGGATCAGCGACCCGCACGAAGCGCCAGGGCTGGCTGTTGCCGACCGAGGGGCTGTGGCAGGCGGCGGCGAGGCAGGTCCGCAGGGTCGCTTCGTCGACCGCATCCGGACGGAAGCGGCGCACGTCCCGCCGCCAGGCGAACAGGTCGTCGAGGTTGCGACGGAAGGCGTCGTCGAAGGTGGGGGGCGGCGTCGGCATGGCGTTTCCGCCCTCTTAGCCCGATCCCGCGGATCCGCGCAGAAAAAAGACCGCCCCGAGGGGCGGCCCTGAAGTCCTTGGGTCTCGAAACCTCTGGAGTGCCGGTCGTGGATCCGGTGCGCCGTCCGAGGGCTGGGGAGCTCGGGTTTCGGACGGAGCGCCGGGCACGAGCCGACGAGGTTCACGAGTGTTGTGATTGGGCAACAAGGCTCGGAAAAGGCGCGAATGCGGCGAAACCGTGGTGAAAGGTTTCTGGTGCGTGGCTCTGCGGCAACGCCGACCGCGGCCTTGCGAGGTGTGGTTTGCCGGCCCATCATCCGCGTACGAACTCAGACAATTCCCGACAGAAGGAGCGACGATGAGCGAGCGGACGAGCGCAGAACCCAGTTACGCCTCCAACGACCGCGTGGTCCCCTTTCCGACCTCATCGCCCCCACCCCAGATCGCCTTCGACCGCGACGAGCTGCGCACGATCTTCAACCTGTACGGGCGCATGGTCGCCGAAGGCGAGTGGCGCGACTACGCCCTCGATTTCCGCCGCGACAAGGCGGTGTTCTCGATCTACCGGCGGGCGTCCGAGATGCCCCTCTACCGGGTGGAGAAGGACCCGAAGCTGGCGCGCCGCCAGGGCGCCTACGCGGTCGTCGCGGCGAGCGGAATGGTGCTCAAGCGCGGCACGGACCTCGCCCGCGTGCTGGCCGTGCTGGAGAAGCCCCTTCGGGCGGTCTGACGCCGGAATTCATCGGGGAGACCCGGCATGAAAAAGGCCCCGGTGCTCGCGCACCGGGGCCCGGAAGTCCTCAGTTCAGGCCCTGATCAGCGACGGTCGCCCATCAGCGAGAGCAGGAACTGGAACATGTTGATGAAGTCGAGGTACAGCGTCAGGGCGCCGTTCACCGACATCTTGGCCGCGCCCTCGGCATCGAAGCCGCTGTAGAGGTACATCTCCTTCAGCTTCTGCGTGTCGTAGGCGGTGAGGCCCGCGAAGATGCCGACGCCGAGGAACGAGATCGCCCACTGCAGGCCCGAGGACTGCAGGAACAGGTTCACCAGCGAGGCGATGATCAGGCCGATCAGGCCCATCATCAGGAACGAGCCCATGCCCGACAGGCTGCGCTTCGTCGTGTAGCCCCAGAGGCTGAGGCCGCCGAAGGTCGCCGCCGTGATGAAGAACACCCGCACGACGCTGGCCCCCGTGAAGACGAGGAGCAGGGTCGACATCGAGGCGCCCATCACTGCCGCGAAGGCGAAGAAGGTCATGCGCGCCGAGGCCGCCGACATCCGGTCCATCCGCATCGAGAAGATGAAGATGAAGGCGAGCGGGGCGAGCATCAGCACCCACTTGAGCGGGCTCGTGTAGAGGAGCTGGCCGAACGGCGTCAGAGCGAGCTGCCCCGTCGCCGTCTGCGCGGTGGCGGCCATGTTGAGGCCCAGCGCCACCAGTCCCGAGATGCCGAGACCGATGACCATGTTGTTGTAGACGCCGAGCATGAAGGTGCGCAGGCCCTGATCGACCTCGACCTGCGTGCCGGCGTAGCCGGGGCTCTGGGCCCCGTACCGGAAGGGGCTGTTCTCGAAGGCCATGGGAGTTCCCTTGAGGATGCTCTCTCAGCGTGGTGTTCGGGACGAGGCCCACGCAGGACCTCTGGCGCCACGGGGCGCCTCGGGCCTGAATATGTTGCTTCGCAATGCCGGACACAAGTGGGCCGCCGAGCTTCCCCGCCCGGTTTTCGGTATCGCGGCGCGGGTTTTTCTTGAGTTATCGCAGGGATTAAAACGTCGTAACCTCTCGTTGCACCGCCGCAAGCGCAGGAGCACTCGCTAGAGCACGAGGACTCGCTAGATCTGGCGCAGGTAGGGTGCGGGCTTCTGGCCCAGGATGCGCCAGGTGCCCGCGAGGCCGAGCACCACGGCCAGCACGACCGCGAGCCCGGCAGCCGTCAGGGCCCCGGACATCTCCGGCGCGAAGTCGAGGCGCATCACCCGCGTCACGATCGTCCAGGCCGCGAGGGTGCCGGCGCCGAGGCCGAACAGGGCGGTGGCGGCACCGAGGAGCCCGTATTCGAGGCTGTAGGCGAGGAGCAGCCGCCCGCGTGAGGCGCCGAGCACCTTCAGCACCACGGCGTCGTAGAGCCGGGCCCGATGGCTCGCCGCGACGGTGCCGGCGAGCACCAGGAGGCTCGCCAGGATGGCGATGGCGCTCGCGCCGCGGATCGCGAGGACGAGCTTGTGCACGAGGCCGTCGATGGTCTCCAGGGCGTCCTTCACCCGCACGCTGGTGACGGACGGGTAGGCCTTGGCCACGTCTCGCAGGATGGCGTTCTCGGCCGCCGCCGGCGTGCCGGGCGGCAGCGTCAGGGTGGCGAGGTCGGAGTGCGGCGCCCCCCGGAAGGTGCCGGGCGAGAAGACCATGACGAAGTTGATCCCGAGGGAGCGCCACTGCACCTTGCGCAGGTTCGCCACCCGCGCGGTGAGATTGCGGCCCAGGACGTTGACGGTGACGCTGCCCCCGACCTTCAGGCCGAGGCTGCGGGCGAGCTCCGCATCGAACGAGACGAGCGGTGTGCCCGCCTCAGCCTCGCTCCACCAGCGGCCTTCGACCACGGTCGAGCCCTCCGGCACCTCCGCCGCGTAGGTGATGCCCCGGTCCCCGTCGAGCACCCAGGCCGCGTCCTCGGGCGGCCGGATCCGGCCAGCCGGCACCCCGTCGAGGGCAGTGATCCGCCCGCGCATCATCGGGACGCGCTCGATGCGCCCGGTGGGAGCCGCCCGGCCCAGGAAGGCGTGGAAGCCGTCCGCGTCGGCCGCCGGAATGTCGAGGAAGAACAGGTTCGGGGCGTGGGCCGGCAGCGTGCTGGTGAGGGCGCGGCGCACGTTGGCGTCGATCAGGCTCAGCGTCACGAGGAGCGTCACGCCGAGGCCGAGGGAGAGCACCATCGC
The DNA here is from genome assembly GCF_053346035.1 of Methylobacterium sp. A54F. Lineage (NCBI taxonomy): Bacteria > Pseudomonadati > Pseudomonadota > Alphaproteobacteria > Hyphomicrobiales > Methylobacteriaceae > Methylobacterium > Methylobacterium sp. A54F. Next base: position 143,113 of record NZ_JBKFBF010000005.1, on the reverse strand, counting down.
CTGCGTCAGAGCTCCGGGCCGATGGAGGTTGGCGAGAGCCATCCGGGGCGCGGCCCGCCGCGGGCGCGGCAGGCGCGCGGCGCCCGCCATCAGGCCGAGCCCGACGAGGCGCAGCAGCCCGAAGGCGATGGCGGCGGCGGCGATGAAGATGAGCGCCACCCGCCGGTCGAAGGCGGTGGCGAGGCTGAGCGCCACGAGGGCCGCGAGCGTCGACCACAGGACCGCGCGGTAGCGCAGCCGCACCCCGCGGCCGGCGGGGTCGACGGCGTCGCGGAACAGCCCGGAGACCGGGATGTCGTGGGCGCGTCCGAGGGGCGTGATCGCGAAGGCGAGCGCCGTGAGGAGGCCGTAGGCGGCGGCCAGGGCGAGCTCGCCCGGCGCGAGCGTCGGGTCGAGGGGGAGCGGCAGCTCGTCCCGGAACACGGCGTCGATCAGGAAGGGCAGGCTGCCGCCGACGACGAGGCCGATCGCCGTGCCGAGGCCGGCGATCAGCATCACCTGCGTCAGGTAGAGCACCACCACCTGGGAGCCCGGCGCCCCGACGCTCTTCAGCGTCGCGATGGAGGCGCGCTTGCGCTCGACGAAAGCGTGGACGGCGTTGGCCACCCCGACGCCGCCGACGATGAGGGCCGTGAGCCCGACGAGGGTCAGGAACTGGGTGAAGCGCTCGATGCTCTTCGAGAAGCGGGGGTCGGCATTCGTGCGCGCCCGCATCTCCCAGCCGGCCTCCGGCGCGGCCGCGGCGACGGCGGCGGCCGCCGCCTCGACGCGGGCATCGTCCGCGCCGGGCAGCAGGATCCGGTAGGTCCAGCGGTTGAGGCTGCCGGGCTGGATCAGCCCCGTCCGCTGCAGGGCCGCCTGCCCGATGATGAGGCGCGGCCCGAACCCGACGCCGGCGGCGATCCGGTCCGGCTCGCTGACGAGGCTCGCCCGCACCGCGAAGGGCTGGCCCGCCAGGGTGAGCCGGTCCCCGACCTTGAGGTCGAGGCGGGTGAGGAGCGCCGGATCCGCCACCGCGCCCGCGACGCCGTCCCGGTCCGCGAGGAGGTCCGCCAGCGGCGCGGCGGGCTCCGTCACGAGTTCGCCCGCCGTCGGGTAGCTGGCGTCCACCGCCTTCAGCTCGACGAGGGCGGCGCCCCCCTCGCCGGAGACCGCCATGGCGCGGAGCTGGGCCACCACCGACACGCGCCCCCTTGCGTCGAGCGCCGCCCGCTCGGCCGGGCTCGCCTCGCGGTTGATCAGCGTGTAGGCGAGATCCGCCCCGAGGATGCGCCGGCCCTCGCGCCCCAGCCCGTCCGAGAGCGAGCGGGCGATCGAGGCGATGCCGGCGATCGCCGCGACGCCGAGGGCGATGCAGGCCAGGAACACCACGAAGCCCGAGAGGCCGCCGCGCAGCTCGCGCAGGGCGAGGCGCAGCGTCAGGGGCAGGCGCAGCCCGGAGGGCCGCCGCGGCTCAGGCTGGGCGAGCGTGCCGTGCATGCGGTCTCCTCCAGGCGTCCGGTGATGCGGGCGGGATCACGCTGCCGCCATCGCGTCGATCCGTCCGGAGCGGAGCCGGACCGTGCGGTCGCACAGGCGGGCGAGGCCCGGATCGTGGGTGACGAGAACCAGGGTGGCGCCGCGGTCGCGCTTCAGCCGGAACAGGAGGTCGACGATCTGGCGGCCGGTCGCCTCGTCGAGGTTGCCGGTCGGCTCGTCCGCCACCAGGATCGCCGGATCCGGCGCGATCGCGCGGGCGATGGCGACCCGCTGCTGCTCGCCGCCCGAGAGCTGGGCCGGGTAGTGGTGCAGGCGATGGCCGAGCCCGACGGCCTCGAGCTCGGCGGCCGCGCGGGCATGCGCGTCGGGCTTGTCGGCGAGTTCCAGCGGCAGGGCGACGTTCTCCAGGGCCGTCATGGTCGGCACGAGGTGGAAGGCCTGGAACACGATGCCGATGCGCCGGCCCCGGAAGCGGGCGAGCGCGTCCTCGTCGAGACCGCCGAGGTCGGTGCCCTCGACGAGGATCGACCCGGAATCCGGACGCTCCAGCCCGGCCATCACCATGAGGAGGGTCGACTTGCCGGAGCCCGAGGGGCCGACGAGGCCCACCGCCTCCCCGGGTGCGACGGCGAGGGAGATGCCCCGCAGCACGTGGACCCGCGCGGCACCCCGCCCCAGGCTGAGGTCGATCTCTGAGAGGGCAATGGCCTTGTCGGACATCGACGGGCGACCGATCTGTGCGCGGGACGACGAGAGTGAGGGTCGGAGTTGGACAGCGATGAATCCGTGCGCTTCCGCACCAACCGTGGCGCCGATATGGCCCGTATGCCGTCTCGGCGCCATGGCGGCTGGGCCGTTCGGCTGATGGCGCTGATTGCCGCATCGGTTCTCGCCGTCCTCGCGGCGGGGGGCGCCCGCGCAGAGCCCAAGGCCCGCACCCTCAACCTCGTGGCCTTCGGGGACAGCCTCTCGGCGGGCTACCGGCTCCCGGCCGACGCCGCCTTCCCGGCGGTGCTGGAGCGCGCCCTCAAGGCCAAGGGCTACGACGTCGCGGTGGCCAATGCGGGGGTGTCGGGCGACACCACCACCGGGGGGCGCGACCGGCTCGACTGGTCGGTGCCGGACGGGACCGACGGCGTCATCCTGGAGCTCGGCGCCAACGACATGCTGCGGGGGACCGACCCCGCGGTCACCGAGAAGGCCCTCGACGCGATGCTCGCCCGCCTGAAGGCCCGCGGCATCCCGGTGCTGCTCGCGGGCATGAAGGCCTCGCGCAACCTCGGGCCCGACTACGTGGCCCGCTTCGACGCGATCTATCCCGACCTCGCCAAGCGCTACGACCTCGTCCTCTATCCCTTCTTCCTCGACCCGATCTTCGGCGACAAGTCGGCCCATCTCGACGACGGCCTGCACCCGAACCAGAAGGGCGTCGAGGCGATCGTCGCCGGAATCCTCCCGAGCGTCGAGAGCTTTCTCGGCCGCCTCGGCGCCAAGTCGCAGTGACGGCGGCTTCGCGATGCCCCGCCTGTTCACTGGCCTGGAGATCCCGCCCGAGGTCGGCGCGGCGCTCGCGCGTTATCGCGGCGGGCTGCCCGGGGCCCGCTGGATCGAGGCCGCCGACTACCACGTGACGCTGCGCTTCCTCGGCGACGTCTCGAACGATCGGGCGAACGACTTCTGCGAAGCCTTGAGCGAGGCGCGGATGCGCGACCCGATCGTCGTCACGCTCGACGGCCTCGCGAGCTTCGGCGGCGACAGGCCCCGCGCGCTCCTCGCCGCGGTCGCTCCGAACCCCGACCTCGACGACCTGCAGGCAGAGCACGAGCGCATCGCCCGCCGGGTCGGCGCGGAACCCGAGCGTCGCCGCTTCACCCCGCACGTCACCCTGGCGCGCCTGCGCCGCGAGGCGAGCCCGGAGGGCGTCGCGCAGTACCTCTCGCAGGCCGGAATCTTCGCGCCGCTGAGCTTCACGGCGCGGCAGGTGGCGCTGTTCTCGGCGCGGGACTCGACGGGGGGCGGCCCCTACGTGACGGAGGCCGCGTTCCCATTCGGCTGACGGCGCCTACAGTCGCCGGAGGGCCACGCTCTCGATGCGGTGGCTCGCCCCCTTGGCGAGGATCAGGCTCGCCCGCTGGCGGGTCGGCAGGATGTTCTCACGCAGGTTCGGCAGGTTGATGCTCGTCCAGAGGTGGTCCGCGATGGCGAGCGCCTCGGCCTCGGGCACCTCGGCGTACTTCCGGAAATAGGAGCGCGGGTCGCGGAAGGCGGTCTGACGCAGCTTCATGAAGCGGGTGACGTACCAGCGGTGCAGGTCGTCCTCGTGCCCGTCGAGGTATATCGAGAAGTCGAAGAAGTCGGAGACGAAGGGGATCGCGGTCCCGTCCCGCGGCAGGCGCGCGGGCTGGAGGACGTTCAGGCCCTCGACGATCAGGATGTCGGGAGTCTCGACCAGGGTCTCCTCACCCTGCACCCGGTCGTAGACGAGGTGGGAGTAGAGCGGCGCGGTCACCCGCTTGCGGCCTGACTTGATGTCGTGGAGGAACTGCAGGAGCGCGGCCGTGTCGTAGCTCTCCGGGAAGCCCTTGCGCTCCATGGCGCCGTGGCGGGCGAGGTCGGCGTTGGGCAGCAGGAAGCCGTCGGTGGTGACGAGATCGACCTTCGGGGTGTTGGGCCAGCGGGCGAGCAGCGCCTTGAGGATGCGGGCCGTGGTGGACTTGCCGACCGCCACCGAGCCCGCGAGTCCGATGATGTAGGGCACCTTCGGCTCGCGCTCGGCCATCAGGAAGCGCTGCGTCGCCTTGAACAGCCCCTGCGTCGCCGCGACGTAGAGGGACAGGAGGCGCGAGAGCGGCAGGTAGATCGCCACCACCTCCTCGACGGAGATCGGGTCGTTGATCGATTGCAGCCGCTCGATGTCCTCGGCCTTCAGGGTCAGGGGCGTGTCGGCGCGCAGTTGCGCCCACTCGCTCCGGCTGAACAGGCGGTAGGGCGACAGGCTCTCGGGCCCCTCCCCGGTCACCGGGTCCTGGCCTGGGCCCGGGTCGGGCTCGGGCAGTGACGTCGGGAGGCCCGGGACGGCGTTCACGCGTGGCGCCTCGCGGCCTTCTCGGCGAGGCCGCTCTGCGCGGTCCGCCGCTCGAGCTCGGCCATCACCTCGTTCAGCTCGACGCCGCCGGTCCGCAGCACCACGAGCAGGTGGTAGAGGACGTCGGCCGCCTCGCTGACGAGGCCGGCGCGGTCGCCCTGCACGGCGGCGATCGCGGCCTCGACCGCCTCCTCGCCGAGCTTCTTGGCGGCCTTGGCCGGGCCGCCGGCCAGGAGCTTCGCGGTGTAGGACTGATCGGCCGGGGTGCCGGCGCGGCTCCTGATGAGGGCCGCGAGGTCGTCGAGGGAGTACGTCGTCATGCCGTCCGGTGCGTCAGGGGCCGCTGCGGGCGGCCGGTGTCGCGCCAACCTGCGTCAACGGCGCCTGACGGGCAAGCGCGGCGGCTGACAGAGGGCGCGCCTTTGCACATCGGGCAGGCACCGAGCCGGGCGCCGGACTAGGCATCGAGTCGCATGGCGAGGCCCGCCGCGGCCATGTGGGCCTTGGCTTCCGCGACCGTGTGCTGGCCGAAGTGGAAGATCGAGGCCGCCAGCACCGCGCTGGCGCCGCCCTCCGCCACGCCCGCCACGAGGTCGTCCAGGCCCCCGACGCCGCCGGAGGCGATCACCGGCACGCTCACGGCGTCCGTGATGGCGCGGGTCAGCGCGAGGTCGTAGCCCGACCGGGTGCCGTCTCGGTCCATGGAGGTGACGAGCAACTCGCCCGCCCCCCGCGCCGCCACCGTGCGGGCGAACGCGACCGCGTCGAGGCCGGTGGGGTTGCGCCCGCCATGGGTGAAGATCTCCCAGGCAGCCGGCGCGCCGGGAGCGGAGACGCGCTTGGCGTCGACCGCCACCACGATGCACTGGTTGCCGAACTTCTCCGCCGCCCGCGCCACGAGGTCGGGGTCCTTCACGGCGGCGGTGTTGATCGCCACCTTGTCGGCCCCCGCCAGCAGCAGCGCGCGCACGTCCTCGACGGCGCGGACGCCGCCGCCCACGGTCAGCGGCATGAAGCACGCCTCCGCGGTCCGGCTCACGACGTCGAGGAGGGTGCCGCGGGCCTCATGGCTCGCCGTGATGTCGAGGAAGCAGAGTTCGTCCGCGCCGGCGGCGTCGTAGGCCCGGGCGGCCTCGACGGGATCGCCGGCATCGCGCAGCTCCAGGAACTGCACGCCCTTGACGACGCGGCCGTCCTTCACGTCGAGGCAGGGGATGATGCGGGTCTTCAGCACGGCGCGCTCAATCCTCCGGGTCGGTCGGGAATGGGCGCGTCAGCATCTCGTCCCGGGTGTAGGGGCAGGTCTCGGGAAAGCGCTTCAGGGGAAGGCCCGTTTCCTTGGCCGCCTCGATGCGCGCGCGGCTGTAGGCGCGGTCGAGGGCCTCGGGCAGGCGCCTCTTGAGACCCGGATTGTCCTTCAGCACGAAGCCGGCCTCCTTGCGCTGCTCGGCGATCGACAGCGCCCATGAGCGCGTCCGCCGCTCCGGTTGATAGTCGACCTTCAGCATGTGCAGCAGGATCACCCGCCACGCGCCGACGAGGCTGTTGAACTCGCTGCGGCCCAAGCTCTCGATCTCCTCCGCGAGGTTCGCGAGGTCGAGGCCTGCCAGGTCGCCCGCGCGCAGGCGCGCGCCCTGCTCCTGGGTCCAGGTGTAGAAGTCGTCCTCGTAGGCGGTCCCGGCCGGCATCGGCCGGGCCGCAGCCTTCGCAGTGCTCATCACAGACTCACGGCCGACGCGCCGTCCCGATCCTATCACGCTCCGCCCGCGGACGGGGGGACATCCATCATGGAGCCGGCGGCCTTGCGGATCGCCACGAGCGCGGCCTGCGGGTCGATGCGGCCGTCGTAGAGCGCGCGGCCCGTGATGGCGCCGGCGAGCACCGCGCAGTCCGGCTCCAGCAGGCGATGCACGTCCTCGATCGAGGCGAGACCGCCGGAGGCGATCACCGGGATCGTCACGGCCTGCGCCAGCGCCAGCGTCATGCCGATGTTGAGGCCCTTCAGGATGCCGTCGCGGGCGATGTCCGTGTAGATGATCGCCGCGACGCCGGCATCCTCGAAGCGGCGGCCGAGCTCCTCGGCGGTCATGCTCGAGGTCTTGGCCCAGCCCTCCACCGCCACGCGGCCGTCCTTGGCGTCGATGCCGACGGCGATCCGGCCCGGGTGCCGGCGGGCGGCCTCGCGGACGAAGGCGGGGTCGCGCACTGCCGCGGTCCCGATGATCACGCGGGCGACGCCCTTCTCGAGCCAGGCTTCGAGGGTGCGCATCTCGCGCACGCCGCCGCCGAGCTGCACCGGAATCTTGACCCGTGCCAGGATGGCGTCGACCGCCGCCGCGTTCATCGGGGCGCCAGCGAAGGCGCCGTCGAGGTCCACCACGTGCAGCCAGGGAAAGCCCTGGTCCTCGAAGATCCGCGCCTGGGCGCCGGGATCGTCGTTGAAGACGACCGCCTGGGCCATGTCCCCCTGCACGAGGCGGACGCAGCGCCCCTCCTTCAGATCGATGGCGGGAAACAGGATCACGGGGCAGCTCGCCTGAGAGGGTCGGGCGGCCTCACGGCCGCCAGCGCAGGAAGTTGGCGATCAGCGCCAGGCCGAGGCGCTGGCTCTTCTCGGGGTGGAACTGGGTGCCGGCGACGTTGTCGCGGCCGACGATCGCCGTGACGGGGCCGCCGTAGTCGCTGTGGGCGACGACGTCGTCCGGCCGATCGGCCTTCAGGGCGTAGCTGTGCACGAAGTAGGCGTGCAGGCCGTCCTCGCCCGTGGGGATGCCGTCGAGGAGCGGATGCGCGCGGTCGGGCCGCAGGGTGTTCCAGCCCATGTGCGGGACCTTCAGGCCGGGATCGGCCGGGCGGATCGGTCCGACATCGCCGGGGATCCAGCCGAGGCCCGCCGTGGTCTCGTACTCGAGGCCCCGGGTCGCGAGGAGCTGCATGCCGACGCAGATGCCGAGGAAGGGCCGCCCCTTGCGGTGGGCCGCCTCCTCCATCGCCTCGACCATGCCGGGCACCGCATCGAGGCCGCGCCGGCAATCCGCGTAGGCGCCGACGCCCGGCAGCACCACCCGATCCGCGGCGGCCACCGCCTCGGGGTCGCGCGTCACCAGTATGCGGGCCACGCCCGCCTCCCGGGCCGCCCGCTCGAAGGCCTTCGCGGCCGAGTGCAGGTTGCCCGATCCGTAATCGATGATCGCGACCGTCTCGCCCGCCACGCTCAGCCCCTCGCCCGTTCGGCCACCCGCCTCATCGGCTGCCCTCGCGAAGCGGGAAGAGGCCGATCACGGCCTCGCCGGCGCGCGAGCCGCCGGCCGCGTAGGGGGTGCCCGGCGCGCGCACGGTCGCCGGGTCGAGCCAGCGGGTGAGCGCCTTCATCTCCGCCTCCTCGGCGCTGCCGGCCACCACCGCGTCGCGGACGGGGCGCCCGCGGCGACCGAGGGTCCAGCGCCGGAGGCTGGACGCCTCGAGCCCGACCAGCACGGCGGACAGCAGGGTGACGGCGGTGCCGGCGCCCGTCGACAGCCCGAGGTAGCGGCCGAGCATCGCCACGGCGACGAGCCCGGCCAGGACCCCGAGGCCGGCGAGCCAGAGGCGATGGTAGAAAAACCACAGCACCGTGAAGGCGAAGGCCGACCAGGAAAACCCGTCCCGCACCAGCACGGCGCGGTCGAGGCCGTGGGGGGAGCCGGGCTGCGCCTCGCGGGGCAGGTGGAGCGTGTAGCTGCGCATGGCCGTCCGCTCCTACAGGGAACCCTTGGTGGAGGGCACGCGGCCCTCCTCGCGGGGGTCGACCGCGACCGCCTGGCGCAAGGCGCGGGCCAGCCCCTTGAAGCAGCTCTCGGCGATGTGGTGGGCGTTGTCGCCGTAGAGCGTCTCGACGTGGAGGGTGAGCCCCGCGTTCATCGCGAAGGCCTGGAACCACTCGCGGACGAGTTCGGTGTCGAACTGCCCGATCTTCTCCACCCGGAACTGCGTGCGGAACACCAGGAAGGGCCGGCCGGAGATATCCACGGCGACCCGGGTCAGCGCCTCGTCCATGGGGAGGTGGATGTCGGCGTAGCGGGCGATGCCGCGCTTGTCGCCGAGCGCCTTCGCGAAGGCCTGGCCCAGCGCGATGCCGGCATCCTCGGTGGTGTGGTGCTGGTCGACGTGGAGGTCGCCGGTGACGTTCACGGTGAGATCGAACAGCCCGTGGCGGGCGAACAGCTCCAGCATGTGGTCGAGGAAGCCGACCCCGGTGGCGATTTCGGCCTTGCCGGTGCCGTCGAGGTCGACGGCGACCGAGACGTCGGTCTCGGCGGTCTTGCGGCTGATGCTGGCGTTGCGCATCGTTCTTAACGCTTCACTTCAAGTCCGGGCCGGGGCGCCCCCAGCCGCCTTCTAAGCCGCATCCGCCGCCCTGTCACAGGGTCGGCGGCGGAAAATGCTGCGCAAGCGCGCCGATCCGTTTCGGTCCCGGGCGCATCGATCGGGGTGCCCCGGATCGGGATCGGCGAAGCCCGCCAGGGGCTTGCGCGGGAAACCTCGGGTGGCGTCTCAGGCTCCGAGCACGCGGCCCGCCACGGCATCGAGCTTCGCCACGAGGTCGGGATCGCGGTGGCTCGCGCCCGTCATGATGGCGCCGTCGAGCGCCTTGTGGGAGCCCGCCGGGCAGGGCTCGCGCTCGGCGGGCAGGTCGCGGGCGAGGCGCGCCACGAGGCGCGCCGCCTTGTCGGCGTTGGCGCGGGCCACCGCCACCACGGAGGCCACGTCGACCGCGTCGTGGCTCGGGTGCCAGCAGTCGAAGTCGGTCACCATGGCGATGGTCGCGTAGGTGATCTCGGCCTCGCGGGCGAGCTTCGCCTCCGGCATGTTGGTCATGCCGATCACGTCGAAGCCTTGCGCCTTGTAGTGCTTCGATTCCGCGAGGGTCGAGAATTGCGGCCCCTCCATGCAGACGTAGGTGCCGCCACGGTGGAAGGCGATCTCCTCGGCCTCGGCCGCCGCCGCGATGCGCTTCTGCAGGGCCGGCCCGACCGGATGGGCGACGGAGACGTGGGCGACGCAGCCGTTGCCGAAGAACGAGGTCTCGCGGCCCACCGTCCGGTCGACGAACTGGTCGACGAGGACGAACAGGCCGGGATGCAGCTCGTTCCGGAAGGAGCCGCAGGCGGAGAGCGACACGAGGTCGGTGACGCCCGCGCGCTTCAGCGCGTCGATGTTCGCGCGGTAGTTGATGCCCGACGGCGAGAGCCGATGGCCGCGGCCGTGGCGGGCCAGGAACACCACGCGGGTCTCGCCGATGCGGCCGATACGCAGGGCGTCCGAGGGCTCGCCCCAGGGCGAGGCGACCCGCTCCTCGCGGACCTCCTCCAGTCCCGGCAGGTCGTAGACCCCGGAACCGCCGATCACCCCGAGCACCGCTGCGGTCATGGATTCGTCCTTGTCGCGGCGGGACGCCGCTCGCGCGGGGACCGGTAGCACGATCCCGGCCGCGGCGGACCCCCGGAACGCGAACGGGCCCCGTGCGGGGCCCGTCGTGGTACGCGGCGCTTCGAGGCGCCCTAGTAGGTCTTGTGCAGCTCCGGCTGCAGGCCGTGGGTCTCGCCGCCCACATCCGACCAGATCCGCTTCTTCACGTAGTAGAGCAGGCCGGCGAGGACGATCAGGAACAGGATCACGCGCAGGCCGAGCGCCTTGCGGGCCATCATGTGCGGCTCGGCCGCCCAGGCCATGAAGGCGGCGACGTCCTTCGAGTACTGGTCGACCGTCTCGGGCACGACCGGCTCGCCCTTGTCGTTCTTCGGATAGGTCACCTGGCCGTCGCTGATCGGCTTCGGCATCGCGATGAGGTGGCCCGGGTAGTAGGTGTTGTAGTAGACGCCGGCCGGCACCTCCATGCCCTGCGGCGGGTCCTCGTAGCCGTTGAGCAGCGCGTGGATGTAGTCGACGCCCTGCTCCGAGTAGCCGATGAACGGCATCGCGTCGAAGACGAACCAGGGGAAGCCGCGCTCGAAGGTGCGCGCCTTGGCGAGCACCGAGAAGTCCGGCGGCGCCTTGCCGCCGTTGGCGGCGGCGGCGGCCTGGTCGTTCGGGAAGGGCGGCGGGAAGGTGTCGGCCGGCCGCGCCGGACGCTCGAACATTTCGCCCGAATCGTTCGGGCCGTCCTTCACCTGGTAGGTCGCCGCCAGCGCCTTGACCTGCGCGGCCGAGTAGTCCGGGCCGCCCTCCTCCGCCAAGTTGCGGAAGGCCACGAGCTTCATGCTGTGGCAGGCCGAGCAGACCTCCTTGTAGACCTGGAAGCCCCGCTGGAGCTGGGCCTGGTCGAAGCGCCCGAAGGTGCCGGCGTAGCTCCATTTCACCCGCGGCGGCTGCGGGCTGCCGTGGGCGTCCTCGGCCGAGGCCGAGGGCGCGCCGAGGAGGACGAGCGGGAGGGCCGCCAGGGCGGCGACGAGGACGCGGGTCTTGGTCATGTCTCTTCTCTCGTCCCCGTCCTCAGCCCTTGGTGCTCGGCGAGGCGGCGGCGCCCGCCGGCATGCCCGCGCCGCCCACCTGCTTGCCCGGCCCGGTCACGCTCTCGAGGATCGAGCCCGGCAGAGCCCGCGGGGTCTCGAACAGGCCGACCAGCGGCATGACGATCAGGAAGTGCGCGAAGTAGTAGATCGTGCAGATCCGCGCCGCGAGGACGTAGCCGCCCTCCGGGGGCTTCGCGCCGAGCCAGCCGAGCAGCACGCAGACGATCACGAACACCCAGAAGAACTGGCGGTAGATCGGCCGGTAGTTCGACGAGCGCACCCGCGAGGTGTCGAGCCACGGCGCCAGCGCCAGGATCAGCACCGCGCCGAACATCAGGATCACGCCGCCGAGCTTGTCCGGCACCGCGCGCAGGATCGCGTAGAAGGGCAGGAAGTACCATTCGGGCACGATGTGCGCGGGGGTCACCGCCGGGTTGGCCGGGATGTAGTTGTCCGCGTGGCCGAGGTAGTTCGGCTGGTAGAAGATGAACCAGGCGAACAGGATCATGAACACCACCGTGGCGAACACGTCCTTGATCGTCGCGTAGGGCGTGAACGGCACCGCGTCCTTGCCCGACTTGATCGGGATGCCGGTTGGGTTGTTCTGACCCGTCACGTGCAGGGCCCAGACGTGCAGCACCACCACGCCCGCGATCATGAAGGGCATCAGGTAGTGCAGCGAGAAGAAGCGGTTGATGGTCGGGTTGCCGACCGAGTAGCCGCCCCAGAGCAGGCTCTGGATGGTGTCGCCGACGACCGGGATCGCCGCCAGGATGTTGGTGATGACGGTGGCGCCCCAGAAGCTCATCTGGCCCCACGGCAGGGTGTAGCCGAGGAACGCGGTGGCCATCATCAGCAGGTAGATGACGACGCCGAGGATGTAGAGCACCTCGCGCGGGGCCTTATACGACCCGTAGTAGAGCGCCCGGAAGATGTGCACGTAGACCGCCACGAAGAACATCGAGGCGCCGTTGGCGTGCGCGTAGCGCAGCAGCCAGCCGTAGTTCACGTCGCGCATGATGTGCTCGACGGAGTTGAAGGCGTTCCCGGCCGAGGGGTCGTAGTGCATGGCGAGCCAGACGCCGGTGACGATCTGGGAGCCCAGCATGGCGATCAGGATCGCCCCGAAGGTCCAGAAGTAGTTCAGGTTCCGGGGCACCGGAAACGCGATGAACGACGAGTGGATCAGTCCGGCGATGGGCAGGCGCGCCTCGAACCACTTCGCGAAGCGGCTCTTCGGCACGTAGGTGGTGGCGTGTGCGCTCATGGAGGGATTCCTGCGTCTCGTCCTGCGTCGCTGTCTGGGTCAGGCCGCGGCCTTGCCGCCTTCCTCGCCGATCCGGATCTTGGTGTCCGTCTGGAAGGCGTAGGGCGGCACGGGCAGGTTGGTGGGGGCGGGGCCGCGGCGGACGCGGCCGGAGGTGTCGTAGAGGGAGCCGTGGCAGGGGCAGGACCACCCCTCGTACTGCCCCTGGTGGCCGATCGGCACGCAGCCGAGATGCGTGCAGTTGCCGTAGACCACGAGCCACTTGGCGTGGCCCTCCTTGACCCGGGCGGAATCGGGCTGCGGGTCGATGAGCTCGGACATCTTCACGTCCTGGGCTTCCTTGATCTCCTTCTCCGACCGGTTGCGGACGAAGATCAGCTTGCCGCGCCAGAACACGTTGATGATCTGGCCGTCCTGGATCGGGGCGAGGTCCACCTCGATCGGGGCGCCGGCCGCGATCACCGCGGCGTCGGGCGCCATCGAGGCGACGAACGGCCAGGCGACCGCGCCGGCCCCGACCGCGAGGCCCGCGCCCGTGGCGAGGAAGAAGAAGTCGCGCCGGGTGCCCTCGGCGGGGGCGGCAGCGGTGGTGGCCACGGTGTTCGCCAAGGCTCCAAACTCCAAGCGTGCAAGCGGGCGATCCGCCGCCCCCGCGGGTGCGGAGGCGGGCCGATCGGGCATGGGGAGGGATGCCGACCCGCGTGGGACGGAAGCATTATCGTTCTAAACTGTGCAATGCGACCGCGCGTCGCCCGAAGTCAAGCTAGGCCGCGCCTGCGCGCTGCACAAAGAGCGGCGGCCTGTGACCCCCTGCGCCGACGAGGCGCAGCCAGCGCGCCACGAGCAGGACCGCCACCACGAACAGGCCGGCGCAGAAGCCGATCCAGATGCCGTACCCTTCGAGGCCGAAGCCCCAGGCGAGGACGCAGCCGACCGGCACACCGACGCCCCAGTAGCCGAACAGGGCGACGAGCATCGGCACCCGCGTGTCCTGCAGGCCCCTGAGAAGGCCGAGCGTCACGGACTGCACGCCGTCCGAGACGGCGAACAGGGCCGACAGGCCGAGGAACCCGACCGCGAAGGGAATCACCGCGGCGTTCGCGGGGGCGGCGAGGTCGAGGAACAGGCCGAGCAGGGTGCGGGGCAGCCCGACCTGGGCGAGGGCGCACAGGCTCATGAAGGCCAGCGCAAGGGCCAGCGCGACGCCGCCGGCGCGCCGCGCTGCCGCCGCGTCCCGTGCCCCGAAGGCCAGGCCGACCCGCACCGTCGCGGCCTGCGCGACGCCGTTCGGCACCATGAAGCAGAAGGCCGCGATCTGGATGGTGACCGCATGGGCCGCGAGCTGGGCGGTGCCGAACAGGCCCATGCCGAGCACCGCCGCCTCGAACAGGCCGGCCTCGGCGAGGCCCGTCGCGACCATCGGCAGCCCGAGGCCGAACACCGCCCGCAGGCGCGCACCGTCCCAGCGCCAGATCCGGTGCAGCAGGCGCAGGCGCCGCAGCCGCGGATCGACGAGCACCACGGCGCAGAGGAGGGCAAGCGAGAGGATCCCCGAGAGGGTCGTGGCGAGCCCGATGCCCGCCAGGCCGAGGCCAAGCCGGCCGGGCCCGTCGAAGGCGAGCCAGAGCGCCAGCCCCACGTTGACGGGCAGCACGGCGAGGCTCGCGGCGAGCGGCCAGACCGGGCGCCCGAGGGCCGCCAGCGCCCCGCGCAGGGCCATGAACAGCAGCGCCGGCCACATCGCCCATTGCAGGACGCGCATGTAGGCGCCGGCGCCGGCCGAGAGCGCCGCCGGCTCGCCGATGGCGAGCAGCAGCGCCTCCGTGTGCCAGAGGAGCAGCATGAGGGGCGCGCAGACGATGGTGGCCGCCCAGAAGCCGGCCTGCACCACGCGGCGGGCCTCGTCCTGGGCGCCGGCGTCGCGCCCCAGGGCATCCGCGACGAGGGGCGAGACCGCGGCCGTGACGCCGAGGCCGCCGATGAACAGCACGAAGTACAGGCTCGTCGCGAGCGCGCCGGCGGCCAGGGGCTCGGCGCCGAGGCGGCCGAGCAGCACCACGTTCGCGGTCACGAGGCCGTGCTGGGCGAGGTTCGTGAGCACGAGGGGCGCGGCGAGGCCGAGGGTCGCGCGCAGTTCGCGGAGGATGGGGCGGTCGATGGGAGCCCGCCCCCGGGCGGCGGATGCCGCGAGGCCGAGTGCCGTCATGATGGGGAATCCTGTGCCTGAGATCGTGTCGGGCGCGGCCGGCCCGGGAGGAAGGGGCCGGTGCGGGAGTTGCGCGTGGCCTAGCCCGTCAACGCGTCGGAAATCCGGCGGCCGTCCGGTTCGTCGCCGAGGAAGCCGCCGGATTGGCGAGCCCAGAGCCGGGCATAGAGGCCGCCCCCGCGGATCAGCTCCGCATGGGTGCCCTCCTCCACGATCCGGCCGGCGTCGATGACGATCAGCCGGTCGAGGGCCGCGATGGTCGAGAGGCGGTGGGCGATGGCCAGCACCGTCTTGCCCTGCATCAGGGTGTCGAGGGAATCCTGGATGGCCGCCTCGACCTCGCTGTCGAGGGCGGAGGTGGCCTCGTCGAGGATGAGGATCGGCGCGTCCTTGAGGATGACGCGGGCGATGGCGATGCGCTGGCGCTGCCCGCCCGAGAGCTTGACGCCGCGCTCGCCCACCTGGGCATCGTAGCCGCGCCGCCCCTTGTGGTCGACGAGGTCGCGGATGAAGCCGTCCGCGTGGGCGAGCCGCGCCGCCCGCTCGATCTCGCCCTGCGTCGCCTCGGGCCGCCCGTAGGCGATGTTGTCGCGGATCGAGCGGTGCAGGAGGGAGGTGTCCTGCGTGACGACCGCCACGGCGTCGCGCAGGCTCGCCTGGCTGACGCCCGCGATGTCCTGCCCGTCGACGGTGATGCGCCCGCCCTCGAGGTCGTGCAGGCGGAGGAGCAGCGAGGTGATCGTGGTCTTGCCCGCGCCGCTGACGCCGACGAGCCCCACCTTCTCGCCCGGTCGGATGCGCAGGGAGAGGTCCTCGATCAAGGTGGCGTCCCCGCGCCCGTAATGGAAGCTGACCCCCTCGAAGCGGATGTCGCCGCCCGTCACCGTCAGGGTCCCGGCGCCTGGCGCATCGACCACCCCGTGGGGCCGGGCGATCGTCTGCATGCTCTCCTGGATCACGCCGACGTTCTCGAACACGCCGCGGACGGTCTGCATCACCCAGCCGGACATCGCCATCAGCCGCAGGATGAGCGCCAGGCCGGCGGAGGCCTCGCCGGTGGTCATGCCCCCCTGGCGCCAGAGCGTGAAGCAGGCTGCCGCTGTCACCACGATCAGCGCGCTGTTGAGGATGCCGAGCAGGGTCGTGGTCAGGGTGACGAGGCGAAACTGGTGCAGGTAGGCCTGCGTGTGCACGTCCATCGCCTCACGCACGGCGGCGCGCTCCTCCCGGTCACGGGCGAAGAGCTTGACGGTGAGGATGTTGGTGTAGCTGTCCACGATCCGCCCGATCAGCGTCGAGCGCGTGTCGGCGGTGCGGTGCGAGCGCACGCGGGCGCGGGGCACGAACCAGCGGGTCAGCCCCGCATAGGCCGCGATCCAGGCGACGACCGGCAGGGCGAGCCAGATCGAAATCGAGCCGAACAGGCCGACCGCCGTGACCGCGTAGATGGCGACGTAGAGCAGGGTGTCGATGAACACCACGGCGAGCTCGCGCACCGCGGGGCCGACCTGCACGACGCGGTTGGCGAGGCGCCCCGCGAAATCCGCCTGGAAGTAGGAGAGCGAGTGCCCGAGCGTGTAGAGGTGCGTGCGCCAGCGGATCTGGCTCGTCGCCTGCGGCACCACGAGCTGGTTCGAGAGCGCCTCGTGCGCCCAGATGGAGAGCGGCCGCACCACGAGGAGGAGGAGCGCGGCGAGCGCGAGGCCGGTGCCGTGCTCGGCCACCACAGTGTTTCGGTCGGCGCTGGCGAGGAGGTCGATGAACCAGCGCATCAGCAGGTACAGCGAGGCCTCGATGCTGCCCGCCACCACCGCAATGGCGAACAGGGCGGCGAGCGCCCCGCGGATCGGATGCAGGTAGAAGCGCGCGAAGCCGAGCACGGTCTTCGGGGGCATGCGCGCCTCGTCGAAGGGCGCGAACGGGTCGATGCGGCGCTCGAGCCAGTCGAGGGGCATTGGTGCTTGCGATCCGAGATTGGGGTTTTCGGTCGGGGGCCGATCCACGGATGTAAGGACGCTTGACGCCCTGCCAAGCGAGGGGCGATGCCGCAGCCGTGCCGAACCTCACGCCGCCGATGCTCCGCCTCGCCCTCTACCAGCCCGACATCCCCCAGAATGCCGGCACGATGCTGCGCCTCGCGGCCTGCCTCGGGGTCCCGGCCGAGATCATCGAGCCGGCGGGCTTCGACGTGTCGGACCGGCACCTGCGCCGCTCCGGCCTCGACTACCTCGACCACGTGGCGATCACGCGCCACCGCTCCTGGGCGGCCTTCGAGGCGTGGCGCCGGGGCGTCGGCATCCGCCTCGTGCTCGCCACCACGGCGGGAGCCCTGCCCTACACGGACTTCGCCTTCGCGCCCGGCGACTGCCTCCTGATGGGCCGCGAATCGGCGGGCGTACCCGAGGCCGTGCACGCGGCCGCCGACGCCCGCGTGGTGGTGCCGATCCGGGCGGGCCTGCGCTCCCTCAACGTCGCCGTCGCGGCGGCGATGATGCTGGGCGAGGCGGTGCGCCAGACCGGGCACCGGCCGGGCTGAGCCCCGGAGCATCGCGGCGCGGCTTCGGGTTTGACGGCCCGCGGCCGGAATGGGAAAGCGGACGGCATGACGAGCCCGAATCCGAGCCCCGCCTCCAATCCTGCGCCCCTACCGTCGCCGGACGACCTCGCCGCCCTGAAGGGCGAGGCGGCGGCCTGGTTCGCGACCCTGCGCGACCGGATCGTGGCCGCGCTCGAGGCGCTGGAGGCGGACGCCGCGGGCCCGTTCCACCCGGACGCCCCGACCGAGCCGGGCCGGTTCGAGAAGACCCCGTGGGAGCGCACCGACCACAGCGGCGCGCCGGGCGGCGGCGGCACCATGGCGATGCTGAAGGGCCGGGTGTTCGAGAAGGCGGGCGTGCACATCTCGACCGTCCACGGCGAGTTCGCCCCCGAGTTCCGGGCGCAGATGCCGGGCGCCGCCGAGGACCCGCGCTTCTTCGCCACCGGCATCTCGCTGATCGCCCACCCCTGGAACCCGCACGCGCCGACCGTGCACATGAACACGCGCTTCGTGGTGACCACGAAGGCGTGGTTCGGGGGCGGCGCCGACCTCACGCCGGTGCTCGACCGCCGCCGCACGCAGGACGACCCCGATTCCCGCGCCTTCCACGCTGCCCTGAAGACCGCTTGCGACGCCCACGCCCCGGCCGCGGACTACGCCCGCTACAAGGCGTGGTGCGAGGAGTACTTCCACCTGAAGCACCGCAACGAGCCCCGCGGCATCGGCGGCATCTTCTACGACTACCACTGGACCGGGTCGCCGCAGGCGGACCTCGCCTACACGCGCGACGTCGGCCTCGCCTTCCTGGGGGTCTATCCCGAGATCGTGCGGGCGAACGTCGAGACGCCCTGGACGGAGGCGGACCGGCTGGAGCAGCAGGTGCGCCGGGGGCGCTACGTGGAGTTCAACCTGCTCTACGACCGCGGCACCATCTTCGGGCTGAAGACCGGCGGCAACGTCGCCTCGATCCTGTCCTCCCTGCCCCCCACCGTCCGCTGGCCGTGACGGAGGCGCTGCCGACCCGCTTCGCCCCGCAGCAGGACGACGCGCTGAAGGCGATCGGCGAATGGCGCAAGGGCGGCGGCGCCCAGGTCTTCCGGCTGTTCGGCTACGCGGGCACGGGCAAGACGACGCTCGCCCGCCGCATCGCCGACGACGTGGACGGCCCCGTGGTGTTCGGCGCCTTCACGGGCAAGGCGGCCTCGGTGATGCGCCAAAAGGGCTGCCACGACGCCTCGACCATCCACGGCCTGATCTACCGCACCAAGGAGACCGAGGAGGGCGGCCCCGCCTTCACGCTCAACCGCTCCGGGCCCGCCGCCAAGGCCGACCTCATCATCATCGACGAGTGCTCGATGGTGGATGCCGACCTCGGCAACGACCTCCTCTCCTTCGACAAACCGGTGCTGGTGCTGGGCGACCCCGCCCAGCTGCCCCCGGTGCGCGGCGGCGGCTTCTTCACGGAGGCAGAGCCCGACGTGATGCTGACGGAAGTCCACCGGCAGGCCGCCGACGACCCGATCGTGCGCATGGCCATGACGGTGCGGGAGGGCGGCCGCCTCAGCGCAGGCACCTACGGGGAGAGCCGCGTCGTCTCCCGCCGCGACCTCGACCCGGCCTGGATCACGACCGCCGACCAGGTGCTCGTCGGCCTCAACCGCACGCGGCGCCTCTACAACGCGCGCCTCAGGGAGCTCGCCGGCCACGTCGACCCGATGCCGGCGGTGGGCGAGAAGCTCGTCTGCCTCAGGAACGACCGCACCAAGGGCCTCCTCAACGGCTCGACCTGGACCGTGCACGCCCTGCGCGCCCCGCCCCGCCCCGACACGATCCGCCTCGACGTGGTGCCGGAGGACGACCCGGCGCTCCGCCGCAGGCCCACCGACATCAAGGTCCTGCGCGCGGTGATCGAGGGCTCGGAGGAGGAGATCCCGGCCTTCCTGCGCCGCGAGACCGACGAGTTCACCTACGGCTACGCGCTGACCGTCCACAAGGCGCAGGGCTCGCAGTGGGACGCGGTGGCCCTGTTCGACGAATCCTACGCCTTCCGCGAGCACCGCGCCCGCTGGCTCTACACGGGCCTGACCCGGGCGGCCCGGTCCGTGACGGTGGTGGTCTGACCGCGCCTTGCCGAGGCGGGACGACCGTGCGAGACCGCCCCTCGCGAGATCGGCTCCGGGCCGAGGAGGAACGCCGATGAGCCTGACGGGAGGCTGCCGCTGCGGAGCGGTCCGCTACGCGCTCTCCGGGGAGCCGGCCCACGCCGCGCTCTGCCACTGCACCGATTGCCGCCGCTCCTCCGGGGCGCCGGTGGTGGGCTGGGCCCTGTTCCCGCGCGAGCGCGTGAGCGTCACGGGGAGCCCGGCGAGCTACGAATCCTCGCCCGGGGTGGTGCGCCAGTTCTGTGCCACCTGCGGCACCGGCCTGTTCTACCTGAACGAGGCGACGTTCCCGGGCCAGGTCGACGTGCAGACGGGGAGCCTCGACGATTCCGAGGCGCTCCCGCCGGCCGTGCGCATCCAGGTCGCCGAGGCGCCGGGCTGGTTCGAGCGGTTCGGGGCGTTGCCGGCCTTCCCGCGCTATCCGGGCTGAGCCCGCGGGTTGGAGCGGGCGGGGCGAGCGCCTACCTGAGCGCCGTCGTCCTCGTTCCGGAGCGTCCCCGTGTCCCATCCCGAAGCCGGTGGCCCGCCGGCCATGCACGCCACCACCATCCTGATGGTCCGCAAGGGCGGCCGGACGGTGATCGGCGGCGACGGGCAGGTCAGCCTCGGCCAGACCATCGTGAAGGGCAACGCCCGCAAGGTGCGCCGCCTCGCCAAGGGCAGCGTCATCGGCGGCTTCGCGGGCGCCACGGCGGATGCCTTCACGCTGTTCGAGCGGCTGGAGGCCAAGCTGGAGCAGTATCCCGGGCAGCTCACCCGCGCCTGCGTGGAGCTCACCAAGGATTGGCGCACCGACCGCTACCTGCGCCGCCTCGAGGCGATGATGCTGGTGGCCGACCGGGATGTCGGCCTGCTGCTCTCGGGCGCCGGCGACGTCCTGGAGCCCGAGGGCGGCGTGATGGCGATCGGCTCGGGCGGCAACTTCGCCCTGGCGGCCGCCCGCGCCCTGGAGGACCAGGACCTCGACGCGGAGGCGATCGTGCGCCGCGCCATGCGGATCGCCGCCGAGATTTGCGTCTACACGAACGGGAACCTCGTGATCGAGGCGCTGGACGCCTGAGGCGTCGCGAGGACGGCTGCGCCTGGAAAGCGCGGCCGCGGGCGCTTAAATGGCCTGCATGCCAGACCCGACGCCCGACCGAACCGGAGGCGGCGCCCCGGCGGCTCCGGCCGTCGCGGACGCGGCGTTCCTCGGGCTCGCGGTGGAGCGCGGGCTCCTCGATCCCGCGCAGGCCGCGGCGCTGCTCGACCTCCGCCGGGAGATGGCGGGCCAGGATCCGTCCGTGCCGGATCTCGCCGACGACGAGGAGCGGGTCCGCTTCGTCACGGGCTTTGCCGACATCTTCGTCAGCATCGGCATCCTGCTCGTGCTCGGCACGACCGGCTACCTCCTCGTCGGGCGCGTCGAGCCCGCCCTCGGCTGGGGTGCGGTCGCGGCGCTGGCCTGGGGGCTCGCCGAGCTGTTCTCGCGCCGCCGGCGCATGGCGCTGCCGAGCATCGTCCTGCTCGTCGCCTTCGTGGGTGCCGGCTACGCGGGCGTGGTCGCCCTCCTCGGCGGCGAGGCCGGGCTCCGCGCGCACGTCCTGGGGCCCCGCGGCTCGCCCGGCGGCGCCCTGCCCTATCTCGGCGCGACGCTCGCCGCCTGCGGGCTCGCCGCCCTGCACTTCCGGCGCTTCCGGGTGCCCATCACGGTCGCGGCCGGTGCGGGGGCGGCGGCCGCCGCGGCCTACGTGCTGGCCGGCGCCCTGCTGCCCGCACCGGAGCGGGGCGCGCTGAACGCCGTCATGGCGCTCCTCGGGCTCGCGATCTTCGCCCTCGCCATGCGCTACGACCTGTCGGACCCGGCGCGCGCGACGCGGCGGACCGACATCGCCTTCTGGCTGCACCTCCTCGCGGCGCCGCTCATCGTGCACCCGGTCCTCGGCCTCGTGACCCTGCGGGCGGCGGCCGTCTCACCGGCCGCGGCGCTCGCGGTCCTCGCCCTGATCCTCTGCCTCGCCCTCGTCGCCCTCGCGACGGACCGCCGCGCCATCCTGGTCTCCGGCCTGACCTACGCGGGCATCGCCCTCGGAACCCTGATCCGCGAGGTCGGGTTCGGCACGCAGGCCGGGCCCTACAGCCTCCTGGGCCTGGGGCTCTTCGTGCTGCTCATCAGCCTGACCTGGCGGGACCTGCGCGGCCGCGTGCTGCGCGCCCTCCCCGATTCCCTCGCGGCCCGCCTGCCGCAGCCCACAGGATTCCGATGACCACCTTCTCACCCCGCGAGATCGTCTCCGAGCTCGATCGCTTCATCGTCGGGCAGCACGACGCCAAGCGCGCGGTGGCGATCGCCCTGCGCAACCGCTGGCGGCGCCAGCAGCTGAAGGGCCCGCTCCGCGAGGAGGTGGCGCCCAAGAACATCCTGATGATCGGCCCGACCGGCTGCGGCAAGACCGAGATCGCCCGGCGCCTCGCCCGCCTCGCCGGCGCGCCCTTCCTCAAGGTCGAGGCCACCAAGTTCACCGAGGTCGGCTACGTCGGCCGCGACGTCGAGCAGATCGTGCGCGACCTCGTGGAGGTCGGCATCGGCCTGCGCCGCGAGGACAAACGCCGCGCCGTGAAGGTGAAGGCGGAGGCGGCGGCCGAGGAGCGCATCCTCGACGCGCTGGTCGGCCCCACCGCGAGCCAGCCGACCCGCGACAGCTTCCGGCGCAAGCTCCGCAACAGCGAGCTCGACGACAAGGAGGTCGAGATCGAGCTGGCCGGCGGCTCCCCGGCCGGGCTGCCGATGTTCGAGATCCCCGGCGTCCCCGGCGCCTCGATGGGGGCGATCAATATCGGCGACATGCTCGGCAAGGCGCTGGGGGGCCAGCGCGGCAAGCCCCGGCGCATGAGCGTGCGCGACGCCCACGCCCCCCTCATCGCGGAGGAGTCGGACAAGCTCGTGGACGACGACGCCCTGGTGCAGGAGGCGATCCGCGAGGTCGAGGACAACGGCATCGTCTTCCTGGACGAGATCGACAAGATCTGCGCCCGCGAGGGCCGCTCCTCGGCGGACGTCTCCCGCGAGGGCGTGCAGCGCGACCTGCTGCCGCTCATCGAGGGCACGACGGTGGCCACCAAGCACGGGCCGGTGAAGACCGACCACGTCCTGTTCATCGCGAGTGGCGCCTTCCACGTCTCGAAGCCCGCCGACCTGCTGCCGGAGCTGCAGGGCCGCCTGCCGATCCGCGTCGAGTTGAGCCCGCTGACCGTCGAGGACTTCAAGCAGATCCTCACCAGCACCGAGGCGAGCCTCCTGAAGCAGACGGTCGCCCTGATGGAGACCGAGGGCGTCACTCTCGCCTTCACGGACGACGCCGTGGACGCGCTGGCGCGGGTTGCCGTTGAGGTGAACGGCTCGGTCGAGAACATCGGCGCCCGCCGCCTCCAGACGGTGCTGGAGCGGGTGATCGACGAGATCTCCTTCACGGCGACCGACCGGGGCGGCGAGACGGTGACGATCGACGCCGCCTACGTGCGCGACCGCGTCGAGAGCCTGGCGGCGAACGCGGACCTGAGCCGGTTCATCCTGTGATATTAGACTCTTGTGATTCCGTCGGGACGGTAGGGGTCACTCCCGCTCAGACACTAACCCCCGTCATCCCGGGGCCGCGCAGCGGAGCCCGGGATCCAGACCCGCTGGGGCGGCAGAACGAGACGCCGTCGGCGGCTCTGGATTCCGGGCTCGCCTCCGGCGCCCCGGAATGACGGAGGTAGCGGCTGGGGCGATGCAGATCGCCCTTTCATCCGGCATCGGCCTGATCCCTTCGGGATCCCGAGCCGCCATCGCTCATGCGCCGTGTGGGCTCGGCTGCTAGGCGCCCCGCTTGGCTCAAGCGAAGCCCGTATGAGGGGCGGGTCGCCTCGTCCGTCCCGGCGCCCGCTTCAGGCTGAGGTGCCGCGCTCGGCGTGTCGTGACCGGGCGGATGCCCGGTGCCGATCGCGCAACGGACCGCGTTCGCTCGTCGAGCAGACTCCAAGCGTCCGATCGGGCCGGGCGAAGCCGGGACGCTTCGATCCGAAGGAACGACCGGAACCGACAAGCCCCCCTACGCCCTCAGGCCGCCACCGCCTGCAGGAAGCGGCCGATCTCGGCGTCGAGCTTCGCGGCCACCTCCTCCACGGTCGAGGCGGCGCCCTCCACCGTCGCGGCCATCTCGGCGGTCTGGCGGGCGGCGGCCGCCACGGTGTCGAGGTCGCCCGCGATGGCGACGCTGGTGCGGGCCGTCTCGCCGACGTTGCGGGCGATCTCGCCGGTGGCGCTGCCCTGCGCGGCCACCGCGCCGGAGATGTCGGCGGTGGCGGCGCTGATCGCGCCCATGCGGTCGCTCATCCGGCCGATCGCCTCGACGGTGACGCCGGTGGCGGTCTGCACGCGGGCGACCTGGCCCGCGATCTCGTCGGTGGCTCGCGCCGTCTGCTCGGCGAGCGCCTTCACCTCGGCTGCGACCACCGCGAAGCCGCGCCCCGCCTCGCCGGCCCGGGCCGCCTCGATGGTGGCGTTCAGCGCCAGGAGGTTCGTCTGCTCGGCCACGGCGCGGATCAGCCCGACCACGTCGCCGATGCGGCGCCCGGTGGCGGCGAGGTCGCCCACCTGCGCGTTCATGGCCTCGGCCTCGCCGAGCGTCTCCGCGACGGCATCCTGCGCCCGGCCGATGCGGGCCTGGATCTCGGCGACCGAGGCGGTGAGCTCCTCCGTGGCGCTCGCCACGCTCTGCACGTTCGCGGAGGTCTCGCGGGCGCCGGCCGAAGCACCGCCGATCGCCTCCTGCGCCCGGCCCGACAGGGCGGCCATGGCGCCGGCCCGCTCGCGCATCGCGTCCGTGCGGCTGCCGAGCAGGCGAAGCGAGTCCTGCACCTCGACCCGGAAGCGGGCGACCTCGGCGTCGAGGCGCTCGCGCCGGGTGCGCTCGCCCGCGCCGCTCGCCGCCCGGTCCGCCTCCAGGGTGCGGGCATGGCGGCCGACGTCCCGCAAGGCCGCGAGGGCGCGGGCCACCGCGCCGATCTCGTCCCGGCGCGCCTGCGAGGGGATCGGCGCGTCGAGGTCGCCCTCGGCGAGGCGGGTGGTGCGGGCGCTGATCGCCTCCAGCGGCCGGAACAGGCGCAGGCCGACGGGCAGGATCAGCAGGCAGGCGACGAGGGCCACGGCGAGGGCCGCGACGGCGGTGGTGCCGACCGTCGTCGCGTAGGCGTCGTGGTACCGCTCCAGCGGGATGCCGACGTAGAGGATGCCGTTGACCCGGCCCGCCGGATCGAGGGTCGGGTGGTAGACCGTGTAGAAGGGCCGCCCGAACAGGGTCACGGCCCCCGCGAAGGGCTTGCCGGCGCGCAAGGCCGCCTGGGCCGGATGGTCCGGCGCCAGGGCCGTGCCGACGGCGCGCTCGCCGTTCTCCTTCTTCACGTTGGTGATGCGGCGCACGAAGCGATCGCCCGCGGCCTCGTAGGCGAAGACCGTCGCGTTGCCGCCCACGTAGGCGGCGACGTCGTCGACCACCGAGAGGTCGCTGAGCCGGCCGAGGTCCGGCGCCACCGCGCGGGCGATGCGCGGACCGTCGAGGGCGACGGCCGCCCCCGGCACCTTGGCGTCGAACACCAGCGCCAGGGTGCGGATGTGCATCTCCGCCTCGTCGCGCTGCTTGGCCTTGAGCTCCGACCAGATCTGGTGGCTGCTGACCGCGAGGACCGCCGCGACCGTGAGCACGATCGCGGCTCCGGCGAGCAGGATGACCTTGGCCGTGAGGCCGCGCAGGCGCTGCGGAAGGCCCTTCATGACACCCATCCCCCCGAACCCCGCCATGACGGGGCCGATGCCGCGCGCCGGGCTGCCGCGGCAGGCGCCGCGGTACTGGGCCGGCTCGTCTTCACGCGGACGTGATTGCGAACTAGGGTTGTGTAGCGAGATCAGACCTAATTTTCGGTGAAGGTCGGTTGCGGGCAATGCACGGCCCGATGCCCCTCGGGCTCAGGCCTGCCAGACCTGGCCCGGCCGCAGCGCCAGGAAGGTCTCGGCCGGCCGCCCCGCCGCGGCGAGCGCGGCGGCGAGCGCCTCCGCGGGCCGCTCCACGCCCTCGTCGGTGAGCTGGAAAGTGCCCCAATGGTGCCCGAGCACCTGGGCCGCGCCCAGCATCCCGGCGGCCGCCACCGCGTCCTCGGGGTTCATGTGCTGGGGCTTCATGAACCAGCGGGGCTCGTAGGCCCCAATCGGCAGGGTGGCGAGGCGGGGCTCCCCGAAGCGCGCCCGCACCGCCCGGAAGATCGCGCCGTCTCCGAGGCCGGTGTCGCCGACATGGTAGTGGACACCCGCCGGACAGGTCAGGACAAACGCACACCACAGGGCCATCCGCTTGTCGCCGAGGCCCCGCGCCGACCAGTGGTTGGCCGGCGTCAGGTGCACGGCGAGGCCGCCGCCGAGATCGACACTCTCGCCCCAGTCGCGGGTCTCGACGTGCATGGTCTCGTCGTAGCTCCGCAGGATGGCGTCATTGCCGAGGGGCGCCACCACCAGAGGTTGGTGCGCCTGCCAGAGCCGCGCCATGGTGGGGCCGTCGAGATGATCGTAGTGGTTGTGCGTGATCAGCACCGCGTCGACCGGCGGCAGGTCCGCGAAGGCGATGCCGGGCGGGTTGACCCGTTTCGGCCCGGCGAACCGGACCGGGCTCGCGCGCTTGGCGAAGACCGGATCGACCAGGATGTTGCGGCCGGCCACCTGAAACAGGTAGCTCGCATGCCCGATGAAGGCGACGCGCAGGGCCTCGCTGCGCTCCGGCGGCCGATCGGCCGGGAACGGGCTCGGGAAGCGGGCAGGCCAGGACTCGCCCGAGCGGGCGAACTGCCAGCGCAGCACGTCGACGAGGTCCTTGTCGGCGGCCTGCTCCGGCGCGTGGAAGCGCAGGCCGTCGAAGTGGTCGCTCTTCGGCCCGTCGTAGTAGGGGTTGCCCCGCCGGCGATGGGCGGCGTAGCCGACCCCCCCGAGGGTCATCACCGTGGCCGCGCTCGCGACCGTGAGCAGGCTTCGCCGTTTCATGCGGCCGGAGATGGCGGGGCTGCGCGCGCCGTCAAGCGGCCCGCGGCATCAGGAGCGCCAGCGCAGCTCCCGTGGCTCGAGTGGGTTGGCGAAGGGCCGGCCCGCGCGCGCCGCCTCGAGCGCCTCGCGCTTCAGGCGGAAGTACCATTGCGAGGGCAGGTCGCCCTGCCCGAACAGCACCATGGTGGGCTTGCGGTCGAGCCCCGCCTGCGCGTGCTGCAGCACCTGCTGATCCTGCGTCAGGAACTGGCGCATCAGCAGGCGGGCGAGCGGCTTCAGCGGGTTCAGGACCGGCATGTTCCAGTAGAGCGCGTTCGTCAGCATCGTGCGGCCCTGGCCGAGGGGCGTCGCAAAGGTGTAGTTCGCGACCCGCTTCTCCCCCGCCACGATCCGCTCCAGGCGCACGCCGGGCAGGCGGAACTCGATCTCGACGTCGGGCACCCCGCCGAGCAGCCGGTAGACCGGTGAGCTCGTCGTGGTGGCGTGGCTCGTCATGGTGAAGCCGTGCGGGGTCGGCGTGAAGGTCTTCACCTTCTCCCGCAGCGCCTTGGACGGCCGGAACCACCAGGAATCGTGAACGAACGCGACGTGGCCGGGGTCCACGAGGCTCAGCGTCGTCAGGTCGAAGGAGGCCTCCACCACGAGTTCCACCACGACCCGCCCGGCGGGCTTGAAGGTCAGCTCCGGCAGCGCGGGCACGTCGGGTGCGGAGGTCCCGAGATGCGGGTTCACCCAGGCGAAGCCCGCGCTCTCGCGAACGGGGAAGCGCTGCACGACGATGCGCGAGAAGTCGGCCGCATCGTGGGCCGATAGGGTCGGAACGTCCCGGCAGCGCCCGTCCGTGCCGAAGCGCCAGCCATGGAACGGGCAGGTGAGACCGTCCCCGTCGAAGCGGCCTTTCGAGAGGGCCATGCCGCGGTGGGGGCAGCGGTCGCGCAGGGCGAACAGGGCGCCGGCCCCGTCCCGTCCGACGACGATCTGCTCCCCGTCGAGCTCCGCCGCGCGCAGGCCCCGCGGTCCCGCCGTGAAGCTCTCGGACCGGCCGACGCAGTACCAGGCATCCGGCAACGGCCGGCGCATGGCCTCCGGGTCGAGGGCCTCGTCGGCGGAAGCGGGCTCACGCACGGGCTGGCGCACGGGCTGGACGGTGGAGGTCACGGCGCTGGTCATGTCTCGGGTGGCCGGCCTGTCTACGCCGGGCGCCGCACGCTGGCCAGCGGCGAGAGGGCGCAGGCGCCGCGGCACCCGCGCCGCTTCCCATCCGCGGCCCGCGTCCCTACCTTGGGCTTCCCAGCAACAAACGAAAGGAGGTGATCCAGTGTCTCATTGCTTCATGCCGCGGTCGTCGGCGAACCGGACCTGGACCGTCATCTCCGGCGCTGCTCTCGAGCGCGTCTGAGTCGTTCGACAGGTTCGGCCGAGCCACCGCGGTTCGGCAATGGAAGGGCCGCCCATCGGGCGGCCCTTCGGCTTTTCTGGGCTCGGGCCCAACCGTCCCCAACTTGTTTTGGCCGCAAAGGCGCGCGATCCCGCCTCCCGGTGTCGCGGCGGAAGGCCACGGGCGCCGCCGCGCGGACGTAGGGTGACGCCGGGTCCGTGCATCGTGCCCCGCACACCTTGCCCGCGTGACGGCGCAGCCTTACCACTGCCGCGGAACCTGAGCCGCACTCTCGACGCCCGGCCGGAACCCTCGCCCGTTGCGCATCCTCGCCCTCCTCCTCGCGTTCCTGGCCGCCACCCTCGCCATCGGCGGCTCCGCGCACGCCGTCGAGGCGGTGCGCGTCACCCTCGACGCGCCGGTGATCGACCTGACCTCGGCGATTGAGCGCTACCGCTCCGACGGCGACCTGATCCAGATCTCGACGGCGCCCGGCAAGGACGGGATCGTGCGCCGGATCGTCGTGAAGGCGCGCGACACGGGCGCCCGCCCCGACTGGATGGTCTTCGCGCTCACGAACGACACCGACGAGCAGATCGACCGCATCCTCGTCGCCCCGCATTTCCGCTTGGTCGATTCCGGGGTGGTCTGGCCCGACCTCGGAGGCTCGCGCATCGCCGCGATCACGGCGAGCCAGGGCATCCGTCCGGAACGGGACGAGAACCCGGAGGCCGACCAGTTCGTCATCACGCTGGATCCGGGCACCACCGTCACCTTCGTGGCGGAGCTGCGCGGCCCCAACATCCCCCAGGTCTACCTCTGGGACCAGGACGCCTACCGCAAGAAGACAGCCGGGCTGACCCTCTACAAGGGCATCATCATCGGCATCGCCGGCCTCCTCGCCCTGTTCCTGACGATCATCTTCGTGGTGAAGGGGGCGATCATCTTCCCGGCGGCGGCTGCGCTCGCCTGGTCGGTGCTCGCTTACGCGTGCATCGATTTCGGCTTCCTGCAGCGGGTCTTTCCCGTCACCGAGATCGCCGAGCGCGTCTACCGCGCCTCCGCGGAGGCGGTGCTCGGGGCGACCCTCCTCGTCTTCCTGTTCGCCTACCTGAACCTGTCGCGCTGGCACGTGCGCTACAGCCACGTCGCCTTCTTCTGGCTCGCCTTCCTGGCCGGCCTCGTGGGGCTCGCGGTGTTCGATCCGCCGGTGGCGGCCGGCGTCGCCCGCATCTCCATCGCGGCCGTGGCGGGCGTGGGACTCCTGCTCATCGTCTACCTCGCCGCCCACAACGGCTACGACCGGGCGATCCTGCTCGTGCCGACCTGGACGCTCCTGCTCATCTGGGTGGTGGCGGCGGGCTTCGCGATCACGGGCCAGATCGGATCGGACCTCGTGCAGCCGGCGCTGATCGGCGGCCTCGTCCTCATCGTCATGCTGATCGGCTTCACGGTGATGCAGCACGCCTTCGCGGGCGGCGGCCTGACCCATGCCCTCGTCTCCGACACCGAGCGCCGGGCGCTCGCCCTCACCGGCGCGGGCGACGTGGTGTTCGACTGGGACGTGCCGGGCGACCGCGTCTTCGCGGGCCAGGAGATCGAGGGGCAGCTCGGCCTCAAGCGCGGCGCCCTGGAGGGCCCGGCGGCCAACTGGCTCAACCTGCTCCACCCCTTCGACGTCGAGCGCTACTCGGCGGCCCTCGATACGGTCATCGAGGAGCGGCGCGGCCGCATCATCCACGATTTCCGCCTGCGCGCCTCCAGCGGTGCCTATTACTGGTACCGTCTGAAGGCGCGGCCGGTGATCGGCTCGGACGGCGAGGTGCTGCGCATCGTCGGCACCATCGCGGACGTCACCGAGCTCAAGACCGCCGAGGAGCGCCTGCTGCACGACGCCGTGCACGACAGCCTGACCGGCCTGCCGAACCGGGAGCTGTTCGGGGACCGCCTCGACGCCGCGCTGGCCTTCGCGAGCCAGGACGCGCGCCTGAAGCCGACGGTGATCGTCCTCGACATCGACCGATTCAAGTCCATCAACGACGGGATCGGCCTCTCGGCTGGCGATTCCATCCTGCTCACCCTGTCGCGCCGCCTCGGACGGCTCCTGCGCCCGCAGGACACGCTGGCCCGCGTAGCGGGCGACGAGTTCGCCGTGATCCTCGTCTCCGAGCGGGATCCCGACCGCATCCTGGCCTTCGCGGAGATGATCCGGCGCGCCATCGCCACCCCGATCACCTACGCGGACCGCGAGATCTTCCTCACGGTGTCCATCGGCCTCGCGCTCCACGAGACCGGCGCCGCGCAGAAGCGCGACGACGTGTTCAAGGCCGCCGAGATCGCGATGATCCAGGCCAAGCGCAGCGGCGGCGACCGGATCGAGGTCTTCCGCGCCAACATGCGCAACGAGCGCTCGGACCGGCTGATGCTCGAGGGCGACCTACGCCGGTCGCTCGAGCGCAACGAGATCAAGGTGCTGTTCCAACCGATCGTGCGGCTGGAGGACCGGACGGTGGCAGGCTTCGAGGCGCTCCTGCGCTGGGACCACCCGAAGCTCGGCCGCATCCCGCCCTCGACCTTCATGCCGGTCGCCGAGGAATCCGGCTTCGTCGTCAACCTCGGCATCTTCGCCCTGGAGCGCACCGCCCTGGAGCTCGCGGCCTGGCAGCGCTCCCTCGACGTCGAGCCGCCGATCTTCGCGAGCGTGAATGTCTCCTCGCGCCAGCTCCTGCGCCACGACCTCCTGCACGACGTGAAGACCGTGCTGGCGCGCTCGGGCGTGCTGCCGGGCTCGCTCAAGCTGGAGCTGACCGAGGGGCTCGTGATGGAGAACCCCGAATACGCGGCCCAGATGCTCGCCCGCATCCACGACCTCGGAGCCGGCCTGTCGCTCGCCGATTTCGGTACCGGCTACTCGGCGCTGGCCTACCTGCAGCGCTTCCCCTTCGACACGATCAAGATCGACCAGAGCTTCGTGCGCCAGATGGCGGCGGGCAACACCGTGATCCTGCGCTCCATCGTGAAGATGGCGAACGAGCTCGGCCTCGCCATCGTGGCCGAGGGCGCGG
The DNA here is from genome assembly GCF_053346035.1 of Methylobacterium sp. A54F. Lineage (NCBI taxonomy): Bacteria > Pseudomonadati > Pseudomonadota > Alphaproteobacteria > Hyphomicrobiales > Methylobacteriaceae > Methylobacterium > Methylobacterium sp. A54F. The sequence goes on along the minus strand of NZ_JBKFBF010000005.1, from coordinate 112,396 downwards.
AATCCGAGGGCGATGCCCAGGCGCTCGCGGAGCTCGGCTGCGAGTATGCGCAGGGCTACGCATTCGGCGAGCCGATGACGACGCTGCAGGCGCGCCAGCTGGTCGGCGCCGCGCCCGAGGCGGCCTGAGGGCCGGGCCCGCGGCCCGAAATGCCCGAGCGTCCCGATTCCTTGGCCGGACGTCCAAACCGTGTCCACGGACGTTGAAGACTGCTGTCCTATGTCATAGGCCCCGTCCGGCCGCGTGTCCGGGATGAACCCGCGAGCCGGCATGCAATCTGGGGGCTGGGACGATGCTGAGACTTCTGTTCACGAAGAGGGGCCGCTGCGCACGCGGCCAGTTCTGGACGATCACCCTGGCGGGGACGACCCTCTACGCGGTGTTCGTCGGCGTGGTGGCCTACTTCGCCGCGCAGGCCTTTCCGCCCGAGCTGACGAACGCCGAGACGAACAACTACGACATCTCCACGATGCTGGTGCCCCTGATCGCGGCGACGCTGATCCCGACCCTGATCTTCCTCTGGTCGATGCTGTGCGTGACGATCAAGCGCTGGCACGACCGGGGCAAGTCGGGCTGGTGGATCTTCATCAGCCTCGCCCCCGTGATCGGCGGCGCCTGGCACTTCATCGAGACCGGATTCCTGCCCGGCACGCCCGGCCCGAACGCCTACGGACCCGATCCGCTCGCAGCGCGCGACGTGCCCGGAGCGCTGGGCCTCGCCACGACGCCCTGAGCGCCCCTAGCGCCGGGCCGCCCGTCGGTGTGGCCCGGCGGACCCCGCATGGCGCAGCAATTTAAACCTCCCTTAACCATGATGCTGCAAGCATGGGTTAGGGTTCGGTCGGTGCGGCAGCACCGCGGACCGGATCTCGGAGGTGCGTGATGGCCGATGCGGCGAGGCGGGTTCGCGAGGGAAGCGGTTCGGACGTCGTGCGTCGTCTCCTCGCGCGGCCCATCCGGCTCGATCCCGCGCGCGTGACGGCCGCCGCGCCGGCGGAGCTCGACCGCGAGCCGGCGCCCGAGGCGGACGATGCGGCCTCCGAGTCCGTCGCGCGCCTGCGCACCGAGATGTCGGTGATGAAGGCCATCATGATGGCCGAGCGCGGCGAGGCCGCGCGCCTGCGCGCCGAATTCCACCGCATCGCCGGCCCGGATCCCGTCGGCGAGGAAGCCCGCGTCGTGCGCGATCGTTGGGCTGCCCTCGTGGACGGCCTGCTGAACGCCCCGCGCTGAGGCGGCCGCGGACCTCCATGTTCACCGCGAAGCAGGCGGGAGAGCTGCCATGAGTGCGCGCTGCTCGCTCGTCGTCAACGGCAAGTCCGTGCGGGTCTCCACCGGCGACACGCCCCTGGAGGCCGCCGTGGCCGAGGGCATGATCGCGCCGGCGCTCGGCGTGCCCGGTGCCGAGCTGCTCGGCCAGGCCCCCGCGGTGCGCCGGAGCCCGCCGCGCGGACGCCGCCTGGACGGCGTGCGGATTGCCCCCGCCCAGGCCGCGACGTTCCATCCCCTGCCCGAGCCCCGCGCCACCCCGCTGGTGCGACGGGTCGGGACGGTCACCCAGGTCACGCCCCTCGGCCCCCGGGCGATCGAGGTCGTCGTGACGGTGACGAAGGCCTTCGCGTTCGAGCCCGGCCATCAGGTCGAACTGCTGTGCTCGGGCGAGGCGCCCGTCACCCTGAGCCCGACGCTCCGCGTCGACGGGGCCGCCGAGCTGAACGAACTCGTCCTCCACCTGCCGGCCTCGCTCGCGGCGGCGAGCGCCCTCGGCCGCCTGGGCTGCGACGTGAAGGTGAAGGGCCCCCTCGGCCGCGCGCAGTATCGCCCCGGCGGCGGGCGCCTCGTGCTGGTGGCGTCCGAGACCGGCTTCGCGCCGGTCTGGGCGATCGCCCGGGCCGCGCGCTACATCGAGCCGGCCCGGGAGGTCGCGGTCTTCGCCGGCGCCCGGGATCCCCTCGACCTGTACATGCGGCCGGCCCTCGACTGGCTGCGCGCCACCGGCGTCGCGCGGGTGGTTCTCGCGGCCGACCGCGCGCGGCAGCGGCCGCCGGATGTCCGGCCGGGTCCCCTCACCGCGCACCTGCCGCCGCTGCGCGCCACCGACGTGGTTCACGTGGCGGGGTGTGCCTCGACGGTGGGCGCCGTCCAGGTGCTGGCGGCGGCCGTCGGCGCGCGCTGCTACCCGATCCTGCTGCCGGACGCCTGACGCGGATTCAGCGAGGCCGGGGGCGGAGATCGGACCCACCCGCTCGCTCGTCACGATGAGGGAGGGCACGCCCGCTCCACGCGCCGCTCATGCGCGCGGCCCCTCCCGGATGGAAGGGGCCGCGACAGGCTACCCGGCTACGGCGGCGTTCAATCCACCTTCACCCGCCAGATCTCCTCGGCATATTCCCGCATCGAGCGGTCGGAGGAGAACCAGGCCATCCGGGCGGTGTTGAGAATCGCCTTGCGCCACCAGGCGGCGGGGTCGTTCCAGGCGGCGTCGACCGCGCGCTGCGCCCGCCAGTAATCGTCGAAGTCGGCGGTGAGCAGGTACTGGTCGCGATGGCGCAGGTCGTCGGTGAGGGGCCGGAAGCGGTTCGGCTCCTCCGGCGAGAACCGGCCCGCGGCGATCATGTCCAGGGCGGCGGCGAGGCGCGGCGAGGCCCAAATCGCGTCGCGGGCGTGGTGGGGCTCGGCGGCCCTTGCCTGCACGGCCGCCGCGTCGAGACCGAAGATGAAGATGTTGTCCGCGCCCACGTGGTCGCGGATCTCGATGTTGGCGCCGTCCAGCGTCCCGATGGTGAGCGCGCCGTTGAGGGCGAACTTCATGTTGCCGGTGCCGGACGCCTCCATGCCGGCCGTGGAGATCTGCTCGGAGAGGTCGGCGGCCGGGATGATCGCCTCGGCGAGGCTCACCGAGTAGTTCGGCAGGTAGACCACCTTGAGCCGGTCGGCGACCTCGGGGTCGTCGTTGACGGCGCGGGCCACATCGCAGGCGAGCTTGATGATGAGCTTGGCCTGGGTGTAGCTCGGCGCGGCCTTGCCGCCGAAGATCTTGACCCGCGGCGTCCAGTCCTTGTGTGGCTCGGCCTTGATCGCCTGGTAGAGCGCCACCGTCTCGATGACGTTCAGGAGCTGGCGCTTGTACTCGTGGATGCGCTTGATCTGCACGTCGAACAGGGCCGCCGGATCGACGTCGATGCCCGTGCGGTCCGCGATGATGCCGGCGAGCGCCACCTTGCGGCCGTGCCGGACCGCCGCGTAGCGGTCAGCGAAGGCGCGGTCGCCCGCGAACGCCTCGAGCCCCCGGAGGCGGCCCGGATCGTCGAGCACGGCCGCGCCCACGGCCTCCACGGCGAGCTTCGTCAGGCCCGGGTTGGCGTTGTGCAGCCAGCGCCGGAAGGTGATGCCGTTCGTCTTGTTGACGATCTTCTCCGGGTCGAGCGCGTGCAGGTCGCGGAACACGGTGGAGCGCATCAGGTCGGTGTGGAGCGCCGAGACGCCGTTGACGCGGCGGGACCCGTGGAAGGCGAGGTGCCCCATCCGGACGCGGCGGCCGTGGCTCTCGTCGATGAGCGACACGGCCGCGAGGTGCGCGGCGAAGTTCGGGGCGTCCTGGCGCCCGTGCCGGCCCTGCTCCTCCAGGTGCATCCAGTTGATCAGGTAGATGATCTGCATGTGGCGCGGCAGCAGCCGCTCCATCAGTTCCACCGGCCAGGTCTCCAGCGCCTCGGGCAGCAGCGTGTGGTTGGTGTAGCTCAGCGTGTTGGTGGTGACGTGCCAGGCGTCGTCCCAGGTGAGGCCGTGGTCCTCCAGGAGGATGCGCATCAGCTCGGGCACGGCGATGGCCGGGTGGGTGTCGTTGAGCTGGATCGCGGCATGGTCGTGCAGGCTGCGCACGTCGCCGCGCTCGGCGACGTGGCGCCGCACGAGGTCCTGCAGCGAGGCCGAGGTGAAGAAGTATTCCTGGCGCAGGCGCAGCTCCTGCCCGGCCGTCGAGGAATCGCTCGGGTAGAGCACCCGCGAGATCGCCTCGGCGCGGGCGCGGCCCGCCACCGCGCCGACATGGTCGCCGCCGTTGAAGGACGCGAGGTCCACCGGCGCCTCGGCCTCGGCCTTCCACAGGCGCAGGGCGTTGACGGTGCGGCCGCGCCAGCCGACCGCGGGTACGTCGTAGGCCACCGCCCGCACGGTCTCGGCCGGCGTCCAGTGGCGGCGGATCACCCCCTCGGACACCGCCGACAGGGTGACGGTGCCGCCGAAGCCGATCGTGTAGGTCGCCTCGGGCCGGGCGAACTCCCAGGGGTTGCCCTCCGCGAGCCAGGTCTCGGGCGCCTCGCGCTGCCAGCCGTCCTCCAGCGACTGCCGGAACAGGCCGTGGTCGTAGCGGATGCCGTAGCCGATGGCCGGGATGCCGAGGCTCGCCATGCTGTCCATGAAGCAGGCGGCGAGCCGCCCCAGGCCGCCGTTGCCGAGCGCCGCGTCGGGCTCGGCCGCCTCGACGTCCCCGAGCTCGACTCCGAGCTCGGCCAGGGCCGCGCGGGTCGTCTCCACGAGGCCGAGGTTGTTCATGGCGTCCGACAGGAGGCGCCCGATCAGGAACTCCAGGGACAGGTAGTAGACGCGCTTGTTGGGCACCGCCCGCTCGGATTCCATGCAGGCGTCGACGATGCGGTCGCGCAGCGCGAGCGCCGTCGCGGCGTACCAGTCGCGCTCGCGGGCCGTCGCGGGCGTCTTCCCGATGGCGTAGGCGAGCTTGGCGCGGATGGCCTCGCGCAGATCCGCGACCGCGTCACCGCCCGACGGGCGTTCGGGCGTGCGCCAGACCTGGGCCAGGCGTCCGGGGCCTGTCGCCGCGGAAGCGCTGGGAACTCGCTCGTCTCCCTTCTCGGGAGCGGTCATCAGTTCGTTCAACACGTTCATCCCCCATCATCGCTGGCGCTGCGCGACCCTCTCGCGAGGTTTCACGCGCGTCTGTCGGCGGTGATTGGCCCCCTCGGTCTGAGAGGGCACGATCGTGGGTCGCCTCTATGGCCTTGTCGAGACGCGGGCCGACCGAAGGTCGCCTTCGGCCATTGTCGTGCGTCTCTGTGTCATTGCAGACACAACCTTCCGGAGATCCCCCTCTACCTCCCGAGAGTATGCCATCGGCCCTTGAAGCGAATCTGAACGCCGCGCGAAGTCCCGCGCCGGTCGCCTCGGGCGACGTCAGCGATTAAGGACGGGCGGCCGACCGACTCGCGAGGAGCGACCCGATGCCTGAGACGATCTGGTGGAAGCGCGGCACGGTCTACCAGGTCTATCCCCGCTCGTTCCAGGACAGCGACGGCGACGGTGTCGGCGACCTCCGGGGCATCACGACCCGGCTCGACTACCTCGCCTGGCTCGGCGTCGATGCGCTCTGGATCTCGCCCATCTACCCGTCGCCGATGGCCGATTTCGGCTACGACGTGGCCGATTACTGCGGCATCGATCCGCTGTTCGGGTCGCTTGCCGATTTCGACGATCTGGTGACCGAGGCGCACCGGCGCAAGCTGAAGGTGATCCTCGACTTCGTGCCGAACCACTCCTCGATCGCGCACCCGTGGTTTGCCGAGAGCCGCGCCTCCCGCGAGAACCCCCGCCGCGACTGGTACGTCTGGCGGGATCCCGCCCCGGACGGCGGGCCCCCGAACAACTGGCTCTCGAACTTCGGCGGCCCGGCCTGGACGCTCGATCCCGCCACCGGCCAATACTACTACCACGCCTTCCTGGCCGAGCAGCCGGACCTGAACTGGCGCAACCCCGCCGTGCGTGCCGCGATGCACGACGCCCTGCGCTTCTGGCTCGACCGCGGCGTCGACGGCTTCCGCGTCGACGTGATCTGGCACCTGATCAAGGACGCGGATTTTCGCGACAACCCGGGCAATCCCGACTTCCTGCCGCACCAGCCCGAGATCAACCGCTTCACCCAGGTCTATTCCGCCGATCGCCCGGAGGTGCTCGACGTGATCGCCGGGATGCGCCGCGTGCTCGACGCCTACGACGAGCGGGTTCTGATCGGCGAGATCTACCTGCCGATCGAGCGGCTCGTGGCCTATTACGGGCCCGACCTCGATTGCGCCGATCTGCCCTTCAACTTCCAGCTGATCCAGACGCCGTGGCGGGCCGACGCGGTGGCCGAGCTCGTCGAGAATTACGAGGCGGCCCTGCCCGAGGGCGGCTGGCCGAACTGGGTGCTCGGCAACCACGATCAGCCGCGCATCGCCGCTCGCATCGGCCAGGCCCAGGCCCGGATCGCCGCGATGCTCCTCCTGACCCTGCGGGGCACGCCCACCCTGTACTACGGCGACGAGATCGGCCTCGACCACGTCTCGATCCCGCCGGAGCGCGTGCGCGATCCCTGGGAGCGCAACGAGCCCGGCCACGGCCGGGACCCCGAGCGCACGCCGATGCAGTGGGATGCCGGGCCGCAGGCGGGCTTCTCCGAGGCCGAGCCGTGGCTGCCACTCTCGCTCGATGCCGAGATCCGGAACGTCGAGGCCCTGCAGGACGCGCCGGGCTCGATCCTGACGCTGTACCGGCGCCTGCTCGCCCTGCGGCGCGAGCACCCGGCCCTCTCGGTCGGTGCCATCCGGAGCCTTCCGGGCGACGGCCCGGAGGACCTCACCGACATCCTCGCCTACGAGCGCAGCGCGGAGGAGAGCGTGATCCGCGTGCTGCTCAACTTCGGCCAGGCCTCACGGACCGTGCCGCTTCCGGAAGGCTCGACGTGGCGGATCCTCCTGTCGAACCCGGCCGGACGGGGTGGCGACGACGCCCGCGGTAGCGTGACGCTGGCCGGCGCCGAAGGTCTGATCTTGCTGCGCACCTAAATCCGCTGCATTGCAGCGCGGCGGCATGGAAAATTAACGCTCCCGATGGCCTGACTTGTGCATCGCAGCGGAACCGGCGAGGCGCGAGGGCGTTGGTGATGTCGACGTTGGCTGCGGGCAGGGTTGCCCGCCATGAGCATCCGGCTCGGCGTGGGAATGCGTTCATGGCTTATGTCGGCTCCGTCGAGGGCGCTGTGAGCGCGCCCGCTCCCGGCTCGGCCGACATCACCAACGCCCTTCCGGAGATCAGAACCTCCCTGCAGCCGCGCATCCTCTACGCGACGCCGGAGATGGCCGACTTCGTGAAGACCGGAGGCCTCGGCGAGGTGGCGGGTGCCCTGCCCCGGGCGCTCCGCCGGCACTACGACGTGCGCGTGCTGATCCCCGGCTACCGGCAGGTGCGCGAGGCCCATCCGGACATCCCGGTCGTGGGCCGCCTCGAGGGCTTCGCGGGCGTGCCGCCCTGCGACCTCGGCCTCGTGGAGACGGGCGACGGGCTTCGCGTCTACGTCCTCCTCAGCCCGGACCTCTACGAGCGCGACGGCACCCCCTACGGCAACGCCGAGGGTGACTTTCCCGACAACGACCTGCGCTTCGCGCGCCTCAGCCTCGCCGCGGCCGAGCTCTCGCAGGGCGCCGACCCAGCCTGGTCGGCCGACCTCCTCCACCTCAACGACTGGCAGGCCGCGTTGGCGCCCGCCTACCTCGCCTGGCGCGCGGCCCGCGTCCCGAGCGTCCTGACGATCCACAACCTCGCCTACCAGGGGCTCTTCCCGCAGGACAACCTCGCCCGGCTCGGCGTGCCGGACCATGCCTTCCAGATGAACGGCGTCGAGTTCTACGGGCAGCTCTCGTTCCTGAAGGCCGGCATCTTCTACGCCTCCCACGTCACCACGGTGAGCGAGACCTACGCCCGCGAGATCCTGACGCCGGATTCGGGCTGCGGCCTCGACGGGCTGCTGCGCACCCGCGCCGCGCAGGGGCGGCTCGCCGGCATCCTCAACGGCATCGACGAGAGCTGGGACCCCCGCACGGACCCGCACCTCGCCACGCGCTTCGAGGCGGACGACTGGAAGGGCAAGCGCGCCAACACCGAAGCCGTGCGCCGGCAGTTCGGCCTCGCGCTCTCCCGCGGGCCCCTCTTCGCCATCGTCTCGCGCCTCGTGCACCAGAAGGGCATCGACCTCTCGATCCAGGCGGCCGAGACGATCGTGGCCGAGGGCGGGCAGCTCGTGGTCATCGGACAGGGCGAAGGCCGCTTCGAGGACGCGCTGCGCGGGCTGGCGCGCCGGCACCCCGATACGGTCGGCGTCCACGTGGGCTTCCGGGAGACGGATGCCCGCCGGATGTTCGCGGGCAGCGACTTCCTGCTGATGCCCTCGCGCTTCGAGCCCTGCGGCCTCGCGCAGATGTACGCCCAGCGCTTCGGCTCTCTGCCGATCGTGCGGCGCACGGGCGGCCTCGCCGACACCGTCGAGGACGGCGTCACCGGCTTCACCTTCACGGATGCCTCGCCGAAGGGCTTCAGCCAGGCAATCCGGCGGGCCCTCGACACATTCGGCCAGAAGAAGCGCCTGAACGCCATGCGGCGCACGGCGATGTCGCGCAGCTTCGGCTGGGACGGGGCTGCGCTGAACTACAGCGCCCTCTACGCCCGCGCCTTCGGCAACAACGCCGCGGTGCGCTGACGCGCGGCCTGAACGGGCCGAACGCTCACCGGAACGTTCGTTGACCCCCCGAGACGTCCCGTGATCGCCTGACCGGGCGGGAGACGACGCGCGAATCAACGCGGCCGGCGCCCGCGCCCGGGGGGGCTTGGGGCGATGAGGTCTGCGCGCGCGATCCTGGCGGCCGTTCTCGCCGCGCTTGCCCTTCAGAGAGCGGGCGCGTTTGCGGCCCCGCAGGCGGAACCCCTCGCCCGGGTCGACGGGGCGCTCCGGAGCGTGACCGTGCTGACCCGGCCCGATCAGGTGGGCTACGCCACGGTCTGGGATGGCAACAAGGCGGTGCAGTGCCGGCGCATGCCCGACCGCACCCTCCGGTGCGAGGCCGCTGGCACCCGGATGCAGCCTTCCCTCGACGCGGTCCTGACGCCGGAGCGCGTCGCGGCGATTGCGCGCCTCGGTTGGTCCCTCGACCCGAGCTTCGGCCTGTACGTGCGGACGTTTCCGGCCGACATGCCGACCGGGATGGTGGCCGGACACATCCTCGATCTGCTGATCTCGGGCTACGCGGCCGCCGGCGACGCGCTGGAGGTGGGGACCGACTACGTGCCGGACACGCGCTGCCCGCCGCGCAGCGGCCCGTCGCAGAACCTCGCCGGCCTCGTCAACGACGCGCCCTCCCTGCGCAGCGTGGTCGTGCGGACCTGCGCCTACGTGGCGGACCCGCCGCCGCGGCGGGCCGAGACCCTGGAGGACCTGATCGCGCAGCACGGCGATCGGGTCGCGGCCGAGCTGCAGCGCCTGCGCGTGAACGCGGGCCGATCCGTCTTCGTCGTGCTCGATGCCGGCATCGGCTACGTCCAGTGCGCCCCCAAGTCGCCGGAAGCGCTCTACTGCGAGGCTCAATCGGTCCAGAGCTGGCCGGCGCTCGCCGCGGTGCTGACGCCCGAGCGGCTCGAAAGGCTGCGTGCCGCCGGGTTCGCCGAGCCGGGACGCAGCCCAAACCATTGGCGGGATTATGCTTTGGACGAATGGTCCGACGCGGCGATTGCCGCGAGCCTTCTGACAATCCTCCGGGAGGTCTACGGTTTCGGGGGCTCCGCCTCGCTCAAGTTCATCGCTCAGTAGGCCGGGGGCGCGACGTCGGTTCAGACATCGTTGACTGATTTGAGGCCTAGAATGTCCCGATAATACGGGGGATTCGCCGTGGGGAAGTTGGTCAGAATATTTTCTGGACTTTGCGTTGCAAGCTTAGTGTCTGGTGCAACCTTGGCTTTGTCGATCAACCGCCACGACGCTGCGGTCGAAGGAGTCGTACGGGCCCACGAGGCGCGGCTGCAATCCCTGCTCCTCGCCGACGAGATCCGCCAGGGGTCCGACGACCTCACGCGCCTCGGGCGCACCTACGTGGTCACCGGCGATCCGGCCTGGAAGCAGCAATACCAGGACGTTCTCGACATTCGCGGCGGCCGCAAGGCCCGCCCCCAGCAGTACCACCGCATCTACTGGGACTTCGTCGCCGGTGGGGAGGCCAAGCCCCGGCCCGATGGCGAAGCGGTGCCGGTCTCGACGCTCATGGAACGCCTCGGCTTCACGGATCAGGAGACCGGAAAGCTCGCGGAGGCGGTACGGAACTCGGATGGTCTCGTGAAGCTCGAGGTCGAGGCGATGAACCTCGTCGAGGGGAAGGACCCTGCGGGGGCCGCGATCGCGGACTGGAACCCCGAGAAGGCGCGGGTGCGCGCCGCCGGCCTCGTTCATTCCGCCGATTACCACCGGTTCAAGGCCGCAATCATGCGGCCCCTCGACGAGTTCTACGTCCTTCTGCAGGACCGCACGACCGCGACGGTCGCCCGGAACGAGGCCGAGGCGACGTTCTGGTCAAGGGTCGTGCTGGCGGCACTGCTGCTGACCATCGCCTCCATGCTGGCACTCGGCTGGTTCGCCTACCGGGCCCTCGTCCGGGGCTATGCGGCGGTGGGCGCGGCCATGGCGACCGTTGCGCGGGGCGATTACACCGCCGCTATCCCGGGCCGCGATCGGCCCGACGAGGTCGGCGACATGGCGCGGGGCCTCGAATCGCTCCAGCACAGCCTCGCGCGGGCCGAGGCGGAGCGCCGCCTGGAGGAGGGAGCGGAGCAGGAGCGCGCCCGCCGGGCAGGCACCATCGCGATGGCGGACGCGTTCGAGACGGCGGTGGGGCCGATCGTGCGCGGCCTTGCGGGCTCGGTCGGAGAACTCCAGGCTGCGGCTCGGACGATGACCGACACCGCCTCGGACACGACGAGCCGGTCCGAGGCCGTCGCGTCGGCCGCCGGCGTGGCATCGACGCATGTCGAGGGCGTCGCCTCGGCGGCAGCGGAACTCAGGACCTCCGTCTCCGAGATCGCGCGGCAGGTGGATGCGTCCTCGGCCCTCGCCAGGACCGCCGTGGACGAGGCCGGCCGCACGGCGGCCCTGGTGCGCGACCTGAGCAGCGCCGCGACGCAGGTCGGGACCGTGGTCTCGATGATCTCGGCGATTGCCGGGCAGACCAACCTCCTGGCGCTCAACGCCACGATCGAGGCGGCCCGCGCCGGCGAGGCCGGCCGCGGCTTCTCGGTGGTGGCCGCCGAGGTGAAGGAACTCGCCAACCAGACGGCCCGCTCGACGGACGAGATCAGCCGTCAGATCGGCGGCATCCAGGACGCGACGCAGCAGGCGGTCTCGGCCATCGCGGGCATCGGTTCGCGCATCGAGGCGATGAGCGCGGTCGCGGGCAGCATCGCCTCCGCGGTGGAGGAGCAGGGCGCGGCAACGCAGGAGATCGTGCGCAGCGTCGCGCAGGCCGCCGCCGGGACAGGCGCCGTCACGTCCAACATTGCGGGCGTCGCCGACGCGGCCGGCGAGACGGGGGCCGCCGCCGCGCAGGTGTTGGCCTCGGCCTCCGAGCTGTCCCGCCAGTCGGGACAGCTCGGCGCGGAACTGGCCTCCTTCCTCGCACGCGTGCGGGCCGCCTGAGGCGGCCCGTCCCGCGGGCGGCTCCGGATCAGCCCTCCAGCACGAAGATCATGGTGGCGAGGGGCGGGAGCGTGAGGCAGAGCGAGTGGCCCTGCCCGTGGCTCTCGCTCGCGTCGGCGTGGAGGCCGCCCATGTTCCCGACGTTCGAGCCGCCGTAGCCCTCGGCGTCCGAGTTGAACGCCTCCCGGTAATAGCCTGCCGCCGGTACGCCGATCCGGTAGCCGTTGCGGGGCACGGGCGTGAAGTTCGAGACGATGATCGCGATCTCGTTCGGCGCCTTGCCCTTTCGGGCCCAGGCGATGACGCTGTTGTCCTGGTCGTCCGCCACCAGCCACTGGAAGCCGCCGGCCTCGACGTCGCGGCTGTAGAGGGCGGGCGTCGTCGTGTAGAGCCGGTTGAGGTCGCGGATCGCGTCCTTGACGCCCCGGTGCAGGGGATCGTCGAGGAGGTGCCAGTCGAGGGACTGGTTGTGGTTCCACTCCCGCTCCTGGCCGAACTCGCCGCCCATGAAGAGCAGCTTCTTGCCGGGATGACCCCACATGAAGCCGTAATAGGCCCGGAGGTTGGCGAACTTCTGCCAGCGGTCCCCCGGCATCTTGCCGAGCATCGAGCCCTTCCCGTGCACCACCTCGTCGTGGGAGAGCGGCAGGATGAAGTTCTCGGAGAAGGCGTAGAGCAGGCCGAAGGTCAGGTCGTGGTGGTGGTAGCGCCGGTGGATCGGCTCCTTCGAGATGAACTGCAGGGTGTCGTGCATCCACCCCATGTTCCACTTGAAGCCGAAGCCGAGGCCGCCCGTGTAGGTCGGGTGCGACACGCCGGGCCAGGAGGTCGATTCCTCCGCGACCGTCATAGTGCCGGGGGCGTGGCTGTAGGTCGCCTCGTTGGTCTTGCGCAGGAAGTTGATCGCGTCGAGGTTCTCGTTGCCGCCGTACTGGTTGGGGATCCACTCGCCGGCGCGCCGCGAATAGTCGAGGTAGAGCATCGAGGCGACGGCATCCACGCGCAGGCCGTCGAGGTGGTAGTGCTCCAGCCAGAAGCGCGCGTTGGCGGCGAGGAACGCCGCGACCTCGCTGCGGCCGAAATTGTAGATGTAGGTGCCCCAGTCCTGGTGGAAGCCCTGGCGCGGGTCGGCGTGCTCGTAGAGATGCGTGCCGTCGAACTGGCCGAGGCCGTGCGCGTCGAGGGGGAAGTGGCCCGGCACCCAGTCGAGCAGCACGCCGATGCCGGCATCGTGGGCGGCATTCACGAACTCCGCGAAGTCGTCCGGCGTGCCGAACCGGCTCGTCGGCGCGAACAGCGAGACCGGCTGGTAGCCCCATGACCCGTCGAACGGATATTCCGTGATCGGGAGCATCTCGATGTGGGTGAAGCCCATTTCCTTGACATAGGGGATCAGGCGGGCTGCAAGCTCCCGGTAGGTCAGGTAGCGGTTGCCCTCGTCGGGCACCCGCGCCCACGAGCCGAGATGCACCTCGTAGATCGAGATGGCGGCGTGCCGCGGGTCCTTCTCGCCGCGCGTGCTCATCCACGCGTCGTCGCGCCACTCCGGATCCGAGGTCCCCTGCAGGACGGAGGCCGTCTCGGGCGGCTGCTGAGCCGCGAAGGCCACCGGGTCTGCCTTCAGCGGCAGCAGGCTGCCGTCGGGCCCGCGGATCTCGAACTTGTAGTGCGCACCGGTCTTCAGTCCGGGGACGAACAGCTCCCAGATGCCCCCGTCCTGCCAGAGGCGCATGGGATGGCGGCGGCCGTCCCAGTCGTTGAAGTCGCCGACGATGCTGACGCGCTTGGCGTTCGGCGCCCAGACCGCGAAGCGGAAGCCGTCGATGCCGTCGAGCGTGCCCTTCTGCGCGCCGAGCACGCGGTAGACGACGTTCGAGCCGACTTCGCGCAGGTTGTTGATGTCGTGCTGCTCGAGCGACGAGCCGAAGCCGTAGGGGTCGTGCCGGCGCCGCTTCGCGCCGTCCCAGAACTCGACCTCGATCTCGTAGAGGGGGCGGCCCTCCGCCTCGATCCGCGCGACGTAGAAGCCGTCCGGATGGCGCCGCTCGAACGGGATGCTGCGCCCGGCCGTCAGCAGGGCGGCGGACTTCGCCTCGGGCAGGACGGCCCGGACCTCCCAGGCGCCGGCCCCCACCTTGTGGGGGCCGAGGACCGAGAAGGGGTCGCCGTGGTTCGCGGCCATGATCGCCGCGACCGCGTCCGGATGGGGGCCGGTCCGCGGCTCGCCGGGCCGCGCGGATGGGGCGGGCGGCGCAACCTCAGCAGCCCGGGTCTTGCCCGATCCGAGATCGGCCCTGGTCGCGAAGGTCTCGTCGATGCCCGTCATTCACATGCCTCTCTTGGTTTCATCCAGAATGTTGAGAACCCCCCGGGCGGGGATTTCGATCCAGTCCGGCCGGTTGTTGGCCTCGTAGTCCACCTCGTAGAGCGCCTTCGTGAGGAGGCAGAGGCGGAGCAGGCGCGCGTGGGTCTCGGGATCGCGCACGGCCGCCCGGCTCGTCCCTGCCGCCGCCTCGTAGCCCTCCAGGAAGGCTGCATCGATCATGCCGCGCCAGGCGATGGAGGCGTTGCGGGCCCGCTCCTCGGAATCCGCGAAGCGGCTCGCGATCTCGCGGGTGACGGTCTCGGCGCCGTACGCGAAGGAGCGCAGCATCCCGGCGACGTCGCGCAGGGGCGTGGACTTGGCGCGCCGCTCATCGGCGGGCCGCGAGGGCTCCCCCTCGAAGTCGACGATGACGAGGTCCCCCTCGGAGGCGAGCACCTGGCCGAGGTGGTAATCCCCGTGGATGCGGGTCTTCCAGGCCCCGTGCGGCTCCGCCTCGGTCAGGCTTCCGATCAGCGCCTCGACCTCGTGGCGGCGCTCTGTGAGGGCCGCGCAGGCGGGCTTGCCGGCATCGAGCCCGCGGTCGATCAGGGTCGCGAGACCCCGGAAGGCCCGCTCGGCCTGATGGCGGGCGTCGCGCCCGAGCAGGTCGAGGTCGTCGGCCGTGAACGGCTCCGCGGCGAAGGCCGGATCGTCGGTCTCGATCGCGAAGGCGTTGTGCATCTCGGCCGTGCGCCGCCCGAGAAGGTCCGCCCAGCGCAGGTGCGCGTGGAACGCCTCCTCGGGCGTCGGCGCCTCGCTCTCGGGCGCGAGCACCACCGTGTCGAAGTCCCGGCGAAGCCCCTCGAGCATCAGCGTCCAGGCATCGCCCTGGTTCAGCACGTAGGACTGCAGGAGTGCGAGCGCCGTCCGGGTGCCGTCCGGCGCGACGTGCTCCAGGGTACCGAGCAGGGCCGGGGTGTTGCCGAACTCGGCCTCCTCGGTCAGGAAGCGGCCGACCTCGATCTCGGGATGCGTGCCCGGCTGCAGGCGGCGCAGCAGCTTGAGCATCATCTTCGAGCCGATGGCGATCGAGGTGTTGCTCTGCTCTGCCGAGAGCCGGCGCACCTCGCTCTCCTCGAAGGCGATCTCGCGGTCGAAGGCGGAGGTCGGAGCGAAGACGAGGGTGCCCGTCTCGCTCGGGATCTCGCGGCCCGCCCGCATGCTCTCCACGAGGCTGATCGCGAAGGCGGAGGAGGCCGCCGCTCCGTAGAGGAGGCCGGTGCGGGGGCCGCGCCGGACGCGGGCGACCGCGTGCGACATCAGCACCTCGTCCTCGCGGCCCTCGTCGACGCCGACCGGCACGAAGTATTCCTGCCGCTCGCCGTTCGACAGGGTCACGGCGACCCGCGGCAGCAGGAACTTCGCCTCGCCCTGCCCGTCCTTGAGCCCGGCGAAGTCGACGACCTGCACGGCCTTGATGCGCGAGCCCTTGGCGCCGAACCAGCGCCGGCTCGCGATGAAGGGCGGCACCACGGTGCGCTCGAAGGCGGTGCGCTCGCGCCCCGCCATCAGGGTCTCGATCCCGCCGGTCAGGACCAGCGTGAACAGCTCCGGTGCCTCGGGCTGGGGCCCGACCGCGCCCGCATGCGCAGCGCTGAGCGTGAACCAGTAGAAGCCGTAGGACGGCAGCGTCAGCAGGTAGGGCAGCTCGCCGATCGGCGGAAACTCCGAGCCGCCGGTGAGCTCGATCGGCACGGCGCTGCGCAGTTCCGAGAGGTCGAGCTGCACGGCCTGGGGCGCCCGCGAGAGGTTCGCGACGCACAGGACCCGCTCGCCCTCGAACTCGCGGATCCAGGCGAGCACCTTGCGGTTCGCGGGGTAGAGGAACTGCATCGTGCCGCGCCCGAGGGCGACGCTGTTGTTGCGGATCGCGATCATGCGCCGCGTCCAGTTGAGCAGGCTCGTCTGCGACTGGGTCTGCGCCTCGACGTTGATGGCGTCGAAGCCGTAGATCGGGTCCTGGATCGAGGGCAGGAACAGCCGCTGCGGGTTCGCCCGCGAGAAGCCGCCGTTGCGGTCGGGAGACCACTGCATCGGCGTGCGCACGCCGTCGCGGTCGCCGAGGTAGATGTTGTCGCCCATGCCGATCTCGTCGCCGTAGTAGAGCACCGGCGTGCCGGGCATCGACAGGACGAGGGACTTCATCAGCTCGATCTTGCGCCGGTCGTTCTCGAGGAGCGGCGCGAGGCGGCGGCGGATGCCGAGGTTGATGCGGGCGCGCCGCTCGGCGGCGTAGAAGGACCAGAGGTAGTCGCGCTCCTCGGCCGTGACCATCTCGAGCGTCAGCTCGTCGTGGTTGCGCAGGAAGATCGCCCACTGGCAGCCCTCGGGGATCTCCGGGGTCTGGCGCATGATGTCGGTGATCGGGTGCCGGTCCTCCCGGGCGATCGCCATGTACATCCGCGGCATCAGCGGGAAGTGGAACGCCATGTGGCACTCGTCGCCGTCGCCGAAGTACTGCGCCGTCTCCTCGGGCCACTGGTTGGCCTCGGCGAGCAGCATCCGGTCCGGATAGCTCGCGTCGAGGGCCGCGCGGATCTTCTTGATGACGTCGTGGGTCTCGGCGAGGTTCTCGCAGTTCGTGCCGTCGCGCTCGATCAGGTAGGGGATCGCGTCGAGACGCAGGCCGTCCACGCCCATGTCGAGCCAGTAGCGCATCACCTCGATGACCGCGTCCAGCACCTTCGGGTTGTCGAAGTTCAGGTCGGGCTGATGGCTATAGAAGCGGTGCCAGAAGTACTGCTTTGCGACCGGGTCCCAGGTCCAGTTCGAGGCCTCTGTGTCGAGGAAGATGATGCGCGTGTCGCCGTAGGGCTCGTCCGTATCCGACCAGACGTAGAAGTCGCGCTCGGGGCTGCCGGGGGGCGCTTCGCGGGCGCGCTGGAACCAGGGGTGCTGGTCCGAGGTGTGGTTGATCACGAGCTCGGTGATGACGCGCAGGCCGCGCTCGTGCGCCGCCTCAACGAAGCGCCGGAAGTCGTCCATCGTGCCGTAGGACGGGTTGATGTCGCGGTAGTCGGCGATGTCGTAGCCGTCGTCGCGCAGGGGCGAGGGATAGAACGGCATCAGCCAGATCGCCGTGACGCCGAGGTCGCGCACGTAGTCGAGCTTCTGGGTGAGGCCCTCGAAGTCGCCGATCCCGTCGTTCGTCGAGTCGAAGAACGACTTGACGTGGATCTGGTAGATGATGGCGTCCCGGTACCATTGCGGATCGCTGCGATCGATCATCGCGTCGCTGCCTCGTGCCTTCGGTTGAGGGCGTTCCCCGGCCACCGCGCGGCGACGCCGCCCGGCCCATGAACGTCGGGCGGATTGCTCAGCCCATCATCTTGGCGAGAGCGCGGCCGGGGCGGCCGCGCGCGTCGGTTCCTGCTGACACGCGGGCCCTCATTCGGCAACCCGCCGCGGCGCTCTGAGGCGCCAGATCACGCAGGGGCGCTCGGCCGGGTCGAGCGCGATTCGGTGGGACTTGCCCCGCAACTCGAAAGTGTAGCCCTGCAGCAGGTCCTCGACCTCGACGGCGCCGTGATCCGGCTGGCCGAGCAGCCAGAGCGGTACCTCGTAGGTGCATTCCTGGCGGTTCTTCGGGTCGAGGTTGACCATCACGAACACGCAGTTGTCGCCCTCCGGCGTCGTCTTGGCGTAGGCGATGATGTTGTCGTTGAAGGCGCCCGTGAAGGTCACGTTCCGGAAATCCCACAGGGCCGGGTTCTCGCGCCGGATGGCGTTGAGCCGGACGATGTGCTCGCGGATGTTGCCGGGCCGGTCGTAGTCCCAGGCCTTCAGCTCGTACTTCTCGGAGTTGAGGTACTCCTCCTTGCCCGGGTAGGGCGCGGCCTCGCACAGCTCGAAGCCGTTGTAGATGCCGTAGACCGAGGAGAGGGTCGCCGCGAGCGTCGCGCGCACGACGAAGCCCGGGCGTCCGCTCGTCTGGAGGTAGTATGGATTGATGTCCGGCGTGTTCGCGAAGAAGTTCGGCCGGTAGTACTCGCCCATCTCTCCGGCCAGTTCGAGCGCGTAGTCGGTCAATTCCTGCTTGGTGTTGCGCCAGGTGAAGTAGGTGTAGCTCTGCTGGTAGCCGGCCTTGGCGAGCTTCTTCATCATCTTCGGGCGCGTGAACGCCTCGGCCAGGAAGATCGCGTCGGGATAGCGGCCGTTCACTTCGCCGATCATCCACTCCCAGAACGGAATCGGCTTGGTGTGCGGGTTGTCGACCCGGAAGATGCGCACGCCGCGGGCGCACCACCCCATCACGATGTCGCGCAGCTCGATCCAGAGGGAGGGCAGCGCCCCGCCGTAGAAGTGGACGTTCGAGATGTCCTCGTACTTCTTCGGCGGGTTCTCGGCGAACTTCAGCGTGCCGTCCGGCCGCCACTCGAACCATTCCGGATGGTTCTTGATCCAGGGATGGTCGGGCGAGCACTGGATCGCGAAATCGAGGGCGATCTCCATGCCGTAGGCGTGGCTCGCCGCGACGAGGCGCTCGAAATCCTCGAACGTGCCGAGGTCGGGATGGACCGCCTCGTGGCCCCCCTCCGCGGCGCCGACCGCGTAGACCGACCCGACATCCCCGTCGAGGGCCTTCAGGGTGTTGTTCTTGCCCTTGCGGTTGGTCCGCCCGATCGGATGGATCGGCGTGAAGTAGAGCACGTCGAAGCCGAGTTCGCGGATCTCGGGCAGGCGCGCGATCACGTCCGCGAAGGTGCCGTGGCGGTTCGGATCGCCCGATTGCGAGCGTGGGAAGATCTCGTACCAGGCCGAGAAGCGGGCCGCGAGGCGGTCCGCGATGACCGGGATCTCGACGGGGTAGCGCGAGGCGTTGACGCGCTCGGAATGGCGCCGCACCAGCGCGGTGGTCTCGGGCTTCAGGATCAGGTCGAGCTGCGCGGCGGAGCCCGTCTCCTCGGCGCCAAGCGCCGCGACCGTCGCGGCGAGACGCTCGCGGTCGCGGCCCTCGGCGAGCCCCGCGGCCGTCTGAACGAGGCTGACGCCCTCGATCGTCTCCAGGTGCACGTCGACGCCGGCATCGCGCTTCTTCAGGGTATCGCGCACCCAGGACGAGAACGCGTCGCGCCACGCCTCGATGGTGAAGACGTAGCGCGCGTTGCGCTCCAGCGGGAATTGCCCGGCCCAGCGGTCGTTATCGACGAACACCATCGGGTCGCGCCGCCACGTCCCGCCGCTCGCGGGGCGCGACAGGATCGCCGCGTTGATGATCTCGTGGCCGTCCGAGAAGATGTCGGCCTCGACCCGCACGCTCTCGCCGACCACGCGCTTGATGGCCGAGCGGCCGCCGTCGATCTCCGGGGTGACGGCCTCGATGACCACGCGGCCCTGCCCGTCCGGCTCGCCGAGCCCGGGGACCTTGGCGACGGTCGCGGCCTCCGCCGCGAGGATCCGCAACTCGCCGGGCGCGAGGTCGATGGCGCTGCCGGGATGGAAGGCGATCGGCTCGGCCTCGGGCGTGCGATCGACGAAGGGGCCGAGCAGTCCACCGGTGCGGGCGATGAGCGCGCCGGCATCGACGGGCGCCGGCTGCGTCGACGGGTTGAACAGCACCAGCGTGGCGTTCCGCGCCGAGGCCGGGTGGCCGGTGTCGTAGCGGACCAGCGCCACGAAGGGAGCGTCGGGCGCCGAGAGGCGAGCCTGCGCACCCTCGACGTTGGCGGCCGGCAGCTCGGCCCGCAGCGCGTTGACGGCCGCGACGAAGCCCGAGATGTCGACGCCGCTCTCGCCCTCGCGGTCGGCAGGCGTCGTCTCGACGACGTGGAGCGCGCGGGCGTAGCCCCACTCGTAGCCGATCGGCATCAGCACGCCGGCCGAGAAGAAGGCGGCGAGGGCGTAGCGGTTGCGCAGGGCCGCGGCCACCGCCTCCGGGCCGCCGCCGACTTCGGCGGCGAGCCGGGCCATGTCGTGGTTCTCGGGGAACGCGATCGAGGGCGCGATGGTGCGCAGGCGCTCGTACTGCTCCAGCGCCCAGGACTTCTTGAGGTCCCACCACGCGAAGGAATTGAACAGATAGTCGAAGCCCGCGCCGGCGGTGGCGCGTGCCTCCTCGAAGGTGCAGCCGAGGGTCTCGGCGGCGAACAGGCAGGCGCCGTCCCGGGCCTTCGCCTCGCCGATCAGGACGCGCCAGACCTCCGGGGGCACCTTGTAGGCGGCGTCGCACCGGAAGCCCGAGACGCCGAGCCCCTGCAGGTGTGCGACGTAGGCGCCCCAGATCCGGGTCAGCTCCCTGCGCGGGCCCTCCGCATGGTAGTCGAGCTCGGCGAGATCGCCCCAGACCGTGCGGATCGACGGATCGTCGGGGTCGATCGCGGCGGGACTGGCGATGCTGCCGTCCGCCTCCTTCACGAACAGGTCGGGCCGC
Organism: Methylobacterium sp. A54F; assembly: GCF_053346035.1. Lineage (NCBI taxonomy): Bacteria > Pseudomonadati > Pseudomonadota > Alphaproteobacteria > Hyphomicrobiales > Methylobacteriaceae > Methylobacterium > Methylobacterium sp. A54F. Next base: position 92,161 of record NZ_JBKFBF010000005.1, on the reverse strand, counting down.
TCGCGGGCAAGGCGCCCGTCATTGGCGGTGTGGTTGATGACGAGGTCCGTCATGACCGAGAGGCCGTGGCGCCGGGCCTCGTCGCAGAAGCGGCGGATCTGCTCGTCGTCCGGCGTCCCGTCCTCGTCGCGGAAGCGCGCATCGAGGCTCTCGGGGTCCGCCACCGCGTAGAGGCTGCCCGACCCGCCGGCCTGATGGAAGGGATTGAGGTAGATCCAGTCGAATCCGAGCCCCGCGATCCTGGGAAGCTCGGCGGTCCAGTCCGAGACCCGCCCGACCAGGAGCGGGAAGAGGTTGTAGATGCGCGGGCCCTCCGCCCGGGGCGCCAGGGTTCCGGCAAGCGGCACGGCTCCGGTGCCGGGCGCGGCGGGCGTTGCGATCGGGGTCGCGCTGGTCGGTGCGTTCATGCCGCTCTCTCCGGTTGCCTCTTTCCGGGTCCCTTGCCGGTCACTTCGTGTCGTCGGGCGGTGGTCAGGCGGAACGCCGGAGCACCGCATAGGGCAGCGTCGCGAAGAGCCGCCCGAGGTCGAGGGTGGGGCCTTCGTGCGTCACGCCGGTGACGAGGTCGTGCCAGGTCCCGTCCGCCATGCTCCCCTCGGCCGACAGGACGAGGGTCGAGCCCGAGAAGGCCTCGCCCGACCAGACCGCGTCGCCGACGAGTTCGGTGACCAGACGGGGAATCGCGATCAGGAGGTCGCCGGTTCCGGAGGCCGCATCGGATCGGGTGAAAGCCACCACCTGTGCGGCCCGCGGGCCTGTCGCCGCCAGGGGCTGGTAATCCGCCTCCGCATAGAAGGCCGGGCGCTCGGCGCGGTCCGCGAGGAGGCGCAGGAGGGTCGCCTGCTTGACCCTGCCGTCGGGCCAGGATGCGAGAAGGCCTGCGGCCTCGCCCGCTGCCTCAAGCGCCTGCGCGCGCGCCGTGTAGTCCACGGCGCGCCGGTTGTCGGGATCCACGAAGGAGAAGTCCCAGAACTCGGTGCCCTGGTAGATGTCGGGCAGGCCCGGAAGCGTCGCCTTGAGGACGGTACGCCCGAGGCTCGCGATCATGCCGAGATGCGCGAGCTGCCGCGCGAAGGGGCGCAGCCGGTCGAGGAAGGCCGAGCCCGGCGCGATCAGCGCCGTGAACAGCGCCTTGACGGCACCCTCGTAGGTCTCGTCCACGTTGACCCAGCTCGACCGCCGCTTGCCCTCCCGCATGGCCTTCTCGGCGTAGGCGATGAGGCGGTCGCGGAAATCGGCGATCGCCTCGGGCTCGTCGTGCTCCAGGAGCTCCAGCGGCCACGCGCCGAGGATCGCCTGGAAGAACATCCATTGGTCGTTGGCGTCGGGTGCCGGCTCGTCGTCGATGGCGCCGAGGTGCGGCGTGGCCGTCTCCCGCCACAGGTCCCAGGCGCGGGCCCAGGCCTCGGGCATCTCCGAGAGGGCGAGGAGGCGCGTGCGGGCGTCCTCGCTGCGCTTGGTGTCGTGGGTCGCGGTGGTGATCATGGCGTTCGGCCAATCGCGCGCCCGCGCCGCCTGCAAGGCGTGGAAGTGCTCCGCGTCGATGCCGTACTCGCCGGGGTCGCCCCCGACCTCGTTGAGGCCGAGCAGCATCGCGTAGCGGTAGAACAGCGTGTCCTCCAGACTCTTGGCCATGACCGGCCCGGTGAGCTGCTGGAAGCGCCGGCGGAAGCGCAGGACGGTGCGGGCGTCCGGCCGCCCGGGCCCACCTGTGTCGACCCGCCCCAGGAGGGTGTTCGCCGCGAAGTCGTGGACCGAGCGGTCGGGCAGCGCGCTCCAGCGCTTCGCCTTGGCGACCGCCCCCTCGATCAGGCGGACATCCTCGGGCTCGACGTCGCTCTCCTCGAGGTCCGGCGGGAGGTAGCTGCGATAGGTCGGAAAGCGCGCGATGATCTCGATGAGCGCCCGGCGGATCGCGTTCACGGAGAAGTCGCGGGTCCGGCGGTCGGCGTCGGCGATCTCCTTGAGGTCCGTCGTCAGCACCTCGAGCTCGCTCGCGAAGCTGATCTCCAGGATCTCGGCCTTAGCGGCGCGGAGCTGGAAACCGTAGGGCTCGTCGAAGCCCGTCGCCCATTCGTAGAGCCGCCGGATCCGGCCTCGCTTGGCCTTGTCGACCAGGATTCCGTCGAGCTGGTTCAGCACGTCGTAGCCCGTGGTGCCGGCAACCGGCCACGGCCGCAGCCGCTCGCCGGGCTCCAGGATCTTCTCCACCACGACGTAAAAGCCGGGGCCGACCGCGGCCTGCAGCGCGCGGGCGTAGCCCAGGGGATCGGCCAGGCCATCGATGTGGTCGATGCGCAGGCCATCGATGCGGCCCTCGCGGACATGCCGGAAGACAGTCTCGTGGGACAGGTGGAAGATGTCCGACTTCTCGACCCGAAGGCCGGCCAGCGAGTTCACGTCGAAGAAGCGGCGGTAGTTGATGTCGCTTGAGGCCACCCGCCAATGGGCGAGGCGGTAGGCCTGGCTCTCCAAGAGGCGGTGGAGCGGCCCGAAGCTGTCGGGATGCCCCTTGAAGCCGTTGAGGAGCCGCAGCGCCCGCTCGACGGCGTCCCGGATCGCCGGGGAGGCCGCGTGCACCGCGGCGAGGCGCCGCTTCAGCCCCTCGGCCTCCTCGGGGAAGGCCCGGCGGCGCTCCGGGTCCGTCTCCTCGCCCATGGTCCGCAGGCGCTCGGAGAGCGCGAGCAGATCGGCGGACGATTCATCGCCGACCTCTCCGAGGGCCGCCAGCACCCGGTTGAGGATGGTCGGGTAGTTGAGCGGGCGGATTGGGAACTGGTGCTCGTAGTGCCAGACGCTGAAGGCGCCGGCGGCCGCGTCGAACTTCAGCTCCAGGGTGCCCTTCTCCAGGGCCTCGCCGTAGCGGTCGCCGAGGAAGGGGATGACGAGGTTGCGGTTCGCGCCGAGGCGCTCCCAGTCGATGTCGAAGGCGTGGGCATAGGGCGAGAGCGGTCCCCATTCGAGCACCGAGAGCCACCACGGATTGTCGGCGCCGCCGACGCCCATGTGGTTCGGCACGATGTCGAGGAGGAGCTTGAGGCCGTGGGCGCGCAAGGCGTCCGAGAGCTTCACGAAACCCTCTTCGCCGCCGAGCTCCGGGTTGATCGCCCCGTGATCGACGATGTCGTAGCCGTGGGTCGAGCCGGGCCGGGCCTTCTGGAGAGGCGAGGCGTAGACGTGGCTGATGCCGAGGCGCGCCAGGTAGGGGACGATCGCCTCCGCGTCCGCGAAGGTGAAGCCCTCGTGGAACTGCAGGCGGTAGGTCGCCCGCGGCGGTGAGGAGGCGAGGCGCGCAGCACCCGAGCGCGGACCGCGATCCTCCGCGGCGAGGCTCGCGGCGAGCTTGGCCAGCGGGCCGCCCTGCGCGGCGATCGCGCCGAGGTCGCGATCGAGCTTGCGCCGCCAGTTCGGGTAGCCCTCCGTCGAGCCCGGCACGTTGGCCTGGCTCAGCTCTGAGACGACGTCCTCGTACTGCACGGCCGTCAGCATGGATGGCGCGCGGGCGAGGTAGCGGGCGGCCGCCTCGAAGGGGGCGGCGTCGGGTGCGTCGTAGCCCGGCAGGAGCTGCTCGGTGGCGAGCGCCTCGGTCAGCCGGGCGCGCTCGGTGACGCGCTCCTGGCGCTCGGCATCGGCGCGGTCGGCGTCGTAGAGGCCGAGCGACTGGCGGGTGTCCGTATCGACGCCGCGCCACCAGCCCACGAAGGTCGGGAGGTCGTGGGTGGTGATGGCCGTGAGCGCATCGCGCGGGTAGGCGCCCGGCACCTTGAAGCGCCCGTCGCCTTCCCGCTCGAAGGCGAGGATCCGGTAGCTCAGGATTCCGGCCTGCATCAGGGCGTCGGAGAAGCCCTCCGGCGCGGTGCCGAGATCCTCGGCGATGACGAGGCATTTGTGGCGGTGGCTCTCCAGGCGCAGCACAGCCAGCATCGGCTCGAAGGGCATCGCCACGTAGGCGCCGTCCCGCGCGCTGCCGGAGAGGGGGATGAGGTAGAGCCGTGCGAGCTGGAAGGCGTGATCGATGCGGATCGCGCCGGCATGGCGCATGTTGGCCCGCACCAGGTCGCGGAAGGCCGCGAGCCCGTCGCGCTCCATCGCCAGGGGGTCGAAGGCCGGCAGGCCCCAGTCCTGGCCCTTCGGGGCGAGGAGGTCCGGCGGCGCGCCGATCGAGACGCGGTTGGCGAAGCGCTCCGGATGCGACCAGATCTCGGAACCGCCGCGGTCGGCGCCGACCGCGAGGTCGCGATAGAGGCCGATCCGCATGCCGGCCTCGTGGGCCGCCTCCGCGGCGGCGGCGAGCTGGCCGTCCGCGAGGTATTGCAGCCAGAGGTGATAGCTCACCGCCTCCGCGTGCTCGGCCGCGAAGGCCCGGACCGCGTCGGTGCCGGCTCGGCGATACGCTTCCGGCCAGTCGCCGAGCCAGTGGGCGCCCTGGGTCCGGAAGTGCTCCGAGAGCGCTTCGAAGGTCGCGTGCGAGGTCAGGTTCTCGCCGCCCTCGGCCCGGAACGCGTCGAAGCCCGCATCCGTGCCGGCGCGCGCGGGCGACGCCTCCCAGAGGGCGCGCAGCACGGGGGACAGCACCTCCCAGACGCCCGCATGGTCCACGAGGGCCGCGTCCCGCAGGGCCGCGATGCGCGTCTCGGCTTCGTCGAGCAGCCGCTCCGCCGGCGACCCGACGAGCCCGGGCAGGCTGCGGGGCGCGATGAATAGCGTTTCGAGGAAGAGCCGCGAGGAGGGCGAGTAGGGGGAGATCTTGGTGCGGTCGCTGGCGAACAGGGCGTGGACGGGGCTGAGGCCCAGGAACGAGGCACCCCGCAGGCCGGCATCGCGGGCGGCGCGCCCGGCATCGGCGTAGGTGCCGATGCCGATATTGTCGGCCGAGCGCAGCCCGTAGAGCTGGGCGGCGAGGCCCCAGTCGCTCGCACCTTCGTCCGCGTAGGCGCGCGGTCGCCAGCAGCGCTGGGGCGCGGCGATGACCCAGGTTTCCGCGCGCACGTCCCCGAGGGTCGCCGCAAGGTGGTGGTAGCCGGGGGTGAGGGGCGGCAATTCCAGGTGGGGCGCGTGGCCCGAGAGCGCGAGCCGGCCCTCCCGCACGCCTCCCCGCTCGTCGGTGAGGCGCCAGACGAGCGTCCCACCCTCCGCCCGCACCGGCACCCGGGCCGCGCGGCGCGCCTCGACGGGGAGGAGCGGCGGCAGCAGGCCGTGCCGCTGCGCCTCGACGGCGGCGAGGCTCCGGGCGACGTCCTCGTCGGAGCCGACCGGAAATCCGAGGGCGTCGAGGAGGCCGCGGCGGGTCTCCAGGCTCGTCTCGACGCGCTGCCCGAAGGCATCGGTGTAGCCGGCTGCGACGCCGACGAGGTCGGCCAGACGTTCGAGGGTGCCGGTCACGCGGTGGCTTCCGTTTCGTCGTTGCGGATCGGGGCGCGCCGGCTCACGCGGCGCCCTCGATGAAGACGCCCGTCCAGGCCGGAAGCGCGCGGCCCGTGCCGTCCGGCGCGTTCGTCCAGACTACGCGGCCTGCGCCGAGCTCCGGGGTGAACGGGTCCGCTCCGACGTTTCCGACGAAGCGCCAGGTGCCGGTGCCGAAGCGCCAGGTGCAGTCCACGACGTCCGGGCGCGGCAGATGTGCGGCGGCGCCCCGGTAGCCGGACTTGGCGAGGGGGACCAGGACGTCCCGGCGCAGCGCGAGGAGCCGCGTCGTCTCGGCCAGCACCTCGCGGTGTGGAGAGCGCTCGCGCTCCGACCAGTCGAGGCGCGAATCCGTGAAGGTCTTCGCCTCCGTCGGGTCGGGGATCACGGAGGTATCGTCCGCGAAGGCCGCGAAGCTCTTGAACTCCCGGCGTCGCCCTTCACGCACCGCCGTGTTCAGCTCCGTGTCGGGGGCGAAATCCACGAAGAACAGGAACGGCGTGGAGGCCGACCATTCCTCGCCCATCCAGAGCATCGGGATCTGGGGCGCCAGGAGGAGCCCCGCCCGGGCCAGGTCGAGCTTCGCAGGGTCGGCGAGGTGGCTGAGGCGCTCGCCGAGCGCGCGGTTGCCGACCTGATCGTGGTTCTGCAGGAAGGTCACGAAGGCGGAGGGCGGCAGGTGACCGGACGGCTCGCCGCGGGGGTGGTTGTCGAGCGTCCTGAACGGCTCGCCCTGGTAGGCGAACCCCTCCGCGAGGCAGCGCGCCAAGTGCTCGACGGGCTTGTCGGAGAAGCTCGCGTAGTAGCCCGAATCCTCCCCGGTCAGCAGCACGTGCCAGCAATGATGCAGGTCGTCCGCCCACTGGGCGTCGTGCATGCGCGGCTTGCCGGCGGTGTCGCGCTCCAGCCACCGGGCCTGATTGGCCTCGTTCTCCAGCATCAGGTGGATCTGCCGGTCGGGGAACGTCCGGCGGACGGTCTCGCCGAGCTCCTGCAGGAAATGCGTCGGCGAATCGTCGAGGATCGCGTGCACCGCGTCGAAGCGAAGGCCGTCGAAGTGGTACTCCTCCAGCCAGTAGAGGGCATTCTGAATGAAGAACTGCCGCACCGTGTGGCCGCTCTCCCGGCCGTCGAAGTTGATGCCCGCTCCCCAGGGCGTCTGGTGCCGCTCGGTGAAGAAGGTCTTGGCGTAGGCGTTGAGGTAGTTTCCGGCCGGACCGAAGTGGTTGTAGACCGCATCGAGATAGACCATCAGGCCGAGCTCGTGGGCCCGGTCGATCAGCCGCTTGAGGTCGTCCGGACGTCCGTAGGCACCGTCCGGCGCGTAAGGCAGCACGCCGTCGTAGCCCCAGTTGCGGCTGCCCTTGAAGTCGGCGAGCGGCAGGAGCTCGATCGCGGTGACGCCGAGGTCGCGGAGCGCTGGAAGCTTCTCGGCGAGCCCCGCATAGGTGCCCTCCGGCGTCGCCGTGCCCACGTGCGCCTCGTAGATCACGGCCTCCTCGAACGGGCGCCCCTTCCAGCCAGAGTCCCGCCAAGCGTAGGCGGCGGGATCGATCACCTCGCTGAGGCCCGAGACGTCGTCCGGCTGGAAGCGTGCGGCGGGATCGGGCACCACGAGGTCGCCGTCGATGCGATAGCCGTAGCGGGCGCCCGCCCCGACGCCCGGCAGCGTGACGCGGCGCCACCCTCCCCCAGCCTTGGGGATCGCGTGATCGGCGCCGTCGACCACGAGGGTGACATCGCCCGCGGTCGGCGCCCAGAGGGCGAAGCGCACGCCGTCGCCGCTGATCTCGGCGCCAAAATCCATCGTGTGGTTGCGCCGCATGAAGCCTAGACTCTCAGGTGTTGCAAATGCGCCGGAAGGCCCCTGGGGCAGCGAGGCGACGCATCACACAAGGCCGCCCGGACGGCTCTGGTTCCCCGCACCGCAACTAAGGCGAGGATGCGCAGCGGCAATCGTCGCGGGGGCGCAACAGTGCCCGTGTGGAGCAGGTCTCCGACAGAGCCGCCCGCCCCGCCGAGTGGTCGGCCGCTCAAATCCCTGCGCCGTCGCCGGTGTCTCGCGCGTAGGGACTCGTCAGCACGAGGACCGAGCGCTCGGTGAGCGTCACCGTTGCGGTGGCCGGATAGGCCAGCCGCTCGGCCTCCGGGACCGATCCGGTCGCCCGCGCGGTGTCGAAGATCGGCGACCAGGGGCCGCCGATCACCGGGCTCAGCCGGAAGTCGCAAGGGGTCTCCCCGGCGTTCAGCAGCACGAGCAGGCGATCGCCGTCGGTGAGGTCGTTGCCGATCTGCATGCCGAAGCAGCGTCGGCCGGCATCCCCCCAGGCATCCCCCGCCATCTCGCGGCCCTCGGGGTCGAGCCAGTGCACGTCGCGCAGCGCCTCGTCGGGGTCGATCCGGCGGCCGTCGAAGAAGCGGCTGCGCCGGAGCGCCGGCTGCTCCCGCCGCAGGCGGGTCAGGTTCGAGAGGAACGCAGCGAGGTCCGGATCCGGATCCTGCCCCCAGTCGAGCCAGCTCGTCGGGTTGTCCTGGCAGTAGGCGTTGTTGTTGCCGCCCTGCGAGCGCGCGCGCTCGTCGCCCATCAGGATCATCGGCACGCCCTGCGCGAGCATCACGGTCGCCAGCATGTTGCGCCGCTGCCGGGCGCGCAGGCCCAGGATCTCCGGGTCGTCGGTTTCCCCCTCGACGCCGTAGTTGCGCGAGACGTTGTGGCCGTGGCCGTCGCGGTTCTCCTCGCCGTTGGCGTGGTTGTGCTTCTCCTCGTAGGCCACCGTGTCGGCCAGCGTGTAGCCGTCGTGGCTCGCCACGAAGTTGATGCTGGCGAGCGGCGAGCGGCCCGACGGCGCGAAGATCTCGCGGGAGCCCGTGAGACCCTGGGTCAGCCGGGCGAGCTGACCGGCATCGCCCCGCCAGAAGCCGCGCAGCGAATCGCGGAACTGGTCGTTCCACTCGCTCCAGCCGAGGGGATAGCCGCCGAGCTGGTACCCCCCTGCCCCGATGTCCCACGGCTCCGCGATCATCTTGACGCGCGCCAGGACCGGATCCTGGGCGACGGCCTGGAAGAAGGCCGCCCGGGCCGTGAAATCCTGCGGGGATCGGCCGAGGCTCGTGGCCAGGTCGAAGCGGAAGCCGGCGATGCCGTAGGCGCTGACCCAGTGCCGCAGGGAATCGAGCACGAGCTGCATGACGCGGGGGTGGGACACGTCGAGGGTGTTGCCGCAGCCGGTGCAATCGACCTCGTCGCGGGGGTTCTCGGGCTTGAGCTTGTAGTAGCTCGCGTTGTCGATGCCCCGGAACGAGAGGGTCGGCCCGGTGTGGTCGGCCTCGCAGGTGTGGTTGTAGACGACGTCCATCAGCGTCTCGATGCCGGCGGCGTTCAGCTCGCGGATCGCCGCCTTGAGACCGCCGATGCCGGCCTCGCCGAGGTAGCGCGGCTCGGGCGCGAAATAGTTGAGGGGCGAATAGCCCCAGAAGTTCACGAGGCCCCGCTCCACCAGGAACCGGTCGTCCGCGAAGGACTGGATCGGCAGCAGCTCCAGCGCCGTGACGCCGAGGCGCAAGAGATGCTCGATGATCGCCGGGTGGGCGAGCGCCGCGTAGGTGCCCCGCTCCGTCTCGGGAACCGCCGGGTGCAGCATCGTCAGCGCCTTGACGTGTGCCTCGTAGATCACCGTGCCGGAAAGCGGGTGATGGACCGGGCGCAGCGCGAGGTCCGGCACCTCGGGGGCCGTGACGACGCCCCGCGGCATGTGGATTGCGCTGTCGCGCCGGTCGATCTGGTCCGGCCGCAGGAGGCCGCGCCGGTGCCCGTAGAGGGCGTCGTGCCAGTGGATGCGGCCGTTCAGGGCCCGGGCGTAGGGGTCGAGCACGAGCTTCGAGGCGTTGAAGCGGTGTCCGTGCGCCGGGTCCCACGGCCCGTGGACCCGGTAGCCGTAGAGCTGGCCGGGCAGCACGCCGCGGAGGTAGCCGTGGAAGACGTCGTCCGTCCGGCAGGGCAGCCGGATCGTGCGGGTCTCGTGCCGCTCGCCGGGCTCGAACAGGCAGAGATCGACCGCGCAGGCGTTCTCGGAGAACAGCGCGAAGTTGACGCCGCGGCCGTCGAAATGGGCGCCGAAGGGCGCGGGCGCTCCGTCGTCCAGGCCGATCATCGAACGTCCAGCGGCGTGTCCAGGGGGTGGCGCGGCGCTATTCCGCGGCCGCCGCCGTGGTCGGAGGCTCGCGCTCGACGGTGCGGAAGTTCTCGAGTTCCGAGAGGAAGTTGCGCGCCCACCAATCCACGTCCTCGCGGGTCATGCGCTCGACCATCGGCTTCCAGCGCTCCAGGCGCTCGCTCCGCGGCATGTAGAGCGCGGTGCGGATCGCCTCAGCCACCTCGAAGCGGTCGTAGGGGTTGACCAGCAGCGCCTCGGGCAATTGGCGTGCCGCGCCGGCGAACTTCGAGAGCACCAGCACGCCCGGGTCCTCCGCGCTCTGGGCGACGATGTACTCCTTGGCGACGAGGTTCATGCCGTCGCGCATCGGCGTCACGAGGCCGACGCGGGCGGCGCGGTAGAGGCCGGCGAGGACGGGGCGCGGATAGGCCTTGGTGACGTACTGGATGGGCGTCCAGGCCGGCTCGCCGAGGCTGCCGTTGATCTCGCCGACCGTCTCGTTCACCTCGCGGGAGAGCTGCTCGTACTCGGGCACCTCCGAGCGCGATTTCGGGGTGATCTGCAGGTAGACGACGTTGCCGCGCTGGTCGGGGTTCGAGGCGAAGAAGCGGTCCACCGCCTCCATGCGCTCGGGCACGCCCTTCGAGTAGTCGAGCCGGTCGACGCCGATCAGGAGCTTGCGGGTGCGCAGGCCCGCCATGGTGTCCCGGACCACCTTGTTCGACGCCGCCTTGTCGGCCGCCTCCTTGAAGCCCGCCACGTCGATCCCGATCGGGAAGGAGCGGATGCGGGTGCGGCGCCCGTCGACCATCAGCGAGCCGCCGCCGAGGGGGATCGCCCGCAGCGTGTCGCAGAGGTTGCGGTGCAGGTTCTGGACGTCCGAGTCCGTCTGCAGGCCGATCAGGTCGTAATCGGCGATGGCGCGCAGCAGGTCGCCGCTGGCGGGCAACGAGTTGAACACGTCGGCCGCCGGCCAGGGAATGTGGTGGAAGTAGCCGATCGGGTTGGCGATGCCGAGGCCGCGCAGCTCCGATGCCAGCGGCAGCAGGTGGTAGTCGTGCACCCAGATGATGTCGTCGGGCTCGATGAGCTTGGCGAGGGTGCGCGCGAAGATGCGGTTCACCCGAGAGTAGCCGGCGTAGTCCGACCGGGAGAACGAGCCCAGGCCGAGGCGGTAGTGCATGATCGGCCAGAGCGCCCGGTTGGCGAACCCAGCGTAGTATTCCTTGTGGTCCTGGGGCGAGAGGTCGACGACCGCGTACTGGACGCGGCCGCGGTCGATCAGGGTCGGTTCCTCGGAGGGCTCGTCCGTGACGTTGCCGCTCCAGCCGAACCAAAGGCCCTCGTAGGCCGTGAAGGCCTCCTTGACCGCGACGGCGAGGCCGCCCGCGGCCACCGCCTTGCCTCCCTCTTCGGGGACAGCCACGCGGTTCGATACGATCACGAGACGTGCCACGAAGCCGGCTCCGGTCCTCTGTGCGCGCGGGCACGACGTTCCCCGCGCCCGTCCAAACGTTTCCTCAGGTGAACGCGCGGAAGCCGAGCGCGATCCGTTGGCACTAGCCAAGCGTGATCAAACCCCCGGGGTCAAGATCCAGTTTCTCCCGCCTCACGACGAAAGGCGTGGACTGTCGGTCTCGCGCGCACCTCATCCCCACCCCCTCGCCGGCCGGCTCGCCGCGACAGGACGCACCGTGCACCGCGGGGGCTGAACGCGGGCTGAGGGCATCCCGTCGCCGCCGCGGCACCCGCGCGTCTCCCTGTGGGCTCCCGCCGACCGACCGGAACCGCCCGCGGGGCACAGGGTTACCAAGCCGAGTTGATCAGCCGCATCCGAACGTCCCCCTCGGACGTTCGTAAAGACCGTCCCGCGTGAGGAGCCCGACATGGCCGCGACCGAGATCCCGAACCCCTCCGCCGCGCCGTCCGGCGACCCCGCGGCGCGGGAGGCGGCCGACTGGCGCGGCCTCAAGGGCGAGGTCGAGGGCATCGCCGACGTGGCCGCCGAGCGCGGCCGCAGCCTCATGGACGCCGCCCGGGCGCAGGCGCAGGATTACGTCGAGCGCCGCAAGGGCGACGCGGCCCAGTCCGTCAACGACCTGGCCAAGACGCTGCGCGATTCCAGTCGCACCTTCGACGACCGGCCCAACATCAAGGCGTTCTTCGACAGCGCGGCCGAGGGGCTGGAGCAGCTCGGCGGCTCGATCGAGGCGCGCAGCTTCACCGACTTCTACGAGGAGGCGGAATCCTTCGCCCGGCGCGCGCCCGTCGCCGTCGCGGTCGGGACCTTCGTGGCGGGCTTCATCGCCGCCCGCTTCATCAAGTCGTCCAGCCTGCCGGAAGCTTCGGGCCTGCCGCGGGACACCCGCCGGCACGACCGCGACGCCTTCGACTACCGCGCCTGAGGTCGTCCGATGTCGAACGGACCGAACGCCGCCCCGCCCCCCGGGCCCCCGCCCAGCAGCATCCAGGGCCTGATCGGGGACGCCCTGCGCGAGACCAACGAGCTCGCCCGCAAGGAGATCGCCCTCTTCCGGGCCGAGATGGCGAGCAACGTCCGCTCGCTGTTCGTCGGCCTCGCCTGCCTCGTCGCCTCCGCGGTCTTCGCCGTGGTGGCGCTCATCGTCCTGATCGGCGCCTTCGTGAAGTGGCTCGCCACGATCGTCGGCTCGGAATGGCTGTCGGCGCTGATCGTCGGCGGGGTGCTCCTCGTCATCGCGGTCGGCCTCGCGCTCTGGGGCCGGAGCGCCATGTCGCTGTCGACGCTGGCGCCGATGCGCACCACCCGGCAGGTCCGCCAGGATGCCCGCGCGCTCTCTGAAAGGGTTTCCTGACCATGAGCTCGATGAACGACCTCGAGCAGGACATCGAGGCGAGCCGCGCCCGCCTCGACCAGACGATCGATCAGATCCAGGGGCGGCTGACCGTCTCGAGCCTCGTGGACGAGATGCTCGGCACCGCCCGGCGCACCCCGTTGAGCGGCGTCTACGACAACGCCCTCGACGCGGTGCGGCGCAACCCGGTGCCGGTGATGATCATCGCGGCCGGCGTGGGCTGGCTGATCCACCGCATCTCGAACGACGCCGCCCGGCGCCGCGGCGACGTCCGCGCCGCCCGCGTGCCGGTGATGAACACGGGTGCCGCACGGGTCTACGACCCCGATCTCCCGACCCGGCAGCCGAGCCGGGAACTCGCCGAGGAAACACAGGTCTGAGCGTCCGCCGTCGCGCCGGCCAACCCGCTCCGGCGCGCGGGCCGACCGGCGCTTCCGCCATCAGGATCGGCTCGGGACCACAGACCAACCAGACCGACAGGAGTCAGCCATGAGTGACAACCCGAAACCCAAGACACCCGGCTCGCTCCCGGAGAACCTCGCCGCGGAGGCCGGCATGCCGGCGGGCAGCTCCGCCCGCAGCCTGCATCAGACCCCGCCGAAGGATGCACCCTCCCCGGGGAGCCTCGATCCCCACGCGCGCTCGGCCGACCATACGCTGCGGCCCGATCCGAAGGGCGCCGGCGACTCCATCGGCACGGCCGACCACGATCCCCACGCCCGCTCGGGCGACCACAGCTTCCGCCCCGATCCGACCGGCAGCCGCGATCCGCTCCCCGGCGCGGCCGCCGACCTGCGTGCGCGCGCATCCGATTATTCGGGGCAGGCCCGCGGCAAGGCCGATGACCTGGCGGGGAAGGCCCGTGACACGGCCGACGACCTCGCGGGGCAGGCGCGGGACGTGGCGGGCGACCTCGCCGACCGGGCCCGCGACAGGTTCGGCGCAGCCGCGGGCCGCGCCTCCGATCTGGCCGACCAGCTGCGGGGCCAGGCGCGGGACACGGCCGATCAGGCGCGCGACTGGGCCTCGGACGTCCGCGCGAGCGGCCGGCGCCGGGCCGAGGACCTGCGGGATCGCGGTCAGGCGCGCCTCGACCAGGGCCGCACCGCCGTCGAGCAGTTCGTGAGCGAGAACCCGCTCCTCGTCGGCGTGGTCGGCGTCGCGGCGGGCCTCCTCCTCGGCGCGCTGCTGCCGCGCACCCGCCAGGAGGACCGCAACCTCGGGCCCTGGGCCGACGAGGTCCGCGACCAGGGACTGCGTTACGCCCGCGAGTTCACGCACCAGGGCCGCGCCTTCGTGGAGCGCGCCCTCGACCCCGACAATCTGCAGGCCGCGGCCGAGCAGCCCGGCGGCCAGTCCCCCCGGCCCGGGCAGCCCGGCCAGGGTGCGCCCCGCGACGACCGGACGGCACACCGGCTCTGAGCCGACACAGACTGTCGGGCTTTGCGGGCGGCGCCTCCGGGCGCCGCCCGCTTCGTTTCGATCCGGCCCTCGGACGGAGCATCGACCGTGCGTCGAATCCAGGGTTGCGGCGTTGTCCCGGGATGAGCCCCCCCTCGCCCGCCCCCGGTCCCATCGAGCCGCTTGCCGAGCCTCCCGCCGACGACGCACCCCGCCTGGGATTCTGCTGCAAGTTCATCCCGGACGAGCCACCCGGCACCCACAAGACGCTGAAGGCCGCCAAGGACGCGGCGCTCGCCATGAACCTGACGAGCGTCACGGTGGCATACCTGCAGCGGCTCGCGCCCGATGCCGCGCGGGCGAAGCTCGGCGAGATCGTCGCGCACAACCTGGTGGCCCTGCGCCGGCAGATCACCTGGGTCGGTGCGCGCCCGCCGCTGGAGCGGCTCCTGCGCATGGCGAGCTCGGTCCTGCCCGCCTACACCCATCCGGCCGTCCGCCCCCTCTACGCCGAGCCGGAGCTCGACCGCGTGATCGAGGAGGGCTTGGCCGCCTGCGGCGCCCTCGCCCGCGCACTCGGCGTGCGCCTGAGCCTCCATCCCGGCCCGTTCTGCATCCTGGCGAGCCGCAACCCGGCCGCGCTGCAGAACGGCATCGAGGAACTCGACTACCACGCTGAGGTCATGGACCGGATGGGCTACGGCGGCGGCTGGCACCCGCACGGCGCCCACATCAACATCCACGTCGGCGCCCGGGACCCCGGCGTCGCGGGCTGGCGCGAGACCCTGCCCCGGGTGAGCCGCGTGGCGCGCGACCTGGTGACGGTGGAGAACGACGAGAACTCCTTCGGGCTCGATGCGGTGCTGCAGCTCTCCGACCTCGTGCCGGTGGTGCTCGACATCCATCACCACTGGGTCGAGAGCGGCGGCCAGTACATCGAGCCGGACGATCCCCGGATCGCCCGTGTCCGGGAATCCTGGCACGGCGTGCGGCCGGTGGCCCATGTCAGCGTCTCCCGCGAGACGGTGCTGGCCGACCACGACCCGGACCGCTTGCCGGACTTCCGGGCGCTGCGCGAGGCCGGTCATTCCTGGCGGGACCTCGCGGCGCATTCCGACATGATGTGGAACCGCGCCCTGAACGCCCTCGTCGCCCGACACCTCGCCTGGGCCGATTTCGAGATCGAGGCGAAATCGAAGAACCTCGCCTCGACAGGCATCGCCGCCGAGATCGGAGCAGCCCCGGCCCTCCTGCCGGCCGCCGCCGAGTAAGGCGGCTCGACGGGTCCGGCCCCTTTGGTTAGGCAGGGGCCATGAAGACCGCCGATTGCGACATCCTGATCGTTCCGGGCCTCGCGGGCTCCGGGGAGGAGCACTGGCAGGCCCGCTGGGCGAGCCGGCTCGCCACCGCCCGGATCGTCGAGCAGGACGACTGGCACGCGCCGGAGCCCGGCGCCTGGCGCGGCCGCATCGCCGAGGCCGTGCGGGGCGCCACCCGGCCCGTCATCCTCATCGCCCACAGCCTGGGCGTCGTCGCCTGCGTCGAGGCCGTGCCGGACTTTCCCCCGGGCGTGGTGCGCGGAGCCCTGTTCGTGGCCCTGCCGGACGTCGAGGAGACGCCGAACCTCCCCGACTCCACCCGCGCCTTCGCGCCGATCCCGCGCGACCCGCTGCCGTTCCCGAGCCTGCTGGTCGCCAGCCGGACCGACCCCTACTGCGCCTACGAGCGGGCCGACGACTTCGCCCATGCCTGGGGCTCCGCCCTCGTGGATGCCGGCGAATCCGGTCACATCAACGTGGCGAGCGGGCACGGGCCCTGGCCGGAGGGCCTGATGCGGCTCGCGGGCTTCCTCAAGACGCTGTAGAGCGTGCCCCGATGATCCGCACCGCGCTCTACGCCGGCTCCTTCGACCCGGTCACCAACGGCCACCTCGACGTCATCCGTCAGGCCTGCCGCCTCGTGCCGCGCCTCGTGATCGCGATCGGCGTGCATCCCGGCAAGGCGCCGCTCTTCACCGCCGACGAGCGGGCGGAGCTGCTGGCCGAGACCTGCGCACCGCTCGCGGCCTCGGAGGGGACGGAACTGGAGATCGCCACCTTCGACGATCTCGCGGTCTCGGCCGCGCGGCGCTGCGGCGCCACCCTGTTCATCCGCGGCCTGCGCGACGGCACCGACCTCGACTACGAGATGCAGCTCGCGGGGATGAACGGCGCCATGGCGCCCGAGGTGCAGACCGTGTTCCTGCCCGCCTCGATCCAGGTGCGCCCGATCACCGCGACCCTCGTCCGGCAGATCGCCGCCATGGGCGGGGACGTCGCCCCCTTCGTGCCCCCCGCGGTGGCCGAGCGCCTCGCCGCGCGCTTCGCCAGAGCCTGAACCCCGACCCGGAGATCCTCCCGCCCATGAACCCGATGAACCCGATGAACCGTCGTCACGTCATCCGGACCGCAATCCTCGCCCTCGCCCTCGGCGGCGGCCTCACGGGGGCGGCGCGCGCCGCCGACCAGAACACCGTCTACCTCGACACCAAGGACGGGCGGGTCACGATCGAGCTGCGGCCGGACCTTGCGCCGCGCCACGTCCAGCAGCTCAAGACGCTGATCAACCAGGGCTTCTACAACGGCCTGAAGTTCCACCGCGTCATGGACGGCTTCATGGCGCAGACCGGCGACCCCAAGGGCAACGGCACCGGCGGCTCCAGCCTGCCGAACATCCCGGCCGAGTTCTCCTCGGCCCAGTTCCGCCGCGGCACGGTGGGCATGGCCCGCTCGGCGGACCCGGATTCGGCGAACTCGCAGTTCTTCATCTGCCTCGGGGACGCGTCCTTCCTCAACGGCAAGTACACGGTGGTGGGGCTCGTCTCGAGCGGCATGGAGGCGGTCGACGCGATCAAGAAGGCGGCGCCCGGCGCTCCCGGCGGGGCCGTCCAGAACCCCGACAAGATCGTGAAGATGCAGATGGCCGAGAAGGCCCGGTAGCGGGCCCGCGCGGGTCCCGCCGCCCGAACCCTGGATTTGCGGTCCCGGCCCAGGCGGGCTAGGCCCCCTTCCGATCCACCACCGCGATCCACCACGGACGGAGACGCACACATGGCCGACACCGAAACCATCGTTCTGGAGACCACCAAGGGCCGCGTCGTGATCGGCCTGCGGCCCGACCTCGCGCCGAACCACGTCGAGCGCATCAAGACGCTCACGGGCCAGGGCTTCTACGATGGGGTGCCGTTCCACCGCGTCATCGACGGCTTCATGGCGCAGACCGGCGACCCGACCGGCACGGGCTCCGGCGGCTCGGACCTGCCCGACCTCAATGCCGAGTTCAACAGCGAGCCGCACACGCGCGGCACCTGCTCCATGGCCCGCACCAACTTCCCGCACTCGGCGAACTCGCAGTTCTTCATCTGCTTCGACGACGCGCGCTTCCTCGACAAGCAGTACACGGTCTGGGGGAAGGTCATCGAGGGCATGGAGGTGGTCGACACGATCAAGCGCGGCGAGCCCGTGCGCGATCCGGACCGCATCGTGAAGGCCACCGTCGCGGCGGCCTGAGGCTCACGCCGGGCCGAGGCGCTCCAGCAGCGCCTCGGCGCGCGCCAGGTCCTCCGGCGCGTTGACGTTCAGGAACGGGTCCACCGGCTGGTCGGGCCAGGCGACCGGGACGGCGGCGTGGCGCGCGAGGTAGGCGCCGACCCGGCGCTCGTCCCGCTCCACCAGGGCGGCCCGCAGGTCGTCGCGCAGGTCCACCGACCACAGCGCCGTGGTGAAGTGCCGGCGCTCCCCCGAGGCCGCGACCGCGATCGGCGCATCGCCCCGCGCCGCGTCGAGGCGGGCGACGAGGTCGCCCGGCAGGAACGGCGCGTCGCCGGTCACGCTCACCATCTGCGCGGCGTCCGGGTGATGGGTCCGGGCGTAGTCGAGGGCCGCCAGGATGCCCGCGAGGGGACCGGGATGGCCCGCGACCCCGTCCGCCACCACCGTGCCCGGGAAGGCGAAGCGGGCGGGATCGCCGTTCCCGTTGAGGATGAGCCCCAGCGCGCATTGCGGGCCGAGGCGGGCCGCGACGCGGTCGAGAAGGCGGACGCCCCCGAGGGAGCGCAGCGCCTTGTCGCCTCCGCCCATGCGCCGGGACAGGCCGCCCGCCAGGATGACGCCGAGGGTCGGGCGCACCGGCGGGACCCTACTCGATGACGATGCGGGGCGCCGCGCGCCCGGCCGGCGCGCCCGAGAGGTTCGCCCAGAGCTGGCGGGCGATGGCCCGGTAGCCCTGCGCCGGCGGGCCTTCGGGATCGGTGGCGACGACCGGCCTGCCGGAATCCGAGGTCTCGCGGATCGTCATGGTGAGGGGCACCTCGCCGAGGAACGGCACGCCCAGGCGCTGGGCCTCGGCGCGGGCGCCCCCGTGTCCGAAGATGTGCGAGGCGTGTCCGCAGTTCGGGCACACGAAGGTCGCCATGTTCTCGATGACGCCGAGGATCGGCACCGCCACCTTCTTGAACATGGTCACGCCCCGGCGCGCATCGATCAGCGCGAGGTCCTGCGGGGTGGAGACGATCACGGCGCCGGACAGCGGCGTCGCCTGCGCCATGGTGAGCTGCGCGTCGCCCGTGCCGGGGGGCATGTCCACGAGCAGCACGTCGAGCTCGCCCCAGGCCACCTCGCGCAGCATCTGGGTGATCGCGGACTGCACCATCGGCCCGCGCCAGATCATCGCCGACTCGGGTTCGATCAGGAAGCCGATCGACATCACCTTGAGGCCGTAGCCCTCCATGGGCTCCAGCACGCGGCCCTCCAGCACCCGCGGCTTGCCCGACAGGCCGAACAGCTTGGGCACCGAGGGGCCGTAGATGTCGGCATCGAGGAGGCCGACCTTCAGCCCCTGCCCGAGGAGCGCGAGGGCGAGGTTGCAGGCGGTGGTGGACTTGCCGACCCCGCCCTTGCCGGAGGCCACCGCCACGATGTGGCGCACGCCCGGCAGCTGCGGGCCCTGGTTCGGCGGGGCACCGGGCCCCGGCGGCACCGGCCGCGGCGCGGCCGCCGACTGCGCCGGCATGTTCGGCCCGCGCTCCGAGGTGAGGCTCGCGAACACGCCCGAGACGCCCGGCATGGCGAGCACCCGCCCCTCCGCCTCGCGGCGCACCGCCTCGAACCGCTCCGCCTCGCTCGGGTCGATCAGGATCGAGAACATCACCCGGCTCGTCGGGTCCACGACGACCTGGGAGAGGCGCCCGGATCCCGGCAGGGTGGTGCCGGCGGCATCGACCGTGACGCCCGCCAGCGCCCTCATCACGTCGTCGCGGGTGATCGCCAAGGGGAACTCCTCACCGGTGGTGCGGCCCTGCGCTCGGGCCGTCCTGCGCCATGCAGGCCCCCGCCATGTAGACCCTGCGGCCGCAAACGCGAAGGGCCCCAGTCCGGAACGCCGCGGGGCCCGAATCGGGGCCGGCGGCGCGGTGCCCGAGGGGTTTCTATAGGAGTCCCGGAGTGCGCAAATAACGCTCAACCACAGAATTGGTAATAGTCCTTGGTAAAAACTTGTCCTTTCTGGTCGATTTGCTGAGACAGCAAAGCAACACGTAGGTCTCCGCGTTGCGGCCAAAGATCGATCATCCTTGCATGTCTTCGCGGCGGAATGATCGGTTGGCGGCCTCATCGAGAAAATGCGCGCAGCCGAGAAGGCTCGCACAAAAGGGGGATCGGAATGTTCAGGAAGCGCGCGGCCGCCGTTCTCGGCGGCCTTCTCCTCGGCTGCGCGAGCGCCCAGGCCCAGCAGGGCTACTTCACCCGCTACGTCGCCTTCGGCGACAGTCTCACCGACAACGGCCGCATCCCGCGCGAGGTGAACGGCTACAGCCCGCCCGAACTCCTGCAGGGGACGTGGCGCATCTTCGAAGGGGGCCGCTGGTCGAACGCACCGAACTACTTCGAGGTGGTACCGGGCCGGATCGGCGTGCCCTACCGGGCGGGTGACGATTACGCTGTCGGCGGTGCGCGCCTGATCCGTCAGGCGCCCGACCCGTTCTCGTCTCCGGCTTTCGCCTGGGGCCTGCCGGACCAGATCGACCAGGCGCAGGCGCGCATCGGCCAGTTCGGTCCGCGCGACCTCGTCAACGTCTGGATCGGCTACAACGATATCACGCCCGTCGCCGTGAACGTCGGCGCGACGCCGCAGCAGAAGGCGGACACGGCCGCCTTCGTCGTCGACAACACGGTCGGGGCGATCAACCGCCTCGCGGGTCTGGGCGCACGACAGTTCGTGGTCTTCAACCAGAAGACCGATCGCGCACCCGAATTCGTCGTCCCGGGCTTAGGGCCCGTCAATCTGGGCAGCAACGAGATGTCCCTGGCCGTCAACGCCGCGCTGCCCAACGCCCTCTCGCCCCTCTCCGCCCGGGGCCTCAACATCCACTACTTCGACGCGGCCGGTGTGATCGCCCGCCTGCGCGCCGACCCCACCGCCTACGGTTTCGGTCCAGACGCCCTGACGCCTTGCACCCTGGTGCAGGCCTGCGTGACGAACGGCACCGCCAGCAACGGTGCCCTGGAGAACCAGCGCATCCTGGTGGATGGCGCGCACAACACGGGCCGGACCAACACCTGGATCGCCCAGTTCCTGGCCAACCAGCTCAACGCGCCGCTGACTATCGGGCCGCAGGGTGAGCTCGGCCAGGCCGCCGGCCTCGCCTTCGGCTCCGCCCTGATGGGCCGCCTCAACGCCGAGCGCCGCCGCAACGCCCTGCCCACCGTCCCCGGCCAGTACGCCGCCGACCTGCCGAACCGCGCGCCCCCGACCCTCATCCCCGTCCAGGTCGGCAGCCCGCTCTCGCTGTTCGCGCTGGGCACCTACGCGGCCCTCGACCGCACCGCGCAGAACACCGCGCAGGGCAGCCTGGGCTCGACCTACGGTGCCGATTTCGGCGGCGTCACCGCGGGCCTGCAGTACCAGGCGACCCCCAACCTCGTGATCGGCGCCGCCTTCAACTACCTCAACACGAGCGTGGACCTGCGCGGCCTCTCGAACGGCCGGATCGACCTCGACAGCTTCCAGGGCGGCCTCTTCGCCTCCTACACCGGGCCGAACCTGTTCCTCGACGGGGCCGTCACCTACGGCTCCAACCGCTACACCCTCGACCGACCGGGCGTGATGAACGACCGCATCGGCGCGCGGCCCTCCGGCGACACCGTGACGGCCTCGGGCCGGGCCGGCTACCTGTTCGACCTCGGCAGCTTCCGGGCCGGGCCGATCGCCGAGATGAGCTACGCCAACGTGCACGTGGGCGCCTACCGCGAGAGCGGCGACCCGCTGCTGACCATCGGCGTGCGCGGGCAGCGGCTGGAGGGCCTGACGGTGGGCGGCGGCCTGCAGGTGCGCACGCTCCTGCCGGTCCTCGGAGGGGCGGTCTCGCCGTTCGTGAACCTGACGGCGCAGCACGATGTGCTCGACGGGGTGCGCACGGTGTCCTCGTTCCAGACCTACGCGCCGGCACTGCTGATCCGCACGCAGACGGGGCGGCTGGGCGACGACGTCTACGGGCGCGTCTCGGGCGGGCTCGACATCGACCTCGGGCGGGGCCTCAGCGGCGTGGTGACGGGCTCCACGAGCTTCGCGCGCTCGGGTGGGGACGACCGCACGGTGTCGGCGGGCCTGCGCTACCGCTTCTGAGCCTGCGACCCGGGCCGGGGCGCCGCGAAACCATCGCGGCGCTCCCTCGTTGTCGACTCGACTTACGGGCAGGCCGCATCCGGGGGGACGCACCGGCGCCCCGCACCTGCCGTTCGGACGAGTTGGAGAGATCACCCCATGCACCAGGGCAACCACCGCGATCACGAGGGCGCCAAGAAGCTGTTCGAGCTGATCAAGGACGTCAAGATCGCGATGATGACCACCGCGGATCCGGACGGGAAGCTCTACAGCCGCCCGATGTGGAACAACGACGCCGACGAGAACGGCGACCTGTGGTTCTTCACCAAGCTGCATTCGCCCAAGACCGCCGAGATCGGGCGCGACAACCAGATCAACCTCGCCTACGCGGACCCCTCGAACCAGACCTACGTCTCGATCGCCGGCAAGGCCGAGATCGTGCGCGACCAGGCGATCATCAACGACAAGTGGCAGGAGAGCCTGAAGACCTGGTTCCCGAACGGGAAGGACGACCCGGAGGTCGCGCTGATCCGGGTCCATCCGGAGAAGGGGGAGTACTGGGACAGCCCCAACAGCACGATGGTCCACCTCTACGGCTACGTGAAGGCGACGCTCACGGGCGAGAGCCCGAAGACCGAGACCAAGAAGGTCGACCTCGCCTGACGCGGGTCCGCCGGGCGGGCGCGTAGACGGCGTGCCCGCCCGGCACCGTCTCGTGAAAAAATAGTGCGGCCGCGCCCCTGGTTTCGCGGCCGTTATGCTTTAGCTTCACGGGGCCGGCCCCTCAATCACCGGCCGTCCGCGCCTGCCGATCCGCTCGACTAGCCCTTGGCGTTTAGATCGGCGGGCGCGGATCGTTGTCCGGCGGCGCCCAATCTCACGGCGCTTGTCTTTCAGCGCTTGGTCTCCGGCGCTGGCCCGCGCGAGGGTTGCCTCCCCCGATGCTCGATATCGCGACCCGGGTCTACAACCACAATTTCCGGATCGACCCGATCGTCCGCTCGCTGCTCGACACGGACTTCTACAAGCTCCTGATGGCGCAGACGATCTTCCGTCGCCATCCCGACGTCGCCGTCACCTTCGGCATCCAGAACCGCACGCGGCGCATCCGCATCGCCGACGAGGTCGACCCCGGCGCCTTGCGCGAGCAGCTCGACCACGCGCGCACGCTCCGGCTCAGCCGGGGCGAGTCCACCTGGCTGCGCGGCAACACCTTCTACGGCGAGCGCCAGATCCTCTCGGCCGCCTTCATGGACTGGCTGGAGGCGTTCCGCCTGCCGGAGTACGAGCTGGAGGCCCGCGACGGGCAGTACGTGCTGACCTTCCACGGGCCCTGGATCGAGACCACGATGTGGGAGGTCCCGGCGCTCGCGATCCTCAACGAGCTGCGCTCGCGGGCGACGCTACGCGGCATGGGGCGCTTCGAGCTGCAGATTCTCTACGCCCGGGCCATGGCCCGGGTGTGGGAGAAGATCGAGCGCCTGCGGCGCCTGCCCGACCTCTCGATCGCCGATTTCGGCACGCGGCGGCGCCATGGCTTCCTCTGGCAGGACTGGTGCGTGCAGGCGATGCAGGAGGGCCTGGGCGCGGGCTTCCTCGGCACGTCGAACTGCCTGATCGCCCTGCGCCGCGAGGTCGAGGCGGTGGGGACCAACGCCCACGAACTGCCCATGGTCTACGCGGCCCTCGCGGAGGACGACGCGGCGCTCGCCCGGGCGCCCTACGAGGTCCTGCGCGACTGGCAGCAGGATTACGCCGGCAACCTCCTCGTCGTCCTGCCCGACACCTACGGTACCGCCGGCTTCCTGGCGGGCGCGCCTGACTGGCTCACGGCCTGGACGGGCATCCGCATCGATTCGAAGGATCCGATCGAGGGCGGCGAGGAGGCGATCGCCTTCTGGCGGAGCCGCGGCGCCGATCCGGCGACCAAGCTCGCGATCTTCTCGGACGGCCTCGACATCGACGCGATCGAGCGCATCCATGGGCATTTCCACGGCCGCATGCGGATCGGCTACGGCTGGGGGACGCTGCTGACCAACGACTTCCGCGGGCTCGCCCCGGGACAGGGCCTCGACCCCATCTCGATCGTCTGCAAGGTCATCGCGGCCGACGGGCGCCCGGCGGTGAAGATCTCCGACAACCCCACCAAGGCGATCGGGCCGGAGGCGGAGGTGGCCCGCTACAAGCGGGTGTTCGGGGTGGGCGAGCAGGCCGCGCAGGAGGTGCTCGTCTAGGTCGCGAAACCCTGACGTCCGGCACCGGTGAGCCGGACCACGGTCAGCCTTTGCGGAGACGACGGGTTCCGGATGGCGCGGTTCGACCTGACGGAGGCGGCGCGGGCGGTCACAGTCCGGCCTCGCCGCGACGCGGTTTCCGGCTGCGGGCCTGAGCGCTCGGCAGCGCGTCCGGCACCAGGGTCACGCTGACCGGGTTCGGCGTGTGATCCAGGGCGGCGCCCGTCGCGGCATCGACGCCCATGCCGATCGCACCGCCAATTAGGATGTTGCCCGCGAAACCGGCGGCTCCCTTGCCGACAATCTTGGTCCGGACCGGCACCGTCTGCGGCCGATAGCCGGGCTTCGTGAAGGTGACGTCGAACTCGTCCGAACGATCGACCGCTAGGGAGCAGGGCGTCGCGGGGCACGCATAGTGCCTGTTCGTGACCATCTGAGCGCCGGGCGGCTCCGTCAGGAACGACATCTGCTCTGTGATGCCGCGCGTGATGCTTCCGCACGCGCCGACGCTCGCGGCGAGCAGCGCCGCGGCAACAAGTCGAACTCTCATGTGCACCCCCCGGCGCCGCGTCGTTGCGCGGCTCACTTATGTGTAAGGAATTTGTTCTCCGGGCAATCCTGATGATCGTCAGGGCGCGTTGATCGCGGGCAACTGTGCTCGGTTCTACACAGGAACTCGACGGGCAAGATCAATATATCTCGGTCCCAGGCTCGGCTCGCGCACGGCAAGGCCGCCCTCGAACCAAACCCACCCGCGGGAGCTCCGGGCGTTTGGGACCGCACACCTAGGGAGCCGGCGCCGTCCGGGACCCCCGCCCCGCCTGGTGGAGCAGCAGGTTCATGATCAGCGCCGTCCAGCCGGTCTGGTGGGAGGCGCCGAGGCCGCGCCCGGTGTCGCCGTCGAAGAACTCGTGGAACAGGAGCTCGTCCGGGCTGCCGTGCGCGGGGGCCTGCGCCCCATGGTAGGGCCTGCGCCCCGCCGCGTCCCGCGTGAACAGGCCGATCAGGCGGTCCTCCAGCGCGTCCGCGATCGCATCGAGCGTCAGGTGCCGGTCCGAGCCCGTGGGATACTCGACCAGGAAATCGTCGCCGTAATAGGTGTGGAAGCGGCGCAGCGCCTCGACGATCAGGTAGTTCATCGGCATCCAGACCGGCCCGCGCCAGTTCGAGTTGCCGCCGAACATGTTCGAGGTCGAATCGGCCGGGTCGTAGTTCACCGAGAATGAGGCCCCGAACGCGTCGAGCACGAAGGGCTGCGCCTGGTGGGCCTTCGACAGCGAGCGCACGCCGTGCTCCGACAGGAACTCCGCCTCGTCGAGCATCCGCCGGAGCAGGGCCTTCATGCGGTGCCCGCGCAGCAGCGAGAGCAGCTTGCGGTCGCCGACGCCGCCCTCGTTCCAGCGGGACACCAGGCGGGCGAGGTGCGGACGGTTCTGCAGCACCCAGTTGAGGCGGCGGGCGAAGTCCGGCAGGCGCTGCAGCACGGTCGGCTCGATCACCTCGACGGCGAAGAGCGGCACCAGGCCGACGATGGAGCGGACCCGGAGCGAGACCATGCGCCCGTCCGGCATGTCCACCTCGTCGTAGTAGAACTCGTCCTGCTCGTCCCACAGGCCGAAGCCCTCGCCGCCCATGTCGGTCATGGCCTCGGCGATCAGGAGGAAGTGCTCGAAGAACTTCGACGCCGTGCTCTCGTAGACGTCGTTGTGGAGCGCGAGCTCGAGGGCGATGCGCATCATGTTGAGGGCGTACATCGCCATCCAGGCTGTGCCGTCCGCCTGGTGGACGACGCCGAAGCCGGGGGGCGGGCGGGAGCGGTCGAACACGCCGACATTGTCGAGGCCGAGGAAACCGCCCTGGAAGACGTTGCGCCCCTGCGCGTCCTTGCGGTTCACCCACCAGGTGAAGTTGATCAGGAGCTTGTGGAAGACGCCCTCCAGGAAGGCGAGGTCGCCGCGCCCGCCGCGCCGGGCCCGGTCGATCTCGAACACCCGGTACGTGGCCCAGGCGTGGACCGGCGGGTTGGCGTCGCCGAACTCCCACTCGTAGGCGGGCAGCTGCCCGTTCGGGTGCATGTACCACTCGCGGGTCATCAGCAGGAGCTGGCCCTTGGCGAAGTCCGGGTCGAGCACCGCGAGTGGCAGGCAGTGGAAGGCGAGGTCCCAGGCGGCGAACCACGGGTATTCCCAGGCGTCCGGCATCGAGAGCACGTCGGCGGCCGCGAGGTGGCGCCAGTGGATATTGCGCCCCTCTGCGCGCTCCCGCGGCGGGGCCGGGAGCCCGACATCCCCGTCGAGCCACAGGCGCACGTCGTAGCGGTAGAGCTGCTTCGTCCAGATCAGCCCGGCGGCGGCCTGCCGGAAGATGCGCTGGCGGTCCGGGTCCTCGATCCCGTCCTGCAGGAGCTCGTAGAAGGCGTCGGCCTCGGCGATGCGCCGGCGCAGCAGCCCGTCCTCCGCGTCGACCGGCCGGAAGGTGCCGCCCGCGCAGAGGCGCAGACGGACGGTGGTGCTCGCCCCGGCATCGAGCCGGAGGGCGTAGTGCAGGCCGACCTTCGTGCCGGACGCGTCCGACACCGCGCCCGCGTCCCCGTCGACGATGCGGGCGTGCAGGCCGTCCTTGAACGGGCCGGCGGCGTCCGGAAGGCCGCCGTGCAGGCGCAGGTTGGTCTCGTTCTCGCAGAACAGGAGGTCGGGCTCGCCCGCGTAGGAGAGCCCGTAGCTGCCGAGGCGCGGATGCTCGCAGGCGACGCCGCCGCGACCGCGCAGCAGCACCGGGCGCGCCGCGTCCGCCTGCCAGGCCCAGGTGTTGCGGTACCAGAGCTGCGGCACGAGGTGCAGCTCCGCCGCCTCGTCCCCGCGGTTCACGGCGGTGACCACCATGTGGATGTCGTCGACGTCGCCCTTCGCGTACTCGACCGTGACGTCGAAGTAGCGGCCGCCGTCGAGCGCGCCGGTGTGCTCCAGCTCGAATTCCGGCTGGCCCCGGCCCCGCCGCCGGCCTTCCTCATGGAGCCGGTCGTACGGGAAGGGCCCGTGCGGGTAGCGGTAGAGGAGCTTCAGGTAGGCGTGGCTCGGGACCGCATCGAGGTAGTGGTAGACCTCCTTGACGTCCTCGCCGTGGTTGCCCTCCCCGTTGGTGAGGCCGAACAGGCGCTCCTTGAGGATGTGGTCGCGCCCGTTCCAGAGGGCGAGCGAGAGGCACATCAGGCCGTGCTCGTCGCTCAAGCCCGCGAGGCCGTCCTCGCCCCACCGATAGGCACGGGAGCGCGCCTGGTCGTGCGTCAGCGAGCGCCAGGCGTTGCCGTCCGGGCTGTAATCCTCGCGCACTGTGCCCCATTGCCGCTCGCTGAGGTAGGGCCCCCAGTGCCGCCAGGCGCGCTCGCCCCGCGCCTGCTCGGCGATGCGCCGCCGCTCCGCCCAACGATCCAGATCGTCCACGATGACCCCTTCCGCCGCGCGCGATGGACCCGCGGCTCATGCATCTTCGACGCCAAGGTCCCGGGGCCGGGCGCGCGGAATTTCGGTTCGGGGCGGGCTTGTGCGCGGCGCGCGGATGGGCTCACTCCGAGCGACGACCGACCCTGCCCGAGGCTCCCATGCGCATCGACCTGAACAGCGACCTCGGCGAGGGCTACGGCCCCTGGACCCTCGGCGACGACGCCGCGATGCTGGACATCGTCACCTCGGCGAACGTCGCCTGCGGCTTCCACGCGGGCGACCCCGGCATCATGGTGGAGACGGCCCGGGTCGCCAAAGCCAGGGGCGTGGCGGTGGGGGCGCATCCGGGCTTCGAGGACCGCCAGGGCTTCGGGCGCCGGCGCATCCCCCTGACCCCCGCCGAGATCGAGCACAGCGTCGCCTATCAGGTCGGCGCCTTCGCGGCCTGCGCGGCGCTCGCCGGGCACCGGGTCACCTACGTCAAGGCGCACGGCGCCCTCGCCAACCTCGCGAATGCCGACGACGCCGTCGCGGCCGCCGTCGCGCGCGCGGTGCGGGGCGTCGACCGCGACCTCATCCTGATGGTGATGCCGGGCCTGCCGGCGGAGCGCGCGGCGCTCGACGAGGGGCTCGCCACGGTCCGCGAGGTCTATGCCGACCGCGCCTACGCGGATGACGGCCAGCTCGCCTCCCGCGCCCTGCCGGGCTCCGTCCTGTCGGACGCCGATGCGGCCGCCGCCCACGTCCTGCGCATGGTCGAGGACGGTGCGGTGACGACCCTCTCGGGGCGGCGCCTCCCCCTCGCGGTGGACACGGTCTGCGTCCACGGCGACAGCCCCGGCGCGGTCGCCATGGCCCGTGCGGTGCGCGCCGCGCTGGAGGCGGCCGGCCACACCCTCGCGCCCTTCGCGGGCTGAACCGCGCGAGCCTCGCGCCTTCGCTTCTCAGCCACTTTCACGCGCCCGTGAGGAACGCGGCCCGTCGAGGGATCGTTTGGGCCTGCGCCGCCGTTCCCGTGTTGCGACGCGCAACGCTCGATGGAAGCGACGCGGGGCGCGAGGCGTGGCGTAGCGGGACGGACCGGCATGGCGAGCAAGACGACCGAGGAGGGGCCGCCGGTGCCGCCGCGACCGACGCGGATCGCCGCGGCCGAGACGCCCAAGGCCGCCATCGTCTCGCCGGTCCTGGTCGGCGGCGTGATCATCGCCGGCCTCTACTTCGGCCGCGAGATCCTGATCCCCATCGCCATCGCGGTGCTGCTCTCGTTCGTGCTCGGGCCGCTGGTGGCCCTGCTGCGCCGGCTGCGGCTGGGGCGCTTCCCGTCCGTGGCGCTCTCGGTGCTGCTCACCCTCGGGGTCGTGGCGGCCCTGGCGACGCTGATCGGCGTGCAGCTCGCCGACCTCGCCGGTGACGTGCCGCGCTACCGCGACACCATCGAGCGCAAGGTCGAGGGCCTGCGCGACAGCCCGGCCGGGCGCCTCACCGACTACGTCGCCAATATCGGCCGAGCGATCCACAGCGCCGGCAGCGAGGACCCAGCCAAGGATTCCTCCAAGGATCCCGGCAAGGATGCCGGCAAGGCGCAGCCCGCGCCGCCCTCCGCCGCGCCGCCCGCGGAGGCGGAGCGCAAGCCCGTCCTCGTCGAGATGAAGCCCCACCAGCCCGGCCCCCTCGAGCTCGCCGGCACGCTCCTCTCGCCGACCCTCCAGCCCCTCGCGACCGCCGGCATCGTGTTCGTGGTGCTGCTGTTCATCCTGATGCAGCGGGAGGACCTGCGGGACCGGATGATCCGCCTCGTCGGCTCGCGCGACCTCCACCGCACAACCCTCGCGATGGACGACGCCGCCCGCCGCCTCAGCCGCTACTTCGTCGTACAGCTCGCGCTCAACACCGCCTTCGGGCTCGTCATCGGCGTCGGGCTCTACCTGATCGGCGTGCCGAACCCGGTGCTGTGGGGCATCTTCTCGGCGCTGATGCGCTTCGTGCCCTACATCGGCGCCTTCCTGTCGGCGCTCCTGCCCCTCGGCGTGGCGGCGGCCGTCGACCCGGGCTGGAACATGGTGATCGCCACCGCGCTCCTGTTCCTGATCCTGGAGCCGCTTGTCGGGCACCTCGTCGAGCCGATGCTCTACGGGCACTCCACGGGGCTCTCGCCCTTCGCGGTCCTCGTCTCGGCCCTGTTCTGGACCTGGCTGTGGGGGCCGGTGGGGCTGCTGCTCTCGACCCCCCTCACCGTCTGCCTTGTGGTCCTCGGCCGCCACGTCGACCGGCTCGAATTCCTCGACGTGCTGTTCGGGGACCGCCCCGCGCTGACGCCCGTCGAGAACTTCTACCAGCGCATCCTCGCCGACGATCCCGAGGAGGTGCAGGAGCACGCCGACCTGATCCTCAGGGCCTGCTCGCTGTCGGCCTACTACGACGAGGTGGTGATCCGCGGCCTGGAGCTTGCCGCGCGGGACGCCGCCCGCAACGTCCTCTCGGCCGAGCAGAAGTCCGGCATCCGGACCGCCCTGGCCGACCTGATCGAGGACCTGGCCGACCGCGAGGACCGCACGCCCGATCCGCGGAGCCCGGCGGCCCGGCTCCTCGGCGCGGAGGGCGACGTGCCGCCGGCCTGCGGACGCGAGCCCCTCCCCGCGGACGCGCCGACGCCCGAGACGATGCCGGAGATCTGGGCCCGGGAGGGCGCCGTGCTCTGCGTCGCCGGCCGCGGCTTCGTGGACGGCGCGGCCGCCGCGATCCTCGCCCAGCTCCTCGCCAAGCGCGGCTTCGGCGTGCGGGTGGTGCCCTTCGCGGAGCTGGCCCGGGCGCGCATCGATGCCTTCGATCCCGGCCCCGCCCGCATGGTCTGCATCATATCGCTCGCCATCAGCGGCGAGCCCGCTCACCTGCGCCGCCTCGTGGCGCGGCTGCGCGGGCGCGTCCCCAACGCGCGGTGCGTGGTCGGGCTCTGGCAGGCGGACGACGCGATCCACACCGACGAGGCCCAGCGCGCCGCGCTCGGGGCGGACGACCACGTCGTCTCCCTGCGCGCCGCCGTCGAGGCCGCGCTCGCGGCCGCCCGGGCGGACCGGGCCGGCGTCGCCCCACCCCCGGCACCCGCCTCGCCCGCGCGCGCCCTGGTCCCCGCGGGCGAGTGAGCGCGCCCGGGGCTTGACGGACCGGCACCCGACCCGGTTTCGTCCCCGGGCCGCCGTGCCGGCCGGCCGACCGAGGGGGCCCAGATGAGCGTCGTAGACCTCGCAGCGTTCATGGATGATCTCGCCGAGCGGTCGGGCCAGGCGATCCTGCCGTTCTTCCGGACCCAGCTCGGCCTCGACGATAAGGCGTCGGGCGGGGCGCCGTTCGACCCTGTCACCGAGGCGGACCGCGCCGCCGAGGTGGTGCTGCGCAACATGATCCGCGCGGCGCTGCCGGGCCACGGCATCCTCGGCGAGGAGTTCGGTTCGGAGCGCCTCGACGCGCAATGCGTCTGGGTGCTCGACCCGATCGACGGAACCCGGGCCTTCATCGCGGGCCTGCCCACCTGGGGCACCCTGATCGGGTTGAAGAAGGACGGCGTCGCTGTGCGCGGCCTGATGCACCAGCCCTATCTCGGCGAGCGCTTCGTCGGCGATTGCGGCAGCGCGCGCCTCGTCTCGCCCCGCGGGACCCGGACCCTGCGTACTCGCCGCTGCGAGGATCTCGGGCGGGCCATCATGGCCACGACCGATCCGCGGCTGTTCACGGAGGGCGCGGAGGCGGAGCGCTTCGCCGAGCTCGAGGGGCGCGTCCGCCTCTCCCGCTACGGCACCGATTGCTACGCCTACTGCATGCTGGCCGCGGGCCAGATCGACCTCGTGGTCGAGAGCGGGCTCAAGCCCTACGACATCGTCGCCCTGATCCCGATCGTCGAGGGGGCGGGCGGCGTCGTCACTGCCTGGGACGGAGGCCCGGCGACGGAGGGCGGCCGCATCGTGGCGGCCGGCGATCCCCGCCTCCACGAGACGGTCCTGCAGCACCTCAATCCCTGACGGCCGGTGCGCCGATCGATGCGGGCGCGGCATCGTCGGACCCGACACGGCGATCGAACGGACATCGATGCACGCCGGCCCGGCTCAATCCTCGCAGGAGCCGCCCGAATCCCCGTCGCAGCCGCCACCCGTGTCCGTGGATCCGCCGGGGTCGCCGGAGCCCCCGCCGCTGCCGCGCCTGCGGCGCTCGAACCAGGCGCCGTCGAGCCACATCCGGATCAGCTGCCAGCCCCCCGCCATCATGACCGCGGCGATTGCGAGGGCGACGAGGCGGGGCGCGTCGAGGCGCTGGCCCGGCCAGGCCAGCCACGACCACAGCGCACCGCCCGCAAGGTAGGCGCCGAACAGCGCCACGGCCGCTCCGATGGCGGCGTCCCGGCCCCCGGCCGGACGGGGTTCGGCGCTCATCGCCGCCTCCATATTCCGTAGTAGCCCTCAGGTTTCACGAGAGCTCCTCCTGCGAGATGGGACGTGTGGGCGGCGCTGCCAGCCCTGCATTGAACCCTTGCGAGACCGGAGCCGTTTCCCACACGCTGCCGCGCTCGCCCGCTCCGTGGCCCCGGAGGCTCATTGCTCCTGCCCGCGCTGATCGTCCTGACGCTCGCCGTCCCTCGGCTCGGGGCGGAGCTCGACGCCGCCCGGACGCGGGCTGCGGCGGGGGTCGCCGCCCTGGAGGCGCTCGCCGCCGCGCCGCCCGCCGGGATGCCGCGCTTCCTCGCGGAAGCCCGCGCGGTCTCGAACTGGCGCGGCGAGGCCGCGGCCTCCCTCCGGCCCGGCGCCCTCGCGCTGGCGGTGCGCTTCGCGGCGAACGATCCCGCCTTCGTGGCCCGCTGCGTGAAGCTCAACAACTACTGGTGCATCAAGCGGGCCCGCTGGACGGGGGAGATCGGCGCCGACGCCGAGGGGCACACCGCCTTCGCGACCGCCGCGAACGGCGCCGATGCGGCGGCCCTGCTGCTGCGGCGCTACTACCGCGGGTTCGGGCGCCGCACGGCGCTCGCCGTGGTGCGGCGCTGGGCGCCCGCCGAATGCGGGCCCGCGCGCGGCACGGGCGCCGCCCCGGTCTCGACGGCGCTGGCCCCCCGCGGGATCGGCGGTACGCTCCGCGCCCGCTACCTCGCCCGCCACCGCCCCGGCGGTGCGCCCCGCCGCATGGCCGGGGCGCCGGGCCGGGCCGGGGCGCTGCGGGTGCAGCCCTGGTCGCGCCTCGCGCAGGGCGGCCCCCGCGCGCGGTCGCGTCCCCTGGCGCCGCTCCCGCCCCTGAAGCCGGTGCCGGACGTCGTGGCGCGTCTCTCGCCTGAGCCGCTGGCCGCTAGGCCCGAGCCCAAGCCGAGCCGGGGTGCGGCGGATCCGGCAGCCCTCCTCGACCGGCGCACGCCCGCGCCCCGGACCCTCGTGGTCGAATCGGCCGCCCTCCCGGCCATCGCGGCGGGGCTGCCGCTCCTGCCCCTCACGATGCCGCCGCCGCTCCTCTGCGCCGGCGACGAGGTGCGGATCGCGAACTACGCCGCCCGGATCGCCGGGAGCGTCGGCGCGCGGCCGGGCGACGACCTCGCCCTGTTCCTGCCGGACGGGCGCCCGGGGCCGAACCTCGCCCCGGTCCTGCTCGCCATGTCGTCGGTCGAACTCGGCACCTTCGCGGCCACCCCGGCGCTCGTCGAGGCGGCCATCGCCCGGCTCGCCGAACGGCCTATGGAGGACCCGACCGCCGAGGCCAGGCGCTGATCGGCGGGCGTCGATCGAGAGCGCGCAAGCCTTGCGGTGGGCGTCCCCCCGCGCCACCTCAGCCCGGCCCCCGCACGCCCCCGCGTGCCGCCCCACGTCCTTCCGAGCCCGAGCCGAGCCGTGCCGCCCCTGTTGAGCTTCGCCGCGCGCGCCGGAAGCGCCGTCCGGTCCTTCGCCGAGGCGTCGAGCGACCTCCTGATCCAGCCGACGCTCCGCCTCGGCGTGACGGGCCTCGCCCGCTCGGGCAAGACGGTGTTCACCACGGCGCTGATCCACCACCTCGTGGAGGGCCACGCGCTGCCGGCCTTCGCGCCCGCCCAGGAGGGGCGCCTGCGCCGCGCCCGGCTCGTGCCGCAGCCCGACGACGACGTGCCCCGCTTCCCCTTCGAGGATCACATCGCCGCGCTCACCGAGGCGCGGCGCTGGCCGCGCTCCACGGACCGGATCAGCCAGTTCCGCCTCGCCATCGAGTACGAGCGGGCCGGCGGATGGCGCTCGGGCCCCGGCAGCCTGATGCTCGACGTCGTGGACTATCCGGGCGAATGGCTCCTCGACCTCGCGCTGATCGAGCAGAGCTACACGAGCTGGTCGCGCGCGACCCTCAGCGGCACCCGCCGGACCGGGCGCGGGGCGGCCGCCGCGCCCTGGCTCGCCGTGACCGCCGCCCTCGACCCGAACGGACCCCTCGACGAGCCGCTTGCCGAGCGGGCGAGCGAGGCCTTCAAGGGCTACCTCGCGGCGCTGCGGGCCGGCCCCGAGGCCGTCGCCACCACGCCCCCTGGACGCTTCCTGATGCCGGGCGACCTCGCGGGCTCGCCGGCCCTCACCTTCGCGCCGCTCGACAACCTGCCCGAGACGATCGCCCCCGACAGCCTCGCGGGCCTGATGGAACGGCGCTTCGAGGCCTACAAGGCCAAGGTGGTGCTGCCCTTCTTCCGCGAGCACTTCCAGCGGGTCGACCGCCAGATCGTGCTGGTCGACGTGCTGGCGGCCGTCGATGCCGGCCCCTCCGCCCTCGCCGAGCTGGAGGAGGCCCTGGACGCGGTGCTGCTCAGCCTCAACATCGGGCGCAACACGCTGCTGTCCCGCCTGTTCGCGCCGCGGGCGGACCGGGTGCTGTTCGCCGCGACCAAAGCCGACCACCTGCACCAGACAAGCCACGACCGGCTCGATGCGCTGCTGCGCCTGCTGGTGTCGCGCGCCATGCGCCGCACGGAGGCCGCGGGCGCGCGCGTCGGCACCGTGGCCCTCGCCTCCGTGCGGGCGACCCGCGAGACCACCGTCCACGACGACGGCGCCGCACTGCGGGCCGTCGCGGGGACGCCGGAGGCGGGCGAGGCGATCGGCGGCGAGGTCTTCGACGGAACGAGCGAGGCCGCGGTCTTTCCCGGCGAGCTTCCCGTGCGGCCCGAGGCGGTGCTGGAGGGCGCGGTGCCGCCGGGCTCCCTGCGCTTCCCGCGCTTCCGCCCGCCGGCGCTCCGCCCCGACGCCCTCGGCCGGCCCGGCCACCTGCCGCAGATCCGCCTCGACCGGGCCATGCAGTTCCTGATCGGCGACCGGCTCGCATGAGGCCGGCCTTGAGGATGATCCGATGAGCTCCTCCCAGCGTCCGCGCGCGTTCCGCATCACGCCGACGGACGGCACCGACGCCGCGCACGGGACCGCTCCCTCGCCGGAGTTCCCGGAGGGCGTGCGCATCGTCGAGGAGCCGTTCGAGATCGTGGAGGCGGCCGACGGCGTCGCCGTGCCGGTCGCGCCGAAGCGGCGCGCGCCCTGGGGCTCGCTCCTGATGCTGGCGCTCGGCGGCCTCGTCTCGCTGGGGGTCGGCCTCTCCGTGGAGCGGCTGATCGCGGACCTGTTCCAGGCCGCGCCCTGGCTCGGCGGGGTGGCGCTGGCGCTGCTCGCGCTCGCGGGCGTCGCCTTCCTGGCGCTCGTCGCGCGGGAGCTCGGCGGGCTCTGGCGGGAGCGGAAGATCGAGCGCCTGCGCCAGGATGCCGTGGACGCCATGGCGGCGCGCGACCACACCGGCGCGCAGGGCGTGGTGCGCGAGCTCGCGGGCCTCTACGCGAACCGGCCCGGGCTCGCCGGGGGCCGCCAGCGCCTCGACGCGCTGGGGGATGCGATCCTGGACGTCGAGGACCGGCTCGGCATCGCCGAGCACGAGCTGCTCGCCGACCTCGACCGGCAGGCCCGCAACGCCATCGCGGCGGCGGCCAAGCAGGTCTCGGCCGTCACCGCGCTGAGCCCGCGGGCGATCGTGGACGTCGCCTTCGTGGTCTTCTCCGCGGTGCGCCTGCTGCGCCGGCTCGCCACGATCTACGGCGGGCGGCCGGGCTTTCTCGGCTTCCTGCGGCTCGCCCGCGCGGCCTTCGCGCACCTCACGGTCACGGGCGGCATGGCGGTGGGCGAGAGCATGATCCAGCAGGTGCTGGGCCTCGGGCTCGCCGCCCGCATCTCGGCCAAGCTCGGCGAGGGCGTGCTGAACGGGCTGATGACCGCCCGGTTCGGGCTCGCGGCGCTGGCGGTCTGCCGCCCCCTGCCCTTCGTGCGCGAGGCACCGCCTCGCCTCGCCGACGTGGCCGGGGAACTGCTCCGCTCCGCCGAGGCGGAGACCAAGGGCGAGGAGCGGGGCGCCGGGCGGGGCTCAGCCCCCTGAGGCCTGCTTCGCCCCCGGTGCGGCCTGCGCCGCCCGCCGGTTGGCGATGCGGCTGAACATGTTGCCGGTGTAGTCGGCGACCTTCGGCTTCTCGACGGCGTCGACCTGCGCCTCGAAGGCCTCGATGCGCTTGAGGAGCGCCGCATCGTTGAAGATGGAGCTGTTGAAGGTGGTGCTGGCCCTCGGGCCGAGGGCCGCCTGCACCCGCTCGAGCCGTTCCAGGAGCTCTTTTCTCGTCACATCGGTCTCCCGCGGGGGGCGAAGCGCCCCGAACCCGGGACCCATCCAGCCCCCGCAGGGTTAACGGTGCGTTAAGGGGCGCCGGTTCTCCACGGCTCCCGGCGCGGGTCAGACCTCCTCGGTCCCCTCCTCCTCGCCCTCGATGTGCTCCACCGAGACGACGCGCTCGGCCTTGTCCGTGTTGAACACGGTGACGCCCTGCGAGGCGCGGCCGACGATGCGGATGTCGTCCACCGGCACGCGGATCAGCTGGCCGGCATTGGTCACCAGCATGATCTGGTCCGTGGCCTCCACGGGAAACGAGGCCACGAGGCTGCCGTTGCGGGGGTTGACGCGCATCGCCGTGATGCCCTTCCCGCCCCGGTTCGAGGTCCGGTACTCGTAGGAGGACGAGCGCTTGCCGAAGCCCCGCTCCGACAGGGTCAGCACGAACTGCTCGGCCGCGCTCATCTCGGCGTAGCGCTCCGTGGAGATCGCGGCCTCGCCGGTGGCCTCCTCGGCCTCCTCCGGCGCCTCGCCCTCCGCTGCGTCGCCCATCACGGCGCGGCGCATCTTGAGGTAGCCGGCCCGCTCCTCCGGGCTCGCCTCGAAGGCGTTGAGGATCGCCATCGAGATCACGCGGTCGCCCTCGGCGAGGTTGATGCCGCGCACGCCCGTCGAGTCGCGTCCCTTGAAGACGCGCACGTCCTCCACGGGGAAGCGGATGCACTGGCCCTCTCCCGTGGTGAGCAGCACGTTCTGGTCGGGGCGGCAGATCTCGACGTGGACGATGTGGTCGCCCGCATCGAGCTTCATGGCGATCTTGCCGTTGCGGTTCACCTGCACGAAGTCGGACAGCTTGTTGCGGCGGACGTTGCCGCTCGCGGTCGCAAACATCACGTCGAGGGTCTCCCAGGAGGCCTCGTCCTCCGGCAGCGGCATGATGGTGGTGATGCGCTCGCCCTGCTGCTGCAGCTGAAGGATGTTGACGAGCGCCTTGCCGCGGGCGTTCGGGGCGGCGATCGGCAGGCGCCAGACCTTCTCCTTGTAGGCCTGGCCCTGGTCGGAGAAGAACAGCACCGGCGTGTGGGTGCTCGCCACGAACAGGCGGGTGACGAAATCCTCGTCGCGGGTCGTCATGCCCGAGCGGCCCTTGCCGCCGCGGCGCTGCGCCCGGTAGGTCGAGAGCGGCACCCGCTTGACGTAGCCGGCGTGGGACACGGTGACGACCATGTCCTCCCGCTGGATCAGATCCTCGTCCTCGACGCTCGAATCGTAAT
Organism: Methylobacterium sp. A54F; assembly: GCF_053346035.1. Lineage (NCBI taxonomy): Bacteria > Pseudomonadati > Pseudomonadota > Alphaproteobacteria > Hyphomicrobiales > Methylobacteriaceae > Methylobacterium > Methylobacterium sp. A54F. The sequence goes on along the minus strand of NZ_JBKFBF010000005.1, from coordinate 55,164 downwards.
CGACGATCTCGGTCCGGCGGGGCGTGGCGAACTGCGTGCGCACCTCCGTCAGCTCGTCCTTGACGATGCCCTGGATGCGGGCGCGCGAGCGCAGGATGTCCAGGTAGTCCGCGATCTCGTCCGCGAGCGTCTTCAGCTCGTCCCCGATTTCGTCGCGGCCGAGCGCCGTGAGACGCTGCAGGCGGAGATCGAGGATCGCGCGGGCCTGCACCTCGGAGAGCCGGTAGGTGCCATCGTCGGCGACGCGGTGGCGGGGATCGTCCACCAGCGCGATCAGCGGCGCGATGTCGTGGGCCGGCCAGTCGCGGGCCATCAGCGCCTCGCGGGCGGTGTTCGGGTCCGGCGAGGTGCGGATCAGGCGGATCACCTCGTCGATGTTGGCGACCGCGATGGCGAGCCCGCACAGGACGTGGGCGCGTTCGCGCGCCTTGCCGAGCAGGAACTTGGTGCGCCGGGAGACCACCTCCTCGCGGAAGTCCACGAAGGCGAGGAGCAGGTCCCGGAGGTTGAGGAGTTCCGGGCGGCCGCCGTTCAGCGCCACCATGTTGCAGCCGAACGAGGTCTGCAGCGGCGTGTAGCGGTAGAGCTGGTTCAGCACCACGTCCGCCATGGCGTCGCGCTTCAGCTCGACCACGATGCGCATGCCGTCGCGGTCGGATTCGTCGCGCAGGTCGGAGATGCCCTCGACGCGCTTGTCCTTCACGAGCTCGGCGATCTTCTCGACGAGCGTCGCCTTGTTCACCTGATACGGGATCTCGGTGAAGATCAGCGCCTCGCGTTCCTTGCGCAGCTCCTCCACGTGGGACTTCGCCCGCATGATGATGGAACCGCGGCCCGTGGCGTAGGCCTGCCGGGTGCCGGCCCGCCCGATGATGAGGCCGCCGGTGGGGAAGTCGGGGCCCGGCACGATCTCGTTCAACGCCTCGATGGTGAGGCCGGGATCGTCGAGGAGGGCGATGCAGGCGTCGATCAGCTCGCCGAGATTGTGCGGCGGGATGTTCGTCGCCATGCCGACCGCGATGCCGCCGGCGCCGTTGACGAGGAGGTTCGGGAAGCGGGCCGGCAGGACGGTCGGCTCCTCGCGCGACTCGTCGTAGTTCGGCTGGAAGTCGACGGTGTTCTTGTCGATGTCGGACAGCAGCGCCGTGGCGGGCTTGGCGAGGCGCGATTCGGTGTAGCGCATGGCGGCCGGCGGATCGCCGTCCACCGAGCCGAAATTGCCCTGCCCGTCGATGAGCATCAGGCGCATCGAGAAGTCCTGGGCCATGCGCACCAGGGCGTCGTAGATCGATTGGTCGCCGTGCGGGTGGTAGAGGCCGATCACGTCGCCGACGATGCGGGCCGACTTGACGTACTTGCGCTCCGGCAGGTGGCCGGACTCGAAGGCCGAGTAGAGGATGCGCCGGTGCACGGGCTTGAGGCCGTCGCGCGCGTCCGGCAGCGCGCGGCTCACGATCACGCTCATCGCGTAGTCGAGGTAGGAGCGGCGCATCTCGTCGGTGATGGAGACGGGCTTGATGTCCGTGGCGGGCGGGGGCGGCGCGCCGGAATCGGTGTTGTCTGCCAAGGTCTTCTTCCGTCTCGGCGGGGGGAGCCCACCTGGTCTGGGGCGAAGCCGTCCGGGAAGCCGCCTGGGAGCGGCGCCGGAGGTTCGGGAATACGAATGAAATCAGATGGTTAAATAATCATCAGCACGGGCCCGCGCAAGGCGCCGCGCGGCATCATCCGCACCGGTCTACGGGCGGACCGGTGCCCCCGTTCCGGCCTCTTCCCCTCGCCCCGGGGGCCGGCCGCCGCGCCCCGGCCCGACCGGCGTCGGCCTCCCCTCAGGCCGCGAGCTTCTCCGGGGTCGCGGCGCGGCGCAGCGCCCGCTTCCGGGGGGCCGCAGCGGCCGGTCGGCCGATGCCGAGGAACGTCTCGACCTCCGCGAGGCTCGCGAAGGGCATGAATTCCGGGCGCAGGGGCGCCGGCAGGCCCGCGAAGCCAAGGCCCGGGAACGTGTCGGGGTGGGGGTAGAGCTGGAACGGCGCGCCCTCCCCCTCCGGCGGGAACAGGATGGCGACCTTGACGCCGTCGCGCCGCACGAGGCGGGTCGTGGTGTAGCCGAAGGATTCGATGGTGAAGGAGCGATCGTTCATCGCGTCGGGTCCTCGTCGGTGCGGGTTTCGGTGCGGGTTTCGGTGGTGATGAGGCGCAGGTCGTGCGCGGCGGCGCCGATCCAGTCCTTGAGCTTGGTGTGGCGGGCCCGCGCGCGGGTGCCGCGGAGCGCCGCCGCGAGGGCGCGGCGCTCGCCGATCAGCACCACCAGGCGGCGGCCGCGGGTGACGCCCGTGTAGAGCAGGTTGCGGGCGAGCATCGTCCAGGCCTGGAGCGTCACCGGGAGCACCACGGCCGGGTACTCGGAGCCCTGGCTCTTGTGGATCGTGGTGGCGAAGGCGGGGTTGAGGGTGTCGAGCTCGGCGAACGGGTAGGCGACCGCCCGCCCCTCGAAGTCGACCGTGAGGATCCCGGCCTCGGCGTCGATGCCGACCACCCGGCCGAGGTCGCCGTTGAAGACCTCCCGGTCGTAGTCGTTCCGGGTCTCCATCACGCGGTCGCCGACCGCGAAGCGCCAGCCGAAGCGCTCGACCGCGGCGGGCGGGTTCGGGTTCAGCACGCGCTGAAGCTCTTGGTTGAGGTTGCGGCTGCCGAGGCTGCCCCGCACCATCGGCGTCAGCACCTGCACCTCGTTCGCCGGGTCGAGGCCGAAGCGGGCGGGGATGCGCCGCGTCACCACCTCGACGAGGGTCTCCAGCGCCGCCTCGGCGTGGTCCACCTCGATCAGGAAGAAGTCGCTCTCAGCGCCCCGCGGGGGCGCCTCGGGCATCCGGCCCCCGTTGATGCGGTGGGCATTGACCACGATCCGGCTCTCGGCGGCCTGGCGGAAGACCTCGGTGAGGCGGGCCACCGGAAGGCGCCCGGAGGCGATCAGGTCGGCCAGCACCTGGCCGGGGCCGACCGAGGGAAGCTGGTCGACGTCGCCGACGAGGAGGAGCGCCGCCGGCTCGGGCACCGCCTTGAGGAGCGCGTTCATCAGGGGCACGTCGACCATGGAGGTCTCGTCGATGACGAGCAGGTCGCACGCGAGCGGGTTGTCGAGCCCGCGCGAAAAGCCGCCGTTGCGCGGGTCGACCTCCAACAGCCGGTGGATCGTCTTCGCCTCGATGCCGGTCTGGTCCGACATCCGCTTGGCGGCCCGGCCGGTCGGGGCGGCGAGGAGCACCCGCGCGCCCTTGGCGACGAGGATGCGCAGGATGGAATCGAGGGTCGAGGTCTTGCCGACGCCGGGGCCGCCGGTGACGATCGACAGCTTCTGCGAGAGCACGAGGCGCACCGCCTCCCGCTGCGAGGGGGAGAGGGTCTTGCCCGTCTGCGCCTCGACCCAGGGCCCCGCCCGGTCGAGGTCGATCGCCCCCCAGGGCGGAGCCCCGGCGGCGCGGGCCACGAGGCGCTCGGCGATGGACCGCTCGGCCCCGTGCAGGCCCTTGAGGAACAGGCAGGGACGGCCGTCGAGCTCGTCCGCCACCACCTCCTCGGCCGCCCGCACTGCGAAGGCGGCGGCGGCCTCGACGAGCGCCGGCTCCACCTCGAGAAGGCGGCTCGCCAGCCGGATGAGGTCGTCGACCGGCAGACCGCAATGGCCCTCGTCCATGGCGGTCTGCAGCGCGTAGGCGATGCCGGCGGCGAGCCGCTTCGGGGCCTCGGGGGCGAGCCCGAGCCGCATCGCGATGGCGTCGGCCGTGCGGAAGCCGATGCCGCGGATGTCGCGGGCCAGGCGATAGGGGTCCTCCCGCATCACCGCGATGGCCTCGTGCCCGTAGGTCTTGAAGATCCGCACCGCCCGGGCCGTGCCGACGCCGTTCGCGTGCAGGAACACCATGATCTCGCGCACCGCCCGCTGCTCGGCCCAGCCGCGCAGGATCTGCTCGGCGCGCTTGCGCCCGACGCCCGTGACCTCCCTGAGGCGGTGCGGCTCGGCCTCGATGACCGCGAAGGTGTCCTCGCCGAAGGCCGCCACGATCGCCTTCGCCATCGCGGGGCCGATGCCGCGCATCTGGCCCGAGGCGAGGTAGCGCTCGATGCCCTCGATGCCGGTGGGCGGCGTCGCCCGGAGGGTGTCGGCCCGGAACTGCAGGCCGTGCGAGCGGTCGGAGACCCAGCGCCCCTGCGCGGCGATCCACTCGCCCGCCCCGATCGCCGGGGCGTGCCCGACCAGGGTGACGAGGTCGCGCCGGCCGCGCACCTGCACCTTGAGGACGCAGAAGCCGGTATCCGGGCTGTGGAACGTGACGCGCTCGACGGTGCCCGTGAGCGCTTCCGCCGGCGTGCCGTTCTGCAGGTCTTCGGGACGCACCATCCGGTTCATGGGACGCGACGCTCACGCGGTCCTGTCAAGCGGGCGGGTCAGGCGGCCGAGCGCCGGCCGGAGCCGCGCTCCTTGCGGCCCGGCCAGCCGAGCGCGACGAGGCGGGCCTTGGCGTAGTCCCGCACCTCGTCCCGGGTGCCCGCCGGAAAGCGCGCGAGGATGCCCTGCGTCTCCCCGTCGAGCATCAGGTCGGTGACGGCGTTGATGGTCTCGGCCTCGTCGATGCGGCGCTTGAGGTCGCCCTCGGCCTCCGTCACCTCGTCGAAGGGCTCGGCCGCCTCGAAGGCGTCGTCCACGGCGCGGATCGGCAGCGCGTGGCCCTGGCGGAACTCGTCGGCCTCCTCCTCCGAGTAGACGAGCCCGTGCAGCTCGATCAGCTTGAGGATGACCCTGTCCTTACCCCGCTTCTCGGCCATGGCGTAGACGTAGGCCGCCTGCTTGCCGGACACCCGGTAGTTGACGTTGATCAGCGCCTCGCCGAGCGACCATTCCACCCGCTCCGTCCCGGCCTTGCCGTCCGGCAGGCGTCCGGTGACGAGGATGACCGCCTCGTCCCGCTCGGCCCGGATGATGGTCGGCGGGTCGAACGCGATGCCGGCCTGCGCGGCGATGCGCTCCAGCGTCTTGTGATAGATCACGGCCGTGCCCTGGACGCGCCAGACGTTGCCCCCGAAGGGCTCGCCGTAGCGCACCAGGATGTCGGCGATCTGCTTGTCGGCCGTCCGCATGGATCTGGCTCCCGACGCACCGCCGCAGCGGAAGAACCCGCCCCACGGCCACGTTTGTTCGCGATTTGTTCCTGTGGATATGTAGCCGTTTCGGGCTTGCGTGCCAAGGCTTGCCGGTCATCTGCGGCGCGAACGCGTTCGCGCCGTTTCGTCGCTGACCGGGCGCAGTCAGGCGGCCGTCGCACGATCGATCGACCCGTGGCGGTATCCGCGGATCCAGGTCGGGGAGAGCAGGTCGCCCTCCTCCGTGACGACCCAGGCCTCATCGTCGGGCCCGTAGTCGGCGGCGCGGCGGATGGCATCCGCCAGGGTCGCGAAGCGGGCTCGGGCGGCGAGCCTCGGCCCCGTCGCGGTGACGTGCCAGACCTGCAGCGCGGCGGGCCTCAGGAGGGCTTCGGTCTCCATCTCAGGCCTCCTCGGATGCGAGAGCTTCGGGTGTTGGGGTTCCGGATATGGGGGCCCGCTGCGCGAGCAGGCGGTCGAGGGCGCGCAGGACCGCGCACTTCGCCCGGCGTTCGTTCGAGCGCTTCACGGCAGCCTCCTTCGGCGGGTTCGGGGATTGTCCCCGGCGGCCCGGGAGGGGCCGCCGCATCGGGCGGGGCGGATGCGGGGGCCTCGTCCCGCATCCGGCCGAGCTTTCGGTCGCCTCAGTGCCCGGGCGCCGAGACGCGGGCACCCCAGACGTTGAGGGTGCGGTCGGCGGGCTGCGCGACGGGCCCGGACACGACCTCGGAGGAGGACCGGGATGCCGGGGCCCGGCCGAGGACCGCGTAGCGCGCGGGGGCCTGGATCGTCGCGGCGGCAGGCTCGCCGAACGTCCGCACCTGGAAGTCGTGGCCCCAGGCCGTGACGGTCCGGGTCTCGCCGGCGGTGGCGGCGGTGGCGAAGAGCGCGAGGGCGACGGTGGCGGTGATGCGAAGGGTCATGTCGGGTCTCCATTGGGATCGTGGGTTGCTTCGGGTGATGGCGAGTATCCCGATCTGCCGAACGACGTGTATCGATGTCGTTTCTGCTGCCGGTATGCTTGCCGGATGTGGAAGAGAGACTTGAGAGCTTGGGTTGTTTTGCTCGGTCTCTGTCGTCCTCATCTGTATTGACCCTACCCTCCTCCCCGCCCGGAATCCTGAAGGCGCGCCGAACCGTTCTGAAATGACGCTGAGGTTTTCTGAGAGGGCGGCTGATCGGCGCCGGCGGCCCGCGCGAGGACGCGCGACCCGGGGGGCGCGGGCCGCGTCGAACTCGGTCGTTGGCTCGGGGGCCGCCGAAGGCTGCGGATCAGGCCGCTCGGTCCGGAAGGCCCGCCGCCCGCAGATGGGACGCGAGCCGCTCGGTCATGGCCCGGTCCTGGCCGTAGGCCTGCGCGACCCGGGGCAGCCCGATGTGGAAGGCGGGGCTCTGCCGCAGCAGCTCGGCGGTGCGCAACTGTGCCTCGTCGCGGCGACCGAGGGCGATGGCCGCCGCCGCGCCCATGGCGTGGGCCATCGTGTAGCCCGGGTTGCGGTGGCTCGCCTCGGTGGTGAGCCTGACCGCCTCCTCGAAGCGGTCGAGGGCGTAGAGCGGGCCGGCGGCGATGCCCTGGAAGAAGGCCGGTGCGAGGGGGCTGAGGCCGATCGCGCGCTCGATGCTCGCGAGCGCGGCGTCGTAGGCGCCGACCGCCGTCCGGGCGAGGCTGAGGAAGGCGAGGCTCGTCGCGTCGCCGGGGCTCAGCGCAATGCACCGCTCGGCGGCGATCAGCGCCTCGCCGTGCCGTCCGGCGAGGAGCAGGGCGTAGCTGAGGGCGCGATGGCCGACCGGGATCGCGGGGTCGCGCTCGATGCCCGTCCGGATTCCCGCGATGGCCTCGGGCAGGCGATCCGGCCCGACCGTGCCGGAGATCGCCATGCCGGCATCCGTCGCGAGGCAGAAGCCGAGCGCGATCCGGGCGACCGGATAATCCGGGTCGCGCTCGACGGCGTTCTCCAGCTCGGTCCGGGCGGCGACGACGCCCGCGGGCGTGAGCTGCAGCATCTGCGCGACCGCCTGGAAGGTGAGCGCGTAGACGTCGAGGCTCGCCGGCGCCTGGCGCAGGCTCGCGGCCTGGGCGCTGCTCTGGAGGCCCGAGAACAGGGTTCCGGCGATGCGGGCGACGAGCTCGTCCTGCACCGCGAACACCTCCGCGGCCGCGAAGGCGTAGCGCTCCGCCCAGACTTCGCCGTCGCTCGGTCCCTCGACGAGACGGGCGGTGACGACCATGCGCTCGCCGGCCCGCCGGATGCTGCCCTCCAGCACGTAGCGGACACCGAGGAGCCGGGCGATGTCGGAGGCGGTGCCGCCGGCGGCCCGCGCCGCGAAGGCGCTCTGGCGGGCGATCACCGTCAGGCTGCGGTTGCGGGCGAGCTCGGTGATGACGTCCTCGGCGAAGCCCGCGCCGAGGGCGCCGTAGCCGCCGGGCCCCTCCGCGAACTCGTCGAAGGGCAGGACCGCGATGCTCGGCCAGAAGCGCGCGGGCGCACCGGCCGGCTCCGGGGACTCCGCCGGCGCGGCGGGGGCGGACTCGGGCAGGATCAGCCGGTAGCCGCGGCGCGGCACCGTCCGGATCAGGTCGCGGGCCTCCGCCCCGAGGACCCGCCGGATCTCCGAGATGCACTGGGTCAGCGAATCCTCGGTGACGATCACCCCGGGCCAGCAATCGGAGAGCAGCGCGTCCTTGTCGACGAGGTCGCCCGCCTCCTCGGCGAGCCGGCGCAGCACCGCGAAAGCCCGGGGGCGCAGGTCACGCCGCGTCCCGTCGCGCCCGGTGACCTGTTCGCGGCGAAGGTCGACCACGACGTCGGCGAGCGCGATGCTGTCGATCATGGCGATCCGCGTCGTCCGGCGCCCATCCCGGCCCTCCCCTCGCGGCGGAGGCGGGCTCCGCACGGGTGAGCGGAGGATACCCCACGCGGGCCGGGAGGCAATTCGCGGCTGCCCGCCGTGACCCGCCACGCGATGAAAGCCCCGGGACGTCTCTGCGACGTCCCGGGGCCTGGCCCGCAGCAATCCCGGTGATCGGCCTGCGCGGCCTAGAACGGGATGTCGTCGTCGAGGTCGTAGTTCGGACGGGATCCGCCACCGCCGCCACCGGCCGGGGCCCGGCGCTCGCTGCCCGAGGAGCGGCCGCCGCCACCACCGCCACCGAAGTCGCCGCCGCGGCTGATCTGGCCGCCGCCCTCGTCCTCCGAGGCGAACTCGCCGCCACCGCCGCCGCGCCCGTCGAGGATCGTCATCTCGCCGCGGAAGCGCTGAAGCACCACCTCGGTCGTGTACTTCTCGACGCCCGAGTTGTCGGTCCACTTGCGGGTCTGGAGCTGGCCCTCGATGTAGACCTTCGAGCCCTTGCGCAGGTACTGCTCGGCCACCCGGGCCAGGTTCTCATTGTAGATCACGACCGAGTGCCACTCGGTCTTCTCCTTGCGCTCGCCGGAGGCCTTGTCCTTCCAGGACTCCGAGGTGGCCAGCCGCAGGTTGACCACGGGGTCGCCGGAGGCGAGCCGCCGCGTCTCGGGGTCCCGCCCGAGGTTGCCGACGAGAATCACCTTGTTCACGCTGCCCGCCATGTCTCTCTCCTTGCCGTCGATCTCACAGGGCCGTTCCGAGCAAGCCGGCCGCCACCCATCCTTGGGCTCAGCGCGGACCCGCCGCAATCCGCGCGGTCGGCTTGTTCCCGCAAAACACATGGTTTGCGGACCGTTCTGTTCTACATTTGTTCGTCGCTGAGGACAAGCCCGGCGCGGGGCCGGACCGGCCGGCGTCCCCGCCTCAGGAGACCTTCACGACGAGCTTGCCGAAGTTGCGCCCGCGCAGCATGCCGATGAACGCCTCGGGCGCGTTCTCCAGGCCCTCCACCAGATCCTCGCGGTACTTCACCCGCCCGTCGCGCAGCCACTGCCCGACGTCGCGGGCGAAGGCCGGCGCCTGGTCGGCGAAGTCCCAGACGATGAAGCCCTGGATGCGCAGGCGCTTCGTCAGCACCATCCGCATCAGGGCCGGCGAGCGGTCCGGCCCGTCCGGAAGCGCCGTGGCGTTGTAGGCCGAGACGAGCCCGCAGACGGGCATGCGGGCGAAGTCGTTGAGGAGCGGCAGCACCGCCTCGAAGACGGGGCCGCCGACATTCTCGAAATACACGTCGATGCCCTTCGGGCAGGCCTCCGCCAGGGCCTCCCGCAGGTTCTCGCCGCGGTGGTCGACCGCGGCGTCGAAGCCGAGCTCCTCGGTGAGATAGGCGCACTTCTCCGAGCCCCCCGCGATGCCGACCGCACGGGCCCCTTTCAGCCGCGCGATCTGCCCGACGAGCGAGCCCACCGGACCGGCGGCGGCCGCTACCACCACGGTCTCGCCCGGCTTCGGGTCGCCGATGGTGAGGAGGCCCGTATAGGCCGTCATGCCGGGCATCCCCAGGATGCCGAGCGCCGTGCTCGGGGGCGCCGCCCCGGGGTCGACCTTGCGCAGGCCGGTCCCGTCCGAGACGAGGTAGTCCTGCCAGCCGCCCTGGGCGAGCACGAGATCTCCCTCCCGGAACTTCGGATTGTCCGAGGACACGACCTCGCTCACCGTCTGGCCGACCATGACGTCGCCGATCGCCACGGGCTCGGCGTAGGACTTCGCCGCACTCATCCGGCCGCGCATGTAGGGGTCGAGGGAGAGGTAGCGGGTGCGCAGGAGGAGCTCGCCCTCCCCGGCACTCGGCACGCGGTTCTCCTCCAGCCGGAAATGGGCCGGGGTCGGCTCGCCGTGCGGGCGCGAGGCCAGGACGATGCGGCGGTTCATGGCGGCCATGGCTGGGCTCCGGAAACGCGAGGGGGCTGCCCACCGAGATGGGGCGCCCGCGCCCCGGGGCAAACCGTTTCGCGCGCCGCGCGTTGAGCCCGCAGCCGGCGCGTCGCGCGTCGAGGAGACCGGACCGATGGGCCGTCACGGATACCGCGCGGCGGCACTTGCCGCCCTGTCGCTTGCCGCGATCCTCGGCCTCGCCGCGACCGCGCGCGCCGCGAGCCCGCGGGACCGCCTGGAGGGCTATCGCTGGAAGGCGCGGGTGCTGGTTCTGTCCGCGCCGGAGGCGGGCGACCCGCGCCTCGGCGCGCAGCGGGAGGCCCTGGCGTCCGCGCGGGCCGGAACCGCGGAGCGTGCGCTCGTGGTGATCGAGGCCGTGGGGCCCGGGGCGGAGGCGGTGGCGCTGCGCCGGCACCTCGGCCTGCCGGAGGACGCATTCCGGGCCGTGCTCGTCGGCAAGGACGGGGGCGCCAAGCTCAGCGCCGCCGAGCCGATTCCGCCGCAGAAGCTGTTTGCCACGATCGACGCCATGCCGATGCGCCGCGACGAGATGCGGGGCCGCTGACGCGCACGAAAAAGGGCCGCCTTCCGGCGGCCCCCTTCATACCATCGATGGCTCAGTAGCAGCGCTCGACCAGCACCCGGCGATAGCCGTAGGGGGTCCAGCGCACCCGCGGGACCGTGTAGCAGCCGCCGCCGTAGCCGTAATCGTAGCCGCCGTAGCCGACCGGGGCATAGCCATAGCCGTAGCCCGGGTAGCCGTAGCCACCGTAGCCGCCGTAGAGCCCGCCCGCAGCGAGGCCGAGGCCGACGCCGAGACCCAGGCCGCCGAGGCCGTAGCCGAAGCCGCGGCGATAGCCGTAGCCGCGATACCCGCCGAAGCCACCCCGGTAACCACCGAAGCCGCCGCGGTAGCCGCCGAAGCCGACGCCCCGGTAGCCGCCGAACCCGCCCCGGAAGCCGCCACCCCCGAAGCCGCCCCGGAAGCCGCCGCCGCCGAAGCCGCCGCCATGGAACCCACCGCCGTGGAATCCGCCGCCGCCGAAGCCGCGGGCGTCGGCCGCCGCGGGCAGCATTGCCAGCGCGCCGACCGACAGCGCCGAGGCAAGAAGAATACGCTTCATCACGTCCACTCCTGGAAGGGTCGTCGCCCCTGTCCGGCTGAAACGTGCAACCGTCCTCGACGGTTCAGGGCGCCGATGCCGCGGGGCGGGCACGTTCCCGTGTGCGGCCCCCGCCGGCCGGTCGATCGCTTGAACAGGACGCGGGTTTCGGGCGAAAACCTGTGCCAATCGCCCGCAAGAGCCTGTCACTCGCCAGTCACCCCCGGATCGCCCGATGATGCCACGCCTCGCCCTGCTCGCGCTCCTCGCCCTGACGGCGGAGGCGGCAGGCCCCGCCCGCGCGGCGCCGGCTTCTCCCCAGGCCGCCACCCCGTGCCGGTCGGCACAGGCCGAGGGCGAGACCTACACGGTGTGCATCGTCGACCTGAAGCAGCAGCACGTGCGCCTGTTCTGGCTCGGCCCGGACGGACTTCCCTACTCGTCCCTCTCGAACCTCGCCGAGAAGCAGGGTCCCTCCCTCGGCTTCGCGATGAATGCCGGCATGTACGACAAGGGCCAGGCGCCGGTGGGCCTCTACGTCGAGGAGGGCCGCGAGATGAAGGGCGTCTCGACCGCGAACGGTCCGGGAAACTTCCACCTGAAGCCGAACGGCATCTTCTACGTGAAGGGCGACCGGGCCGGCGTGCTCGAGACCGGGCGCTACCTGAAGGCGCGCGTGAAGCCCGACTTCGCCACCCAGTCCGGCCCGATGCTGGTGATCGACGGGCACATCCACCCGAAGATCTCGACGGACGGCCCGTCTCAGAAGATCCGCAACGGGGTCGGGGTGCGCGACGGCGGGCGCACCGCCGTCTTCGCGATCTCCGAGCGGCCCGTGAGCTTCGGCGCCTTCGCGCGCCTGTTCAAGGACGACCTCGGCTGCACGAACGCCCTCTTCCTCGACGGGAGCGTGTCGAGCCTCTACGCCCCCGCCCTCAAGCGCACGGACCTCAGCCGCCCGCTCGGGCCGCTGGTGGGGGCGGTGTCGCGCTGAAGCCCCTCAGCGCTGGCCGAAGCTGGCGTCCCGGAACAGGTCCTTGAGGGTGTGGGGCTGGGAGCGCCAGTACTGGTGCGGGGCCCGCACCTGGGCGCCGAGCTCGGCCGCCGCGTGCCAGGGCCAGCGGGGATCGTAGAGCATGGCGCGGGCGAGCGAGATCGCGTCGGCGCGGCCCTCTTCGAGGATCGCCTCGGCCTGGCGCGCCTCGGTGATCAGGCCGACCGCGATGGTGACGAGCCCGGTCTCCGCCCGGATGCGCTCGGCATGGGGCACCTGGTAGCCCGGCCCGAGCTTGATCGCCTGCTTGGGCGAGACGCCGCCGGTGGAAACGTGGATCGCCGGCGAGCCGCGCTGCTTCAGCGCCCGGGCGAGCTCCACGGTCTCGTCGAGGCTCCAGCCGTCCTCCACCCAGTCCGTCGCCGAGACGCGGAGCCAGACCGGCCGGCCCGACGGCACCACGTCGCGCACCGCCTCGTAGACTTCGAGGGGGAAGCGCATCCGGTTCTCCAGGCTGCCGCCGTAGGCGTCGGTGCGGCGGTTGGCCAGCGGCGAGAGGAACTGGTGCAGCAGGTAGCCGTGAGCGCCGTGCAGCTCCACCGCCTCGATGCCGAGGCGCACGGCGCGCCGCGCCGTCGCCACGAAGGCCTCGCGGATCCGCTTCAGGTCGGCGTCGTCGAGGGCGTGGGGCGGCACCTCGCCCTCCCCGTGCGCCAGCGCCGAGGGCGCCTCGGTGCGCCAGCCGTAGGGCGCCTCCGGCGGGATCTGCGCCCCGCCCCGCCAGGGCGCCTCGCTCGACGCCTTGCGCCCCGCATGAGCGATCTGGATGCAGACCGGGATCGGCGCGTACTCGCGGACCGCGCCGAGGACGCGCGCCAGCGCCCGCTCGGTGGCGTCGTCGTAGAGGCCGAGGTCCCAGGCGGTGATGCGCGCCTCCGGCGAGACGGCGGTGGCCTCCAGCGTCAGCAGCCCCGCGCCCGACATCGCGAGCTGGCCGAGATGCATCATGTGCCAGTCGGTGGCGGCGCCGTCCCGCGCCGAGTACTGGCACATGGGCGCGATCAGGATGCGGTTCTCAAGGGTGAGGGCATCGAGCGTCAGGGGCTCGAACAGGCGTGCGGTCATCGTGCGCGGGCTCCGGGACGCGGGTGGGCGCTATGTGGCGCAGGGTTCGCCGGCGCGCCAGGGGCGTTATCCCCGGGCATTCCCCCCGATGCCCCGGGCGCCGAGGCTCTCTCCGATCTCCTCCAGCACGCTGGGGTCGTCGATCGTCGCCGGCATGGTCCAGGGCTCGTGGTCGGCGATGCGCTTCATGGTGGCGCGCAGGATCTTGCCCGAGCGGGTCTTGGGCAGGCGCGGCACGGTCAGCGCCAGCTTGAAGGCCGCCACGGGGCCGATGCGCTCGCGCACCAGCGCCACGAGCTCCCGCTCGATCTCGGCGGGGTCGCGCTCCACCCGCGCCTTCAGCACCACGAACCCACAGGGCGCCTCGCCCTTCAGCGCGTCGCGGATGCCGATGACCGCGCACTCGGCGACGTCCGGGTGGGAGGCGAGCACCGCCTCCATGCCGCCGGCGGAGAGGCGGTGGCCCGCAACGTTGATGATGTCGTCGGTCCGCCCCAGGACGGTGACGTAGCCGTCCGCGTCGACGACGCCGGCGTCCGAGGTGTCGTAGTAGCCCGGGAAGGTCGTGAGGTAGCTCGCCCTGAAGCGCTCGTCCGAGCCCCAGAGGGTCGGCAGGCAGCCCGGCGGCAGCGGCAGCTTCAGGGCGATCGTGCCCATGGTGTCGCGCGGCAGCGGCTTGCCGCCCTCGTCGAGGACGTGGAGGTCGTAGCCCGGCATCGGCACGCAGGTGCTGCCGTGCTTGACCGGCAGGAGGCCGAGCCCGACCGGGTTGCCGGCGATCGGCCAGCCCGTCTCGGTCTGCCACCAGTGGTCGATGACCGGCCGGTCGAGCACCCGCTCGGCCCAGGCCACCGAATCGGGATCCGCCCGCTCGCCGGCGAGGAACAGGGTCCGAAAGGCGGAGAGGTCGTGCTCGGGCACCCGCTCGCCGCCCGGATCCTCCTTCTTGATCGCCCGCAGCGCCGTAGGCGCGGTGAACAGGCAGACGACGCCGTACTCGGCGATCACCCGCCAGAAGGCCCCGGGGTCCGGCGTGCCGACCGGCTTGCCCTCGTAGAGCACGGTGGTGCAGCCGTGCAGGAGCGGGCCGTAGACGATGTAGGAGTGGCCCACCACCCAGCCGATGTCGGATGCGCAGAAGTAGGTCTCGCCGGGCTGCACGCCGTAGAGGTTCGGCATCGACCAGGCGAGCGCCACGAGGTAGCCGCCGGTGTCGCGCACCACGCCCTTGGGCTTGCCGGTGGTGCCCGAGGTGTAGAGCACGTAGAGCGGGTCCGTGGCGGCGACGGGCACGCAATCCGCGCGCCGGCCTGCCGCCTTCGCGTCCGCGACGGCCTCGGCCCAGTCCCGGTCGCGCCCCGCCTCGAGCGAGGCGGCGCATTGCGGACGCTGCAGGATGAGGCAGGCGGCCGGCTTATGCGCCGAGGCCGCGAGCGCCGCGTCGAGGAGCGGCTTGTAGGCGACCGTCCGGTTCGGCTCGATGCCGCAGGAGGCGGCGAGCACCACCTTCGGCTGCGCGTCCTCGATCCGCACGGCGAGCTCGTTGGCCGCGAACCCGCCGAACACCACGGAGTGGATCGCCCCGAGGCGGGCGCAGGCGAGCATGCCGTACACCGCCTCAGGCACCATCGGCATGTAGAGCACCACGCGGTCGCCCGGCCCTACGCCCAGGTCGGCGAGCACCCCGGCGAGGGTCGCGACCTCGTCGCGCAACGCCGCGTAGGTGATCGCGCGCTTCGTGCCGGTGACGGGCGAATCGTAGAGGATCGCGGCTTGGTCGGCCCTGGCGCCGTCCGCGTGGCGGTCCACGGCGTTGTGGCAGGCGTTGAGGCGGGCGTCCGGGAACCAGCGGCCGTAGGCACCGGCCTCGGGGTCGAAGGCGCGCGTCGGCGCGCCGTCCCACTCGATGGCGCGGGCCGCCTCGAGCCAGAACGCCTCCGGGTCCGCGAGCGAGGCCGCGTGGACCTCCGCGTAGCGGCCGGGCAGCGATGCGGTTCGGGGTTGCGTGTTCATGGGGGCCTCGGAGCGTCCTCACCGGGCGGGCTTGCGGTGCCCGCCTCTTGGCCCTGCGGAGCAGGGGGAATCCCTCTGTAGCAGGCGCGCGCGCGAAGGCGATGGCCCCCGGAACGCAAAACCGCCACGCTGTCGGGGACGGCGCGGCGGCGGAACTTAGGGACTGTTGGGCTGGTGGCCGGTCAGTGGATCGTGTCGGCAGAGGCCTGGAGCCGGTTGATCTCGTCCTTGAGGTGGAGTTTCCGTCGCTTGAGCTCGGCGATCCTCAGATCGTCTTCCGCGGGCCTATGGATCGCTTCCTGAATCTCACGCTCGAGGGCTTCGTGCTTCCGGGTGAGCTGGCTCAGATGCGTCTGCAGCGACATGAGTCGATTCCTCCTGTCATCGTTCCGACGCACCGAATCTGGCACAGGATGAGCCGGCTGTCGAAGCGATTCCGGTGGCCAAGCTTGCTGAATGCTTGCCGGCGCCGGGGCGCTGGCGCATGGTCCCGCTCGACGCGGACCTCGGAACTCGATGCGGCATGACGGTTAGGTTGGTCGAGGATGGGCAGGCCGAGATCGTCGGCGAGCTGGCGCGGCTGCGCGAGGAGCACCGCGACCTGGACGGGGCGATCGACGCGCTGGAGCGCACCATCCTGGGCGACCAGCTCCAGATCCAGCGCCTGAAGAAGCGCAAGCTCACCCTGCGCGACCGCATCTCCTACCTCGAGGACCAGATCACCCCCGACATCATCGCCTGAGAGCGGTGGATCGGGGCCGGCCGTCGCCTTGCCGGGGCGGCGGCGCGCCTGTATGCGGCGATGACGGGCTCGGGCGCCCCTTCGGCCGTCCGGCCTCCCACGTTCACGGGTTGACCACGATGGCGGCAGCGCCCCCGGTCGCGATCATCATGGGGAGCCAGTCGGACTGGGCCACCATGCGCCACGCCGCCGAGACCCTCGACGCCCTCGGCGTCGCCCACGACTGCCGGATCGTCTCCGCCCACCGCACGCCGGACCGCCTGGTGGCCTTCGCCAAGGGGGCGCGGGCCGAGGGCTTTCGCGTGGTGATCGCCGGAGCGGGCGGGGCCGCCCACCTGCCCGGCATGGCCGCCGCCATGACGAGCCTGCCGGTGTTCGGCGTGCCCGTGGAGTCCAAGGCGCTGTCCGGCCAGGACAGCCTGCTGTCCATCGTGCAGATGCCGGCCGGGATCCCGGTGGGCACCCTGGCGATCGGCCGGGCCGGCGCCGTGAACGCGGCTCTCCTCGCCGCCGCCGTGCTGGCGCTGGGGGACGAGGGGCTGGCCCTGCGCCTCGATGCTTGGCGGGCCGCGCAGACCGAGGCCGTGGCGGAGCGCCCGGAGAGCGAGACCAGCACCCCGTGACCCGACAGATCGAACCCGGCTCCACCCTCGGCATCGTCGGCGGGGGGCAGCTCGGCCGCATGATCGCCCTGGCGGCGGCGAATTACGGGCTCCGGGTGCACGTCTACGCCCCGGATGCCGACAGCCCGGCCTTCGACGCCGCCGCCGTGGCGACCCGCGCGGCCTACGACGACGCGGAGGCGCTGGCGCGCTTCGCCGACAGCGTCGACGTGGTGACCTACGAGTTCGAGAACATCCCCCGCGAGACCGCAGAGGTCCTGTCCGCCCACGCGCCCCTCCACCCGAGCGCCCGGGCGCTGGCCATCACGCAGGACCGGCTCACCGAGAAGAGCTTCATCAACGAGCTCGGTATCCCGACCGCCCCGTTCCGCGTGGTCGATTCCGGCGACGACCTCGACCGGGCGCTCTCGGCCATCGGCCGGCCGGCTGTGCTGAAGACCCGCCGCTTCGGCTACGACGGCAAGGGCCAGCGGATGATCCGGGCGGACGGGCTGGTGGACCGCTCCTCGGTGATGGCCGAGTTCGGCGGCGCGCCCCTGATCCTCGAGGGCTTCGTGCCGTTCGAGCGGGAGGTCTCGGTGGTGGCCGCGCGCTCCGCCGACGGCTCCTTCGCGGCCTACGACCTCTGCGAGAACGAGCATCGCGACCACATCCTGGCGCTGACCCGCGTGCCGGCTCCCGGCCTCGCGCCGGAGACCGGGGCGGCCGCGGTCGAGATCGCGCGCCGCATCGCCGAGGCCCTCGACTACGTGGGCGTGCTCGCCGTCGAGATGTTCCTGGTGCGGGACGGGGCGGGCGAGCACCTCGTCGTCAACGAGATCGCGCCGCGGGTCCACAATTCCGGGCACTGGACCATCGAGGGGGCGCTGACCTCGCAGTTCGCCCAGCACGTCCGGGCCGTCTGCGGCTGGCCCCTGGGCTCGCCGGCCCGCACCGGCGGCATGGCCGTGGAGATGCGCAACCTGATCGGCGACGAGGCCGGAACCTGGCGCGCGCTGCTCGGCGAGCCCGGCGCGCACCTGCACCTCTACGGCAAGGGCGAGGCCCGGGCCGGACGCAAGATGGGGCACGTGACGCGGCTGATTCCCTGAGGCCCGGCGGCGCGCGAAACCTGGGTCCTGCGCGCCACACCCGGGGCCTCGCGAGCACCGCGCGCCGGCCCCCGCAACCGGCCCCTCCCCCCGGGCCATACCTTCGCCACATCCGCTCGCTTCAGCGGGAACGTCGCGCGGCCTTAAGCGGGCATTCACCGCAATCGGCGAACGTGCACGGGCTCATCGCGAGGGCTCGGCCGGGCGTGGGCGGCAGGTCGCGGATCGGAGGTGCGCGGAGGCTCGCGCGCCCGGCCGAGGAGAGTGGGGCAATGACGTCACTGCGCGTGCGGGGATCGAAGTTCGGGCTGGTCGGAGCGGCGGCGCTCGCGGCCGCGGCGCTGGCCGGCTGCGAAACCGTGGGCAGCGCCGCCGGACCGAAGCAGTTCGCGGTGCTTGAGACCGACACCACGGGCGCCACCACCGTGAACATCGCCTCGCTCACCGAGGTGATCCAGCGCAACCCGAACGACGCGTCGGCCTACAACACCCGCGGCGCGGCCTACGCGCGCTCGGGCCAGTTCGGCGACGCGATCGCCGATTTCGGCAAGGCGATCCAGCTCGATCCGAACTCGGCCTCCGCCTACAACAACCGGGCGCTCGCCTTCCGCCAGACCGGCCGCAACGACGCAGCGCTGCAGGACTTCTCGAAGGCGATCACCGCCGACCCGCGCTACGCGCCGGCCTATATCGGCCGCGCGAACGTGCTGCGCGCGCAGGGCGACCTCGACGGCGCCACCAACGACCTCAACCAGGCGATCCGCCTGACCCCGGAATCGGCCGAGGCGTATCACGCCCGCGGCCTCGTCCGGCAGAAGCAGGGGCAGAACCAGTCCGCCATCGCCGACTTCGACGCCGCGATCGACCGCAACCCCTTCGTGAGCGCACCCTACGCCGCCCGCGGCCAGAGCCTCATCGCCACGAACCAGTTCGACAAGGCGATCGAGGACTACAACGCGGCGCTCAACGTGAACAACAAGGACGCGACCTCCTGGGCCTATCGCGGCCTCGCCTACGAGAAGTCGAACCGCCGCAAGGAAGCGGCCGAGAGCTACCAGCGCGCCGCCCAGATCGACCCGCAGAACCCGATCGCCAAGCAGGGCCTCGGCCGCGTCCAGGGCGGCGTCGGCTCGCTGTTCAACTGAGGCGTTCGCGGCGGGCTCCCTCGGTGAGCCCGCGCCTCGGCTCGGCCGCTCAGTCCCGCTCCATGCGGCGATGCTCGGTGACGATGCGGCGGACGGTGCCGGTGGCGGAGCGGTAGATCACCGTTTCGGTCTCGATGCTTCCGGGCCTGAAGCGGACGCCGCGCAGGAGCGCCCCGTCGGTCACGCCGGTCGCCGCCACGATGACGTCGCCGCGGGCGAGATCCATCAGGTCGTAGATCCGGCCCGGGTCGCGGATGCCCATCCGTTCGGCCCGCGCGCGCTTGTCGGCGCTGTCGAGGATCAGCCGGCCCTGCATCTGGCCGCCGATGCAGCGCAACGCCCCGGCGGCGATCACGCCCTCGGGGGCGGCCCCGGTGCCGAGGTAGATGTCGACGCCGGTCTCCTCCGGGCGGGTGGTGAAGATGATGCCCGCGATGTCGCCGTCCGAGATCAGGCGCACGCCGGCCCCCGTCTCGCGCACCGCCGCGACCAGGGCGGCGTGGCGGGGCCGGTCGAGGATGATCGCGGTGATCTGCGCCGGCGCCACGCCCTTGGCGCGGGCGAGCGCCGCGATGTTGTCGGCCGGGCTCGCGTCGAGGTCGACGAGGCCGGGCGGGTAGCCGGGGCCGATGGCGATCTTCTGCATGTAGACGTCGGGGGCGGCGAGCAGCGAGCCGCGCTCGGCCATGGCCATCACCGCGATGGCGCCGGGCATGTCCTTGGCGCAGAGGGTGGTGCCTTCGAGCGGGTCCACCGCGAGGTCCACCGCGAGCCCGCCGCGCTCGCTCTCCCGGCCCAGGCGCTCGCCGATATAGAGCATCGGCGCCTCGTCGCGCTCGCCCTCGCCGATCACCACGGTGCCGTCGATCGGAAGGCCGTTCAGCTCCTCCCGCATGGCGTCGACCGCCGCCTGGTCGGCCGCCTTCTCGTTGCCCTGGCCGCGCAGCTCGGCGGCCGCGACGGCGGCCCGCTCCGTCACCCGTGCCAGTTCCAGGGTCAGCGTGCGGGCAGCCGCGCCCCACGCCGCCGAAGTGACCGCGTCAGCCATCGTTTCCTCAACCCTGCCGGCCCGCGTTCTGCGGCGGTGCCGTGTGGGAGCATCTTCGATGACGGTGAGGCCGCCGGAAATGCCCGATCCGCGTTTTTTCCGACGGAATCGCGCCAGATCCGCGTGATTCTGTCGGT
The DNA here is from genome assembly GCF_053346035.1 of Methylobacterium sp. A54F. Lineage (NCBI taxonomy): Bacteria > Pseudomonadati > Pseudomonadota > Alphaproteobacteria > Hyphomicrobiales > Methylobacteriaceae > Methylobacterium > Methylobacterium sp. A54F. The sequence goes on along the minus strand of NZ_JBKFBF010000005.1, from coordinate 35,222 downwards.
CAGTCGCGCTCGATGCGGATCAATTGCGGCGATTCGGCGAGGAGTCCGTCCGCCGCGATGGCATCGAGGGCCGCGCGGATATTGCCCTCGGTGGCCGCGTAGGTGATCAGCACCAGCGGCACCGGCTGGCCCGAGCGGCCGTGCGGGTCCTGCGAGGCGGCACTCTCGGTGCGGCGCTGGAGGATGCTCTCCAGCGAGATCTCGCGCTCGGCCATGCGGGTGGCGACGCCGGCCGCGACGCCCGGCCGGTCGTGGACGGTGAGGCGGATGTAGTAGCCGCCCTCGTGCCGCTGCATCTCGACCCGCGAGGCGGGGCGCAGCGAGCCGTGCGGCCGCCCGAAGACCGGGCGCACCAGCCCCGCGGCGACGTCCGCCACGTCGGCGACCACCGCCGAGGCCGTGGCCTCGCCCCCGGCGCCGGGCCCGATCAGGGTCAGCTCGCCCACCGCGTCCGCGTCGACCGTGACGGCGTTGGTGACGCCCATGACCTGGGCGATGGGCGAGGATTTCGGCACCATGGTCGGGTGCACGCGCTGCTCGATGCCGCCGGCCGCGGCCTGCGCGACGCCGAGGAGCTTGATGCGGTAGCCGAGCTCGTCGGCCATCCGGAGATCGAGGGGCTGGACGCCGGAAATGCCCTCGACCGAGACGCCCTCGGCGTCGATCGCCGTGCCGAAGGCGAGGCTCGTCAGGATCGCGAGCTTGTGGGCGGTGTCGAAGCCCTCGACGTCGAAGGTCGGGTCGGCCTCGGCGTAGCCGAGCGCCTGCGCGTCCTTGAGGCAGGCCTCGAAGGTCAGGCCCTCCAGCTCCATCCGGGTCAGGATGTAGTTGCAGGTGCCGTTGAGGATTCCGTAGACGCGCGAAACCGTGTTGCCGGGTAGGCCCTCGCGGAGAGCCTTCACGACCGGGATGCCGCCGGCCGCCGAGGCCTCGTAGGCGAGCGCCACGCCGTTGGCCTCCGCGGCGGCGGCGAGCGCCGCCCCGTGGCGGGCGAGCAGCGCCTTGTTGGCGGTCACCACGTGCTTGCGGGCCGCGATGGCGGCCTCGACGGTGGCCTTGGCCGCGCCCTCCGCGCCGCCGATCAGCTCGACCACGCAATCGACCTCTGGCGCGCCCGCGAGGGCCACCGGGTCGTCGAACCAGGTGACGCCCGTGAGGTCGAGGCCGCGGTCGCGGTTGCGGTCGCGCGAGGAGACGGCGGTGACGCGGATCTCCCGGCCCGTGGCGGCGGAGAGCGCCTCCGCCCGGCGCGCGACCATCCGGACGACGGAGGCGCCGACGGTGCCGAGGCCGGCGACGCCGAGGCGGAGGCTCTGAGTCATGGCGCGTGTTCCGTGGGCCGGCGCCGGCGGCCATCCGGCCGACCTCCGCGCGGGCCGATACGTCGTGCCGCGGCCCAGCGCCGCGGCGGGATCTTCTGCAACGTTTCCCCCGGGCGTGCAAGGAAGCCGGGGAGCCCCGCCTTCCCGTCCTTCAGGCGCCCGGGGCGGGTGCGGCGCGCCGGGCGGTCCGCGCTTCGATCGCGAGCGCCACGAGGCCGTAGAGCACGGCCGCGTTGAGGACGTGCCAGACCCCGTGCGTGCCGGTCGGCAGGCTCCCGCAGGCCGCGCGGTCGAGCGTCCGGGCGGCGAGCGAGCCGAGGAACAGGCCGGCGATGCCGAGGAGCCGGCGGGCGGCCGCGCCGTCCCGGGGTGCGAGGCTCGCCGCGACGCCCCCGAGGGCGAGGAGCGCCGGCAGGTAATCGAGGGAGCCGTTGGTGGCCTCCCCGATCCCCGGGAACGACGCCTCGAGGGCCGGGACCAGCACGAAGCCGAAGGCCGCGAAGACGAGGGTCGCGCCGACCGCCGCGGCCGCGCCGAGGCCGAGGAAGCGGCGCATGGCGACGAGGAAGTAGGCGTGGATGAACAGCGCGATCGGGATCACGTCCGCCAGCATCGACCAGCGCACCGCCAGGGTATGGAACAGGAAGGAGCCGATTCCGACGACGCCCACGAGGAGGGCCAAGGCCCCGCCCGTCCGGTCTCCCGCCCGCACGGCGCGGTGCAGGGCGGCGGCCGAGGCCGCCAGGAAGGCGAGGTTCGTGCCCGCGTTCAGGGGCTCCGCCCAGAAGCTCCCGTCGAGCCGCTCGCAATAGGCCCGAACCGGCTCGAACCAGCCATCCGCCCCCGCCATCCCCGCCTCCTCCGCGCGGCCCGGCTTGTCAGCCCGGCGCGAAGGCCCGATGACGGTCCCCCCTGACAGCGGTAGCCCCATGCGGATCACCACCTGGAACGTGAATTCGGTCAAGCAGCGGACCGGGCACCTCCTCGCCTTCCTGGACGAGGCGAAGACCGACGTGGTCTGCCTGCAGGAGCTGAAGTGCCAAGATGCGGGCTTCCCCCGCGCCGAGGTCGAGGCGGCGGGCTACGCGGTCGAGACGCTGGGCCAGAAGGCCTATAACGGCGTCGCCCTGCTTGTGCGGGCGCCCCTCGGGCTCGGCGAGGTCCGCCGCGGCCTGCCCGGCGACGAGGCGGACGAGCAGGCCCGCTACATCGAGGGCCTGGTGAGCGGCGAGGGCGTGGCGCCCGTGCGGGTCGCCTCGATCTACCTGCCGAACGGCAATCCCGTCGACAGCCCGAAATACTCCTACAAGCTCGCCTTCCTGGATCGCCTGCGCCGCCACGCCCGCGCCCTCGTCGCGTCCGAGCAGGCCCTGGTGCTGGCCGGCGACTACAACGTGATCCCGGAGCCCGAGGACGCGGCCGACCCGGAGGCCTGGGCCGCCGACGCGCTGTTCCTGCCGCGCTCGCGCGCCGCCTTCCGGGCGCTCCTCGCCGAGGGCTTCACGGATGCGGTGCGGGCCTGCGACCCCCGACCCGGCCTCTACACCTTCTGGGACTACCAGGCCGGGGCCTGGCCGCGGAACTTCGGCATCCGCATCGACCACCTGCTGCTCTCGCCGCAGGCCGCCGACCGCCTGGTCTCGGCCTCCGTGCAGAAGCACTTGCGGGGCCTCGACAAGCCGTCCGACCACGTGCCGGTCACCGTGGAGCTCGCGGACGCCTGAGGCCCCGCCCGGCGCCCGCCGGACCGGCCCCTCCCCTCAGCGCCGGCGCTTGCCCGTCGCGCCCGTCATCTGGGCCTGCGCCTCGGCGCGGTCGTCCTCCGTGGCGCTCGCCCAGTTCTTCTCGTAGAGCGCGACGATCCAGTCGTCCTTGCGCCCCTGCGCGCCGTCGCGGGCGAGCGAGAGCCACATCAGGCCGCGGGCGCGCTGCACGGGCATGCCGCCGAGGCCGTTGACGAGGAGGTCGCCGAGGAGCGCCTGGGCCGGGTGGTGCCCCTTCTCCGCGGCGAGGTTGAACCAGCGCGCGGCCTGGCGCGGATCGGCCTCGACGCCGGTGCCATCGAGGTAGAGCCGGGCGAGGTTGTACTGCGCGTTGGGGTCCCCGAAGTAGGAGGCCGCGTAGTTGAACATATCGTAGGCGCGCTCGGGGTTCGGGCGCACGTAGGTGCCCTTGATCCCGTCGAGGAAGTAGCTGCCGAGCGCCGTGAAGGCGCTCGACACCACGCCCGAGTTCGGCGCGTCGGGGCCCTCGTCGGTGCCGGTGTCGGCGATCCGCGAGAAGAACTCGAAGGCCTTCAGGTCGTCGTGCGGCACGCCGTCCCCCTCGGCGTACATGCGGCCGAGCTTCCACAGGGCGAGCGCGTGGCCCTGGCCGGCGGCGTATTCGAGGGCGCGCGCCGCGCCCTCCTTGTCGCCGGCATTGTACTCGCGCACGCCGGTGCGCAGGGCGTCGCGCGCCGAGCGGTAGCCCTTCTCGGGCACGGGGGTCCGGGCCGAGGCGTCGAGGGCCCGCACGGCGGGCGCCGGCGCCAGGGTGAGGCCGAGCGCGAGCAGGCCCGCGAGCAGGGCGGCGGTGCCGGCGGGGCGCGACCGCAGGGACCGACCCGGATCGGCCCCGGCCGGCCGCGCGGGCCGGCAAAGGTCAGTCCTAGATGTCCGCATAGGTCTGCGTCTCCTGGGCGCCGCCCGGATGGGTGACGGCGCCGTTGACGGCGGGTCCGACGGTCTGCGCGTACTTCCAGAGGTAGCCGGAGGTCGCGGTGTTGCCCCGGGGCGTCCAGGCCTTGCGGCGCTCCGCGAGCTCGTCGTCCGAGAGCGCCACGGACAGGATGCCCTGGACGGCGTCGAGGGTGATGACGTCCCCGTCCCGAAGGAGGCCGATCGGGCCGCCGACGGCCGCCTCGGGGCCCACATGGCCGACGCAGAAGCCGCGGGTGGCGCCCGAGAAGCGCCCGTCCGTGATCAGCGCGACCTTGTCGCCCATGCCCTGGCCGTAGAGGGCCGCGGTCGTGGACAGCATCTCGCGCATGCCGGGGCCGCCCTTCGGGCCCTCGTAGCGGATCACCAGCACGTCGCCGGGCTGGTAGGCTCGGCCCTGCACCGCCGCGAAGCAGGCCTCCTCGTTGTCGAAGACGCGGGCCGGGCCGGTGAAGACCTGCTTGTCGGCCGGCATGCCGGCGACCTTCACGATGGCGCCCTCGGGCGCGAGGTTGCCCTTGAGGCCGACGACGCCGCCCGTGGGGGTGATCGGGGCGTCGGCGCGGCGCACCACGTCCTGGTCGGGGTTCCAGGCGACCTTCGCGAGGTTCTCCGCCATGGTGCGGCCGGTGACGGTGAGGCAGTCGCCGTGCATGAAGCCGTTGTCGAGGAGCGTCTTCATGAGGAGCGGGATGCCGCCGACCTCGAACAGGTCCTTGGCGACGTAGCGCCCGCCGGGCTTCAGGTCGGCGATGTAGGGCGTGCGCCGGAAGATCTCGGCCACGTCGAACAGCGAGAACGCGATCCCGCACTCGTGCGCGATGGCGGGCAGGTGCAGCGCCGCGTTGGTCGAGCCGCCCGACGCCGCCACCACGGTCGCGGCGTTCTCCAGGGACTTGCGGGTGACGATGTCGCGTGGGCGGATGTTGCGGGCGATCAGCTCCATGATCTTCTCGCCGGCCGCGGCGCAGAACTTGTCGCGGATCTCGTAGGGCGCGGGCGCGCCGGCCGAGTAGGGCAGCGCGAGGCCGATCGCCTCGGAGACGGTCGCCATGGTGTTGGCCGTGAACTGCGCGCCGCAGGCGCCGGCCGACGGGCAGGCCACCTGCTCCAGCTCGTCGAGGTCCTCCAGGCTCATGTCGCCGACCGCGTGGCGGCCCACCGCCTCGAACAGGTCCTGGACGGTGACGGGCTTGCCCCGGAAGGAGCCCGGCAGGATCGAGCCGCCGTAGATGAAGATCGAGGGCACGTTGAGGCGCACCATGGCCATCATCATGCCGGGCAGGGATTTGTCGCAGCCGGCAAGCCCCACGAGGGCGTCGTAGGAATGGCCCCGGATGGTCAGCTCGACCGAATCGGCGATGACCTCGCGGGAGGGCAGCGAGGCGCGCATGCCCCCGTGGCCCATGGCGATGCCGTCCGTGACCGTGATCGTGCAGAACTCGCGCGGGGTGCCGTTGGCGGCCGCGACGCCCTTCTTCACCGCCTGCGCCTGGCGCATCAGCGAGATGTTGCAGGGCGCGGCCTCGTTCCAGCACGAGGCGACCCCGACGAGGGGCTGGTGGATCTGCTCGCGCGTGAGGCCCATCGCGTAGAGGTAGGACCGGTGCGGCGCGCGCTCGGGCCCCTCGGTGACGTGCCGGCTCGGCAGTCTCGACTTATCGTTCGAACGCGCGTCCATCGTGCATCTCGCGCCCCCGGTCCCTGTACGCTGGCGTGCGTCCCGGGTGGCCGCGAGCCTCCGCGAAACACCGTGCGGAAGGCCCTGTACGGCGATCGGGAAGTCACGCGTGACCAGGCAGTAAATCGTTGGGGGAACTGTCGTTTACCGCCGAGCATGAGGTGGTCCCGGTTTATGGCGGGATCGCGGCGGATGAGGGCAGGGCTCGGGGCAAAACCGGGATGCTTTCGCGGTGTGGCGACCCCGCCACAGCCACGCTTGGGCGGCCCCCGAGATCCGTCAGGCGGGCTCGCCGGTTGCCGGCGACTGGCCCGCGGCCCCCGGTAGCCCGGCCCGGGCCTCGGGCCGCTCCGGCAGGCGGTCGCTCTCGTCCTTGAGCCCGACCCCGGTGAGGCCGCGGGCGAGGGCCTGGGTGAGGAGCCAGGCGAGGCGGGCAGCCGCCGCCGCATGGGGCAGGCCGGCGGCGCGGACGTTCGAGATGCAGTTGCGCTCCGCGTCCGAGCGTCCGGGGCGCGGCGCGTAGGTGAGGTAGATCCCCAGGCTGTCGGGCGAGGACAGGCCCGGCCGCTCGCCGATCACCACCGCCACCGCCCGCGCGCCCAGCGCCGCGCCGATGCCGTCCCCGAGGGCGACCCGGGCCTGCACCGCCACCGCGACGGGCGCCACGCGCCAGCCGGCCTCCGCGACGTGCGGCTGCAGCGCCGCCAGCAGGGGCGCGGCGCCCTCGTGGACGGCGCGGGCCGAGAGGCCGTCGGCGACGACCAGCGCCAGGTCCGGGGCGTCGTCGGGGGTATCGCCCCCCGCGCGGGCGGCGAGCGCCGCTAGGCTCTCCTCGGACAGGCGCCGCCCCCAGTCGGGCCGGCGCAGGTAGCTCGCCCGGTCCGGCGCCTTCGAGGCCACGGTCAGCGTCTCGAAGCCGAGATCCTCGATCGCGCGGGCCACCGCCTCCGCGTCCATCGGCGTGTGCACGGCGTCGCGCGCCTGGGCGTGGGCGAGGCCGAAGCGCAGGACCTCGCGGGTCGGCAGGCCGCTGCCGGCGCGGCCGAGGCCGATCCGGGCGGGCGTCAGCCGCGCGAGGCGGATCCAGGGATCCGGGGCGGCATCCGGCCGCTCGCCCGGGGCTCCGTCCCCGCTCATGCGGCGGCCTCCGGGGCGGCGGCGAGGAGACGGGTGGCCGGGCCGCCGGGCAGCAGGGCGCCCGCCGCGTCGGTGAGGCCCATCGCCTGGAGCCAGGCCTCGAACTCCGGCGCTCGCCGCAGGCCCAGCACCTCGCGTAGGTAGAGCTGGTCGTGGAAGGACGTCGACTGGTAGCTCAGCATCACGTCGTCGGCGCCCGGCACCCCCATCACGTAGGTGCAGCCCGCCGCGCCGAGCAGGGTCAGCAGGGTGTCCATGTCGTCCTGGTCGGCCTCGGCGTGGTTCGTGTAGCAGACGTCCACCCCGAGGGGCACGCCCATCAGCTTGCCGCAGAAATGGTCCTCGAGCCCCGCCCGGATGATCTCCTTGCCGTCGTAGAGGTATTCGGGCCCGATGAAGCCCACCACCGTGTTGACGAGGAGTGGCCGGAAGGCCCTGGCGACCGCGTAGGCGCGGGCCTCCAGGGTCTGCTGGTCGATGCCGTGATGGGCGTCCGCCGAGAGGGCCGAGCCCTGGCCCGTCTCGAAGTACATCACGTTGTCGCCGAGCGTCCCCCGGCCGAGGGCGAGCGCGGCCTCGTGCGCCTCGCGCAGGATCGCGAGGCTGACGCCGAAGCCGGCATTCGCCGCCTCCGTCCCGGCGACCGACTGGAACACGAGGTCCACCGGCACGCCGCGGTTCATGGCCTCCAGGGTCGTGGTGACGTGGGTGAGGACGCACCCCTGCGTCGGGATCTCGAAGCGCCGGATCAGCTCGTCGAGGAGGTGCAGGAGCCGTGTGAGGCCCGCCACCGAATCGGAGACCGGGTTGATGCCGATCACCGCGTCGCCGCAGCCGTAGGCGAGCCCGTCGAGGATCGAGGCGGTGATGCCGGCCGGGTCATCCGCCGGGTGGTTCGGCTGCAGGCGGACCGCCAGCGTGCCGGGCAACCCGATCGTGTTGCGGAAGCGGGTGACGACCCGCGCCTTGCGGGCCACCAGGATCAGGTCCTGGTTGCGCATGATCTTGCAGACCGCCGCGGCGATCTCCGGCGTCACGCCGGGGGCGATCCGCGCGAGGGTCTCCGACGAGGCGGTGAGCAGGAACTCGCGGAAGTCGCCCACCGTCAGGTGGGCGATCTCGGCGAAGGCCGCCCCGTCGTGGGAATCGAGGATCAGGCGGGTGACGTCGTCGGCCTCGTAGGGGATCAGCGGCCGGGCGAGGATGTCCCTGAGGGGCACCTCGGCGAGGCACCAGCGGGCGGCCGAGCCCTCCTCGGCGCTCTCCGCGGCGATGCCGGCGAGCCGGTCGCCGGAGCGGGGCGGCGTCGCCTTGGCCATCAGGGTGGCGAGGTCCGCGAAGGCCCATGTCCTCGGGCCGACGACGTGGCGATAGGCCATGGGCGCTTCCGGAACGGCGGGGGCTCCCGGCCCCCATGACAGGGGCTCCCGGCCCCCATGACGGGGCTGATGCCCCCCACACAGCCTCTCACATTTACATCGCGCCCGCATGGGGGGCGGGGATCTCCGTCGAGATCGCGTCGATGGTGCGCTGGGGCGGGCTGCCGAGCCCGTCCGAGCGCTGGATCCGGATCTGCTGGTTGACGGGCTGCATGTTGCCGTAGGGGGTCGAGAAGGCGATCTCGGCGGCGTCGCGGCCGACGCCGATGCGGATGAGCCCGTCGAGGTCGGCCTGGCGCGTCGCGTCGAACAGCCACCAGCGCCCGTCGAGGTAGGCCTCGAACACCGCGTGGAAGTCGCTCGGCACGAGGCCGTGGGCGTAGCAGCTCACGAAGCGGGCCGGGATGCCGAGCGCCCGGCAGAAGGCGGTGCCGAGATGCGCGAAATCGCGGCAGACGCCGGCGCGGCGCAGCAGGCTCTCGTCCGCCGTGGTCTCCCCGTCGCTGGTACCCGGCTGGTAGGTGAGGTGGTCGTGGATCCAGTTGCAGATCGCGTTGACCCGCTGGTGGCCCTTCGGGAGGTTTCCGAACTCGGCCTGGGCGAACGGGGTCAGCCGGTCCGAGGAGACGAAGCGGCTCGGCAGCAGGAAGGGCAGGATGTCGAGGGGGAGCTGCGCGATCGGCGTCTCGTTGACGGTCGCGGGATCCGCCCGGTGCACGGTGAGGTCGACCTCGGCATTGTATTCCAGCGCGAACTGCCCGGGCGCCACGTTCACCCCGAGGTAGCGGTTCAGCAGGTCCGGCGTGGTGTAGAGGTCGCGCTTGAGGTTCGGCGTGAGCACGAGGCTCTCGCTGAGGATCTCCAGACTCTTCAGGCGCGCCACCTCCAGGCTGAAGATGAAGGTCGTGTCCGAGAGGATGTTGTAGGACAGGCTGCAGCCGAGTGTGTACTTCACCGCGTGCTCCTTGGGGTCGTCGGTCCCGCAGCCTTGCAAGGCTCACGCCCGGCCCGGCGCGGGGCTCGGCCTTCGCCTCAACGCGGCGCGGGCCGACGCGTTGCGGGCCAGGCGAGCGGCCCCCGGAACGCGGAAAAGCCCGGCCTTGCGGCCGGGCTTTTCGAGAGGTCGCCCCGGCCCGGCGGACCGGAGGGGCAGACGGATCCGGGTCTCAGTACGAGCCGAACTTGTAGTTGATGCCGGCGCGAACGACGGCGAAGTCGTCGTCGCGGCGGCCGAGGGCGAAGTTCGCCAGGTTGTAGGTGGCGCCGGTCGCGGCGTTGGCGGCGATCAGGCCCTGGTTGCGGTTCGAGCGGTCGAGATTCACGTACAGACCTTCGACCTTCAGCGTCACCGCCGAGGAGCGGAAGAAGTTCAGGAAGGAATCGGTCGGCAGCGCGTACTCGATGCCGCCGCCGGCGGCCCAGCCGGTGCGGAAGTCGTCGTTGCGGGCAAGGCCGGCGTAGCGGTCGGAATCGCCGGAGCCGTAGGCGAAGCCGCCGGTGCCGTAGACCATGACGCGGTCGAAGGCGTAGCCGATGCGGCCGCGCACGGTGCCGAAGAAGTCGAGGCCGGTGGCGCCGCGGGGATCGATGAAGGTCAGGTTGCCGCTGGTCGGCAGGCCGCCGACGACGGCGTAGCGCGAGCGGCGGCCGCCGAAGTCGAGGTACTGGGCGTCGGCCTCGACGCCGATCACCACGCCCGAGCCCGGCGTGAACTGGTAGTTGTAGCCAACCTGGCCACCGCCCGTGAAGCCTTCGCGGTTGCTGTTCGAGAAGGCCACCGCTGCGCCGGCCGGGGCGACGAGCGTCGCGCCCTGGATGTTGGCGTTCGGGTTGAAGACGTTGTTGTTGCGGCTGTCATCCGAGCCGAAGGCGTAGCCGGCGTTGAAACCCGCGTAGAAGCCCGTCCACGTGAAGACCGGCACCGGCTGGAAGACCGGCGGCGGGGCGGCACGGCGCGGCAGGTCGGCCGCGGAGGCGGCGGCGCCCATGCCGGCGAGGAGGGTCGAGGCGAGGAGAATCTTCTTCATTGTTGTCCACTGGTCCTGGTTGGCGAAAGCCGGCGCGCTTCTAGGCCCTGGTCGGCCATCGGTCTGTCGCTTTCCTGCAACAAGCTCGGCTAGATGAGCCGTGATGCGTCAACGAACGATGAAGGTTAGGCAGAGATGAGGCCGGGCGCCGGAGCGATGTGCTCCGGCGCACATCGCGGGTTCGTGAAGCATCGACGGAACGATGGACCGGCCTACGCGACGCCTATGTTTACGAACATTGCTGGGGCCTGGCGCGCCGATCCGGAACGATGGTGCGCGAGCGCGTGGACGCCTGCGTTTTCATGCCGGTGCCGCCGGCAGGGATGCCTTAACCATGCTGCTGCATCCTGCCCGCGATCGTCCCGCGGCGCGGCTGCCGCGGTCAGGGAGCGGCGGCAGTGGCGGACGACCTCGACAGCGCGGAGCATCCGCTCCCAGGCATGCCCGAGACGGCCCGTACGGGCCTCCTCGCCTGGACGCTCGGCATCGCGCTGCCCGTGATCCTCATCGCCTGCACGGCGACCTACCACCTCGCCCGCATCGCGCCGAACCCCTTCGGCCCGGCTCTTCTAACCGCGCAGGGGCTGGCCGACCCGGAGACCACGGGCTCGATCGGCGACGGCGCCCGCGCCGTCCGCCTCGACCCCTGCGCCCTGCGGACCGGCCTGCGCCCCTGAGGCCGGCCGGCGCCGCCACCGGGCAGCGGATAAGCGGCTGGGTTGCGCACGCGCCGGATTGACAAGGCGCGCCAAGGCTCTAAGTGTCCCGGCACTCGCGTGCGCGGCGGGTTAGCAGACGAGTTGACCGCTCCGCCGGTGCCGCGACGATCTCCTCCGCGTCGGCCGGCCACTTCCCGCGCGCAACGGTTCTCGAGAGAATATGTCTTTTGCCGACCTCGGATTGAGCGACAAGGTCCTCCAGGCCGTAACGACGGCCGGCTACACGGAACCCACGCCGATTCAGGCGCAGGCCATCCCCCACGTCCTCGCCCGGCGCGACGTCCTCGGCATTGCGCAGACCGGCACCGGCAAGACCGCGGCCTTCACGCTGCCGATGCTCACCATGCTGGAGACGGGCCGGGCCCGCGCCCGCATGCCCCGCACGCTGATCCTCGAGCCCACCCGCGAGCTCGCCGCGCAGGTGGAGGAGAACTTCGAGCGCTACGGCACCAACCACAAGCTCAACGTCGCGCTCATCATCGGCGGCGTTTCCTTCGCGGACCAGGACGCCAAGCTGACGCGGGGCACCGACGTGCTCATCGCCACGCCGGGCCGCCTGCTCGACCATTTCGAGCGCGGCAAGCTGCTCCTCACTGGCGTCGAGCTCCTCGTCATCGACGAGGCGGACCGCATGCTCGACATGGGGTTCATCCCGGACATCGAGCGCATCGTGAAGATGGTGCCCTTCACCCGGCAGACCCTGTTCTTCTCGGCCACCATGCCGCCGGAGATCGAGCGGCTGGCCGACATGTTCCTGCACACCCCGCAGCGGGTCGAGGTGGCGCGCCCGGCCTCCACGGCGGAGACCATCGTGCAGCGCCTCGTCGCCACCGGCGGCGAGGGCCACGCCAAGCGCGACCGGCTGCGCCGCCTCATCCGCGGCGAGGCCGAGCTCCGGAACGGCATCATCTTCTGCAACCGCAAGCGCGACGTGGCGCAGCTGCAGAAGTCGCTCGCCAGCCACGGCTTCAGCGTCGCGGCGCTGCACGGGGACATGGACCAGCGCGCCCGCATGGCGGCGCTGGACAATTTCCGCAGCGGCGAGACGCCCCTGCTCGTGGCGAGCGACGTCGCCGCCCGCGGCCTGGACATCCCGGCCGTCAGCCACGTCTTCAATTTCGACGTGCCGCACCACCCGGAGGACTACGTCCACCGCATCGGCCGGACCGGGCGCGCAGGCCGCGAGGGACACGCCTTCACGCTGGTGAGCCGCGGCGACGACCGCTCGCTCCACGCCATCGAGGCCCTGATCGGCCAGCCGATCGCCTGGCTCGACGGCGATCTCGGCAGCCTCGGCGAGGACGAGCCCGAGGGCGAGACCCGCAGCCGCCACCGCGGGCGCACGCCCCGGGGCGCGGAGACGGGCCGCCGCACCCGCGGCAAGGCTTCCTCCGGTGAAGGGCGCGCTTCCGGCGAGGGGCGCAGCGCCAGTGAAGGGCGTACTTCCGGTGAGGGGCGCAGCGCCGGTGAAGGGCGCCCGGCCTCCGGCCGCCGGGCCGCCGCACCGAGCCGCAGCCGCGTCGAGGAGCCCGAGGCGGCGCCCGCGCCGGCTCCCCGCGCCGCGCCCGCCCCGCGCCCGGCGCCGGAGCGCCCGCGCGACGACCGCCGCGGACGCCGCCGCGGCGACGAGGACGAGGGCGCGACGCCCCAGGGCCTCGGCGACCACGTCCCCGCGTTCCTGCTCCGTCCGACGGGCGTGAAAAAGCGCAAGTAGGCCGCACCTTCGGCCCCGAAGCTTAACCCTCCATCCACCGCGGTCGTGCAGGATGGGGGCGACTAAAGTCCTGCCCGCCTGGGCCGGGGCTTGAGAGCTTCGGGAAACGGTAGGCGCATGAGCGACAGCAGCCAGGGTGACCGCGACCGCAGCTTCGCCCTGTCCCGGCGCGCGACGGAGCTGATGCGCGACTACGGCCCCTCCGCGGCGCCGCGCTCCTACACGGTCTGGTACACGTACGTCTCCGGCGAGCAGCCGCTGATGAACGACGCGATCAAGCGGCTCACCGCCCAGAACGGCAGCCTGTCGCCCGCCGACGTCGACGGGTTCTACGAGAGCTATATCGACGGTCGCCGCCTGTCGGCGGCGGCGGATGCCATGAGCGCCGGGCTCCTCACCGAGATCGCGGGCATCATGGAGACCCTCGATCTCTCGCTGGGCTCGACGGCGCAGTTCGGCGAATCCCTCCGGGCCCTGACGCAGGACCTCGCGAGCCCGGCCCTGACCCGCGTGCGCATCCGCGAGATCGTCACGGCCCTCGTCGCCACGACCCGCGAGGTGGCCGCCAACAACAGGACCCTCGAGGCCCGCATGCGCGAGAGCCGCGGCGAGATCGAGACGCTGCGCGAGACCCTGGAGGCGAGCCGGGTCGAGAGCCGGACCGACCCGCTCACCGGCCTCTCGAACCGCAAGGACTTCGAGGAGGCGCTGCACCGCATCGTCGAGACCTCGGCGCAGCGCGGCACGCCCTCGAGCCTGATCGTGCTCGACATCGACTTCTTCAAGCGCTTCAACGACCTCTACGGGCACCTCACCGGCGACCAGGTGCTGCGGCTCATCGGCATCGTCATGCGCGAGCACGTGCGGACCGGCGGCACGCTGGCCCGCTTCGGCGGCGAGGAGTTCGGCATCCTGCTGCCCGACACGGACCGTGAGGCGGCCTGCGCGCTCGCCGAGAAGGTGCGCGTCAGCGTGATGGGCCGGGAGCTCGTCAAGCGCTCGACCGGCGAGTCCCTTGGTAAGGTGACGGTCTCGCTCGGGATCGCGACCTACCGGCGGGGCGACACGCCGGTTTCGCTCCTGGAGCGGGCCGACCTCTGCATGTTCGCGGCCAAGCGCAAGGGGCGCAACCGCTGGGTGGACGACCACAGCGCCGGGGCCCTGTCCGAGGTCGCCTGAGCGGGCCGGATCATCACCCCGCCCTTCGGGCGGGGGGCCAAGGGAGGGGGCCGGTCAGGCCGGCGCGTGCAGCGCCTCGGGGTTCGCCGGGGTGATGGCCACCGACTCGCCGCAGCCGCAGGCCGAGGTCTGGTTGGGGTTGTTGAAGACGAACTGGGCCGAGAGCTTGTTCGTCTGGAAATCCATCTCGGTGCCGAGCAAGAACAGCACCGCCTTCGGGTCGATGAAGACCCGCACGCCGCGATCCTCGATCATGTCCTCGCCGGGCTTCTGCGCGTCGGCGTACTCCATCGTGTAGGACATGCCGGCGCAGCCGCCGTTCTTCACGCCGACCCGCAGGCCGGCGATCGGCCGCTCGGCATCCGCGATGATCGACTTGATACGCTCGGCCGCTGCATCGGTCAGCGACATCACCTTGAAACGCGTGGACATTCGTCTGGCTCTCCGGCGGCCGGGTTCAAGGCCCGGGCGGGTGAGGGTTTGCGGGACATCCGCAAGATAAGCATCCGCGGGGCGCCGGTCCACCGGCGCCGTCGCGGCCGCGTCGTGCTACGCTGCCTCCGCGACCCGGAGAGCACGATGGCCGAGCCCGCACCGCGGCGCATGACGGTGGAGGAATTCTTCACCTGGCAGGAGACGCAGGCCGGCCTCTACGAACTCGTCGACGGGTTGCCGGTGCCGCACGTCAAGATGATGACCGGGGTGAGCATGCAGCATGACCGCGTGGTCGTGAACGTCATCGCCGGCCTCGGGAACCAGCTTCGCGGAACAAGCTTCCGACCCACCACCGCCGCCGTCGCCACGCGCACGGCGATCCAGAACTTGCGCCGCCCGGACGTCACGGTCGAGTGCGGGGCACTGGTTCGCGATACCTACGAGAACCGCGCGCCGCGCCTCGTGGTCGAGGTGTTGTCGCCCTCGACCGCTTCGATCGATCGGATCCGCAAGCTGGACGAATACAGGCGCCACCCGAGCCTCGCCTACATCCTGCTCGTGGAGACCCGCTGGCCGGGGGTGACCCTGTACGAGCGCGGCGACGGTGGCTGGGACACCCGCAGCTTCGAGGGCCTCTCTGACGTGGTTCCCCTGCCGGCGATCGGCGCGGCCCTGAGCCTCGCCGACCTCTACGACGGCCTGACCTTCGAGGCGCCGCCGGACGCGCCGCACCCGCGCTGAGGCCGGCTCACCACATGTCGAGGGCGACGCGGGCCTCGTCGGACATCCGGCTCTGATCCCACGGGGGATCGAACACCATGGTCACGGAGCAGGACTGGACCCCCGGCACGGCCGCCACCGCGTTCTCGACCCAGCCCGGCATCTCGCCGGCCACGGGGCAGCCCGGGGCGGTCAGCGTCATGTCGATCGCGACCTTGCGGTCGTCGTCGATGTCGACCTTGTAGATCAGGCCGAGCTCGTAGATGTCGGCCGGGATCTCGGGGTCGTAGACGGACTTGAGGGCCGCCACGATGGAGTCGGTGAGCCGGTCGAGCTCCTCGGCCGGGATGGCGGAGGCTCCCTCCACCGCGGGGGCGTTGGCGCCGCCGGTGATCGTCGCGTCGGACATGTCTTCAACTCTCAGGCGAACAGCATCTCGGCCTTGGCGAGGGCCTCGGCCAGGGCATCCACTTCCGCACGGGTGTTATACAATCCGAACGAGGCGCGACAGGTGGAGGTGACGCCGAAGCGCGTCAGCAGCGGCATCGCGCAGTGGGTCCCGGCCCGCACCGCGACGCCCTGCCGGTCGATCACCGTGGCGATGTCGTGGGCGTGCGCGCCCTTCACCTCGAAGGCGATGACGCCGCCCTTGTCGCGCGCCTGCCCGATCAGCCGCAGGGCGTTCATGGCACCGAGGCGCTCCTGCGCGTAGGCGGTGAGGTCCGCCTCGTGCGCGGCGATGGCCTCGCGGCCGAGGCCCATCATGAATTCCAGCGCGGCGCCGAGGCCCACCGCCTCGACGATGGCGGGCGTCCCGGCCTCGAAGCGGTGCGGCGGGTCGTTGTAGGTGATCGCGTCCTCGCTGACGGTGCGGATCATCTCGCCGCCGCCCTGGTAGGGCGGCAGCCGATCGAGCCACTCCCGCTTGCCGTAGAGCACGCCGATGCCGGTCGGCCCGTACACCTTGTGCCCGGTGAAGATGTAGAAGTCGCAATCGAGCGCCCGCACGTCGATGGGCATGTGCACGGCGCTCTGCGCCCCGTCGAGCAGCACCGGCACGCCGTGGGCGTGGGCAATGCGCACGATTTCCTCGGCCGGCGTCACCGTGCCGAGGACGTTCGACATGTGGGTGATCGCCACCATTCGGGTGCGGGGCGAGAACAGCTTCTCGTATTCCTCGACGAGGAAGTTGCCGTCGTCGTCCACCGGCGCCCACTTGATGACGGCGCCCCTGCGCTCGCGCAGGAAGTGCCAGGGCACGATGTTGGAATGGTGCTCCATGATCGAGAGGATGATCTCGTCCCCCTCCCCGATCAGGCCCGCCCAGCCCATCGACGAGGCCACGAGGTTGTAGGCCTCCGTGGCGTTGCGGGTGAAGATGATCTCGTCCGTCGAAGCAGCGTTGAGGAACTGCCGCGTGGTCTCGCGGGCCTCCTCGAAGCCCTCCGTCGCCGCGTTCGCCATGAAGTGCAGGCCGCGATGCACGTTCGCGTAGCCCGTCTCCATGCAGCGGACCATCGCGTCGATCACCGCCCGCGGCTTCTGCGCGGAGGCCGCGTTGTCGAGGTAGACCAGCGGCTTGCCGTAGACCGTCTCGGACAGGATCGGGAATTCCTTCCGGATCGCCGCGACGTCGTAGGGGGCTTGGTAGGGGGCCTGGAGGACGGGTGCGTTCATCGAGCCATGCCGGTTGACGACCCTCCCCCCACTGCGGGGGAGGGTGCCTCGCGGAGCGAGGCGGGAGAGGGGAAACCCCGGTCCTCGATGGCTGCGGCGACGGCATCCATCACCCGACCGAGATCGGCGAACACGAGGTCGTTGGGAAAACGGAGGACCTGGAAGCCCTGCGCCGCGAGCCAGGCATCGCGGGCTGCATCGCGCGTCCGGCGCTCCTCCGAGAGGTGGGGCTCGCCGTCGAACTCGACGATGAGGCCTGCCGACGCACAGAGGAAATCGGCGATGTAGGGCGCGACGGGAACCTGGCGCTTGAACTTCACACCCAGGAGCCGGCCGGCCCGCACCTGCTCCCAGAACATGGCTTCGGCGCGGGTCGCGAGCCGGCGCTGCTCGCGAGCCGACGCGCGCAGGCGAGGCGGGACATCGTTCAGCTTCGCGGGTCTCTCCATCAAGCCAAATCCAGCCTCGGGCCTTCCGTCGCTCCCTTCGAGCGGGAGCAACCTGCACGGAGCGGGCCCGGAAAGGCGTGGTCCGTATCCGGACAGGCCGCTCCCCTCTCCCGCCTGCTCCGCAGGCACCCTCCCCCGCGGAGGGGGGAGGGTGTTCTCGCGTCCGTCACCCCCGCTGCGCCAGCCACGCCTCGATCCTGGCGACCAGCGCGGCGCGGGCGCCCTCGTGGCTCACCACCTCGACGGCCTCGCCCAGGAAGGCTTGGACGAGCAGGCTCTCGGCCTGCGGCCGCGGCAGGCCGCGGGCCATCAGGTAGAACAGCAGGTCCTCGTCCGGCGCGCCGCAGGTGGCCCCGTGGCCGCAGGCGACGTCGTCGGCGAAGATCTCCAGCTCGGGCTTGTTCATCATCTGCCCCTCGTCGGTGAGGAGCAGGCAGTCGGACTTCATCTTGCCGTCGGTCTTCTGGGCGGCCTGCCGGACGATGATCTTGCCCTGGAACACGCCGGTGGCGTCGCCGTCGATCACGGTCTTGAACTGCTCGCGGCCGACGCCGCCGACCGCCGCGTGGTCGGCGAGCAGCGTCGAGTCGGCGAGCTGCCCGTCGCCCAGCATCGTCGCGCCGTTGACGATCGCGTTCGTGTCCTCGCCGGCGACGTGCAGGAAGATCTGGTGGCGCGAGAGCACGCCGCCCGTGACCAGGTTGACGGTCTCCAGGCTCGCCCCGGTGTCGAGGCGCACGGACAGGCTGGACAGCGCGATCGCGGCGTTGCCCTCCGCGTTGATGCGGGTGTGCCGGAAGGTGGCGCCCGCCCCCACCACCACGTCGAGGGCGTCGTTGAGCTGGCAGGTGACCCCGTCCGGCCCCTCGTGGCTCTCGAAGAGGGTCACGTCGGCGCCCTCGCCCACCGTCACCAGCGCGCGGGTCGCCGTCGAGAAGGCCGCCTCGCCCGCGCCGACGAAGCGCAGGTGCAGGGGCGTCTCCGGCTTCGCGCCGGGCGCGACCGCGATCACCGCGCCGTCCGCCAGGAAGGCTGTGTTGAGCTGGTAGACCGGGTTCTCGCGGGCCTGGGCCACGGGGGCGAGCTGCCGCAGCGCCGGGTTCCCCTTGGCGAGGGCCTCGGTCATCGGCACCACCGTGACGCCCGCGGGGATGCGGTCGAGGTCCGACAGCGCCGGCACGAGGTGGCCGTTGACGAAGGTCAGGCGCGCCGCCTCGATCCCGGAGAAGCCGGTGGCCCCGGCGACGGCCGCCGCGGCGAGCTCGGCGGAGGGCGCCTCGGCCGGCGGCGCGGCCTCGGTCATCGCGGCGCGCAGGTCGGTGTACTTGAAGGCCTCGACGCGCCGGCTCGGCAGCCCGGTCGCCTCGAAGAACTTGAACGCTTCCTCGCGGCTGATCGTCTCCTCGGCGGCGAAGCTCCGGCGGGAGGCCTCGAACAGCTTCGACAGGCCGGCCTCGGCCGGCGAGCGCAGGTTGGTGATGTCCGCCATGTCAGGCCGCCTCGTTCGCGCGGTACTCGGCGTAGCCGGACGCCTCGAGCTCCAGCGCCAGCTCCTTGCCGCCCGACTTCACGATGCGGCCCTTCGACATGACGTGCACGGTGTCGGGCACGATGTGGTTGAGGAGCCGCTGGTAGTGGGTGATGACGAGGAAGGAGCGCCCCTCGGCACGGAGCGCATTCACGCCCTCGGAGACGATGCGCAGGGCGTCGATGTCGAGGCCCGAATCGGTCTCGTCGAGGACGCAGAACTGCGGCTGCAGCAGCGCCATCTGGAGGATCTCCATGCGCTTCTTCTCGCCGCCCGAGAAACCGACGTTGAGCGCGCGCTTGAGCATCTCCTTGTTGATCTCGAGCCGGTCGGCGGCCGCGTTGACCTGCCGGATGAAGTCGGGCGTCGACAGCTCCGCCTCGCCCCGCGCCTTGCGCTGCGCGTTGAGGCACGCCTTCAGGAACGTCATGGTGCCGACGCCCGGGATCTCCAGGGGGTACTGGAAGGCCAGGAAGATGCCGGCGGCCGCGCGCTCGTCGGCGCCCATCTCCAGGATGTTCTCGCCGTTGAGCAGGATCTCGCCCTCGAGGACCTCGTAGTCCTCCTTGCCGGCGATCACGTAGGAGAGCGTCGACTTGCCGGACCCGTTCGGGCCCATGATGGCGGCGACCTCGCCGTCCCTCACGGTGAGGTCGAGGCCGTTCAGGATGCGGTTGTCCTCGATCTGCACGACGAGGTTCTTGATCTCAAGCATAGTCAGTTCCGAAAGTCAGACATACGAACGAAGAGGGCGGCTCCGGGGCGGCGGGTTCCGCCGGCCCCGGACGGCGCGGGCCCTCAGCCCACCGAGCCTTCGAGGCTGATCGAGATCAGCTTCTGGGCCTCCACGGCGAACTCCATGGGCAGTTGCTGCAGTACGTCGCGGACGAAGCCGTTCACGATGAGGGCGGTCGCCTCCTCCTCGGAGAGGCCGCGCTGCAGGCAGTAGAACTTCTGGTCCTCGGAGATCTTCGAGGTGGTGGCCTCGTGCTCGAACACCGCGGACGCGTTCTTCGATTCGATGTAGGGCACGGTGTGCGCGCCGCACTGGTCGCCGATCAGGAGCGAGTCGCAGTTCGTGAAGTTGCGCGCGCCCTTGGCCTTCTTGTGGGCCGAGACGAGGCCCCGGTAGGTGTTCTGCGAGCGCCCGGCCGAGATGCCCTTGGAGATGATCCGGCTGGTGGTGTTACGCCCGAGGTGGATCATCTTGGTGCCGGAATCGACCTGCTGCATGCCGTTCGACACCGCGATCGAGTAGAACTCGCCGCGGGAATCGTCGCCGCGCAGGATGCAGGACGGGTACTTCCAGGTGATCGCCGAGCCGGTCTCGACCTGCGTCCACGAGATCTTCGAGCGGGCGCCGCGGCAATCGCCGCGCTTCGTCACGAAGTTGTAGATGCCGCCCTTGCCCTCGTTGTCGCCCGGGTACCAGTTCTGGACGGTCGAGTACTTGATCTCGGCGTCCTCGAGCGCGACGAGCTCGACCACGGCCGCGTGGAGCTGGTTGTCGTCGCGCTTCGGGGCGGTGCAGCCCTCGAGGTAGGAGACGTAGCTCCCCTTGTCGGCGATGATCAGCGTGCGCTCGAACTGGCCGGTGTCGCGCTCGTTGATGCGGAAGTAGGTCGACAGCTCCATCGGGCAGCGCACGCCCGGCGGGATGTAGACGAACGACCCGTCCGAGAAGACGGCCGAGTTCAGCGTCGCAAAGAAGTTGTCCGTCACCGGCACGACCGAGCCGAGGTACTTCCGCACCAACTCGGGGTGCTCGCGCACGGCCTCGGAGATCGGCATGAAGATCACGCCGGCCTTCTCCAGCTCCTTCTTGAAGGTGGTGGCCACCGAGACCGAGTCGAACACCGCATCCACCGCGACCCGGCGCTCGGGGGCGATGCCCTCCAGCATCTCGACCTCGCGGAGCGGGATGCCGAGCTTCTCGTAGGTCTTGAGGATCTCGGGGTCGATCTCGTCGAGCGACTGCGCGGCCGGGCGCTTGGGGGCCGCGTAGTAGTAGATGTCGTTGTAGTCGACCTTGTCGTAGGAGACGCGCGCCCAGTCGGGCTCCTTCATCGTCTGCCAGCGCTTGTAGGCGTCGAGGCGCCAGTCCAGCATCCAGGCCGGCTCGTTCTTCTTGGCCGAGATGAAGCGCACCACGTCCTCGGAGATGCCCTTCTCGGACTTCTCCATCTCGATCGTGGTCTCGAACCCGTACTTGTACTGGTCGACATCGATGGCGCGAACGCGATCGACGGTATCCTGCACTGCAGGCATCAGGCTTCTCCTACCGTCACCGGCGTCAAGGGCCGGGGGTTTTCTCGCGAGATGGCGTGCGGCGGCGGCCCCTCAGGCCGCCTCCCCTCGCCGCTTATATAGGGACGAAACCACGCGTTCGAAGGCGTCGAGGAAGCGGGCCCCGTCGCTTTCGAGCGTGTTCCAGCCCATGCTCACGCGCAGCGCCCCCGCGGCCAGCGCAGGGCTCACGCCCATCGCCGCCAGCACGGGGGAGCGCGCGACCTTTCCGGAGGCGCAGGCCGAGCCCGACGACACCGAGACGCCCGCGAGGTCGAGGGCAATCAGGGCCGTCGGGGCATCGAGCCCGGGCACCGCGAAGCTCAGGGTGTTCGGCAGCCGCTCGGCGCCCGCGCCGAACACCACCGCGTCGGGCGCTCGCGCCACCACCGCCGCCGCGAGCCCGTCCCGCAGCCGCCCGAGGCGCCCGGCTTCCGCCGGGAGGTTCGCGCCCGCGATCGCGGCGGCCTCGCCGAGGCCGACGATGCCGGGCAGGTTCTCGGTGCCGCAGCGCAGGCGCCGCTCCTGCCCGCCGCCCCGCACGAAGGCGGCCTCCAGGCTCACGCCCGGCCCGAGGACGAGGGCGCCGACGCCCTTCGGCGCCGCGAACTTGTGGCCCGACAGCGTCAGGGCATCGAGGCCGAGGGCCGCCATGTCGAGGGGGATCTTGCCCACCGCCTGCACCGCGTCGCTGTGGACGAGGGTGCGGCCGTGGCCGCGCGCCAGGGCGACGATCTCGGCGAGCGGCTGCACGACGCCGGTCTCGTTGTTGGCCGCGTGCACGGAGAGGAGCAGGCTCTCGCCGGCCAGCGCGCCCAGGCGCTCGCGCAGCGCGTCGAGATCGACGACGCCGTCCGGGCGCACGGGCAGCACCTCGACGGCCTCGGCCGGGAATCGGTGGCCCGCCGACACGCAGGGGTGCTCGGTCGCGCCAATCAGCAGGCGGGTCGGGGCGGGCTGTCCGGCGCGGACCAGGGCGCCCGAGAGCACCGTGTTCGCGGCCTCCGTGCCGCCGCTCGTGAACACCACCCGCTCACCGGGCGCGCCCACGAGGCGACCGACCTGCTCGCGCGCCCGCTCCACCGCCGCGCGGGCGGCGCGCCCCTCGGCATGGACCGAGGAGGGGTTGCCGGGCAGCGCCAGCGCGCGCGCGACCGCTGCCACGACCTCCGGACGGACCGGGGCGGTGGCGTTGTGGTCGAGGTAGGCGCGGGGCTCGCTCATCAACTCTCCTGCGGCAGAACCGGTGGGTGGCGCTTATCCTTGCGTTCGCCCCCCGTCGTCATGCTAAGGGCCGCGCCTGAGACGCGTTCGACCCGCCGGCGACGAGGCCGTAGCCGATCCGGATCGACCGCGTTGCTGTTTAGAACTGTTCTAATCGCCTAGAACCATTCTAAGAGCGCTTGTAAGAACGCCGGGGCCCGAGTCAAGGCGCGGCATCCGCATCCGTGCGGACCGGCATGGCGGCCGTCCCGCCGCGACAGGAGTTCCAGAGCCCCATGCCCGAGGTCATCTTCACCGGTCCGGCCGGTCGTCTCGAAGGGCGCTACCAGGCCCCCAAGAAGAAGGGCGCGCCGATCGCGATCGTGCTGCACCCGCACCCCCAGTTCGGGGGAACGATGAACAACCAGATTGTGTACAATCTATTCTACACCTTCGCCAACCGCGGCTTCGCGGCCCTGCGCTTCAACTTCCGCGGCGTCGGCCGCAGCCAGGGCGCGTTCGACCACGGCTCGGGCGAGCTGTCGGACGCGGCCGCCGCCCTCGACTGGGTGCAGTCGGTCAACCCCGAGGCGAAGTCCTGCTGGATCGCGGGCGTGTCGTTCGGCTCGTGGATCGGCATGCAGCTGCTGATGCGCCGCCCCGAGATCGAGGGCTTCATCTCGATCGCCGCGATGGCGAACCGCTACGACTTCACGTTCCTCGCCCCCTGCCCGTCCTCCGGCCTGTTCGTGCACGGCTCCGAGGACCGCGTCGCGCCGGCCCGCGAGGTGATGCCGGTGATCGAGAAGGTGAAGACCCAGAAGGGCGTCATCATCGAGCACCAGATGGTCGAGGGCGCGAACCACTTCTTCGACGGCAAGGTGGACGAGCTCACCCAGACGGTGGAGACCTACCTCGACAAGCGCCTCGGCAGCCGGGACGAGGCCGCCTGAACTCGCGAAACCGCAATGGGCTCCCTCTCCCGGGTCGGGAGAGGTCTGCTTTCGCAGAAAGCGGGGTGAGGGATCTCGGACTTTCCCGGCGTGCTCAGGCCGGCTTCTGGGGCGCGTGCACCACCGGGACCGCCGGCGCGCCCTCCCACTCGGTGTGGGCGGGAATCGATTCGCCCTTCATCACGATCGTGAGCGGCCGGAGCCGCGCGTAGTCGCCGACCCGGGTGTCGTACAGCACCGTCGCGAAGGCGCCGACCGAGACACCGCGGCCGATCTCGACGCGGCCGACCTTCATGATGCGGTCCTCGTAGAGGTGGGTCTGCAGCGCCGCGGTGCGGTTGATGACGGCGAAGTCGCCGATCGTCACGCAGTCGAACTCGGTGATGTCGGTGGTGAGCATGCAGACGCCCTGCCCCACCCGCACGCCGAGGAGGCGCAGCATCCAGGGCAGGAACGGGGTGCCCTGCAGGTGCTCCAGGAGCACCTTTCCGGCGAGCCCCCAGTAGGCCACCGCGATGGCCTCGGTGCGCATCGCCCACCACGACCACATCGGACGCATGCCGGGCTGGTAGGCGCCCATCAGGAGCCATTTCAGCCCGATCACCGCCGAGGTCTGGATCAGCGCGATCACGACGCTCGCGAGGACGAAGCTGACGCCGAGGCCGACCCAGTCGCGGGCGAGGATCGCGGGGTAGAAGTAGAAGTCGATGGCCGTGATCGCCAGGGTGATGAACAGCATCGGCGAGAAGGAGGTCGAGAACGCCTCGAACACGCCGCGGCGCAGCTTCGGCCCGAGGCCCGGCTCGTAGGTCTGTGCGGTCGATCCGAGATCGACCTTCTGCCGCACCGGGAGCTTGATCGGCGGCGAGCCGAACCAGGTCTCGCCCGGCGCCATCATCGCGTTGGCGGGCGGCTTCGACTTGATGCCGACGAGGACGTCGTCGGGGATGTCGGCACCGGGGGGAACCACGGCGTCGTTGCCGACGAAGACCCGGGCGCCGGTGCGGGCCTCCCGCAGGTGCATCCAGCCGCGGCGGATCTCCTCCTCGCCGAAGACCACCTCATCGGCGATGAAGTTGCGCGCGCCGATATCCGCGAGGTCGTGCCGGCTGCCGAGGTTCGTCGAGATCTCGGCGCCCTGCCCCATCCGGGCACCCATCAGCCGGTACCAGGCCCGCATGTAGACGGTGGCGAACAGCGAGGAGAGCGTCTCCAGGGTCACCTCGGCGGCGAGCGCCACGAGCCACTTGCGCAGGTAGAGGCCCGACCAGATCGAGACCGTGCCGGAGCGGGCCCGCGGCAGCGCGAGCCAGCGGATCCCGGCGATCAGCCCCACCGTGCCGGCGGTCATCAGCATGGCGGTGGGCCAGGTCAGGAGCGGCAGGTAGAAGTGGTAGTCGACGTCGGTGATCTCGCCGAGAGAATCGCTGATCTGGTCGAAGATGAAGAAGGCCGGGAAGATCGGCAGCAGCCCGATCGCCGGAATCGCGGCGAGCAGCACGAGGTAGATCGCCAGGAAGCCGGCCCGCCTACGGGGCGAGGCGGTGGCGGGCTCCGGCAATCCCGCGACGTCGGCGGTGCCGACCCGCCGGCCCGGGGAGCCGTCCCAGGCCTCCGCGGCGCCGATGCGGGTTCCGGTCGGCACGGTGGTGAGGTCGGCGATCTCGGCATGGTCGCCGATCACCGTGTCGTGGCTCAGCACGCAGGAGGTGCCGATCGCGACGTCGCGGCCGATCTCCACCGTGCCGATCACCAGCTCGTTGCCGACCACCTCGGCGTTCGCCACCACGAGGCGGCCGCCGAGGGAAGCCCCGTCGCCGATCGTCAGGAGATCGGCGGCGCCGACCTCGATGTCCGAGATGAGCGTGTCGCGGCCGACCCTGGCGCCGAGGAGGCGCAGGTAGATCGCGATCGCGGGCGAGCCCTGCAGCCACTTGACGTGGACGAGGGGCGCGAGGCGCTGCGCCAGCCACCAGCGGTAATAGTAGACGCCCCAGAGCGGGTAGCGCCCCGGACGGGTCCGCCCGAGGATCAGCCACTTCGCCGCCACGGCGATGCAGGCGGTGGCGGCGTTGATCGCCACGTAGACGAGGAGCAGGACGGCGAGCTCGCCGAAGAAGCCCATCCCGCCGCCGGTGAGCAGCAGGTAGGTCACGAAGATTCCGAGCCACTGCACCGTCGAGAGGGCGATCACGAAGGGCAGCGCGAGGCCCTGCGCCAGCCCGCACAGGGCGCGCCGCAGGAGCGGGGGCGGGGCGAAGCCGAGGTCGCGCACCGCGGCCTCCGCGCCGGCGCCGCCGGTGCGGGCGATCAGGGCCTCGGCCATCGCCCGCAGGGTGCGGTGGGTGTAGACGTCCGGCAGGGTGATGGCGGCGAGCGCCGGGGTCTCGCGCACCGCCGAGACGAAGCGGGCGGCGATGAGCGAGTGGCCGCCGAGGTCGGTGAAGAAGTCGCCCTCCAGCGCCAGGGGCTGCGGCCCGAAGACCTGATGGGCGGCGGCGAGCAGCGCCGCCTCGGTCTCGTTGGCGGGAGGCTCCTGCTCGCCGTCCGCCGCCACGATGGTGAGAGGCGCGGCGCGCAGGGCCTTGCGGTCGACCTTGCCGGAGGTGAGCCGCGGCAGGGTCGCGACGCGCTCGAAATGGCCCGGCACCATGTAGGGCGGCATCTCGGCCGAGAGCGCCTTGCGCAGGGCCGCGGCATCGAGCTCGGCGCCCCGGTCCGGCACCAGGAAGGCGACGAGGCGGTCGACGCCCTCGTCCTGGCGGAGCACCACCGCCGCCTGCCCGATGCCGGGCCTGCCCGCGATGCGGGCCTCGATCTCGCCGAGCTCCACCCGGAAGCCGCGGATCTTCACCTGGTCGTCGATGCGCCCGTGGAAGACGATGCGGTCGGCCGCGTCGAGGGAGACCGCGTCGCCCGAGCGGTAGAGGATCGGGTCCGAGCCGTCGGAGGCGAAGGGGTTGGGGATGAACTTCTCGGCCGTGAGCTCCGGCCGCTGCAGGTAGCCCCGGGCGACGCCGGGGCCGCCGATGAGGAGTTCCCCGGGCTCGCCGCGTCCGAGGAGCCGCAGGTCCTCGCCCGCCACGTAGACGGTGTAGTTCGGGATCGGCCCCCCGATGGTGACGGGCTCGCCCGGCCGCATCTCGGCGGCGGTCGCCACCACGGTCGCCTCGGTGGGCCCGTAGGTGTTGAACAGCGCCCGGCCCGGGGTCGCCCAGCGCGCGACCAGGGGCTCGGGCAGCGCCTCGCCGCCGAGGAGCACGAGGCGCACGCTCGGCAGGTCCGCCGAGAGCATGGCGAGGAGCGTCGGCACGGTGTCGATCACCGTGCAGCCGGCCTGCGTGAGGATGCCGGGCAGGGCCTCGACGTCGCCCATCATGGCCGGCGAGGCCACGAACAGGGTCGCGCCGACGAGGTAGGGGATCCAGATCTCCTCCATCGAGAGATCGAAGGCGACGGAGGCGCCCTGGAACACCACGTCCTCCGCGCGCATGCCGTAGAGGGCGTTCCCGGAGCGCAGGAAGTGGCAGATGTTGGCGTGGCTGATGACGATGCCCTTCGGCACGCCGGTCGAGCCCGAGGTGTAGATCAGGTAGGCCGGGTGCTCCGGCGTCAGGCCCCGCCCGCGGGGGTCCGGCACCGGCGCGTCCGAGGGGGTGGCGGCGAGCAGCGCCTCGACGGTCAGCGCCGGGGCGGCGTCCGGCGCGCCGGCGCGCAGGGCCTCCGAGACCAGCAGCGCCCGGGCCTCGGCATCCTGCAGGCAGACGGCGACGCGGTCGGCCGGCGCCTCGGCGTCGAAGGGCAGCCAGGCGGCGCCCGCCATCGTGATGCCGATCTGGGCGACGAGGAGGTCGGGGCTGCGGGCCATCCAGAGGCCGACCACGTCGCCCGGCCCGATGCCGCGATGGGCGAGGCCCGCCGCGATGGCGCCGGCCCGCTCCGCCACCTCCGCATAGGTGAGGTGCGGGTGCAGGCCGCCCGGCCCCTTGCGGGCGCCGTCGATCAGCGCCGGGTGGTCGGGGCGCGCGTCGGCGCTCGCCAGGAAGATCTCGGCCAGGACCTCGTCGCGGATCAGCTCCGGCTGCACCGCCCCGCGCAGGACGGCCGGCCCCGCGGGGCGCTCCTCCGCCCGCGGCCGGGTCATCTCGGCGAGACTGCTCATCGGGTGCTCCGCTGCCGGCCGGTCCCGGGCCGGGTTTCCATCCACCGGC
Organism: Methylobacterium sp. A54F; assembly: GCF_053346035.1. Lineage (NCBI taxonomy): Bacteria > Pseudomonadati > Pseudomonadota > Alphaproteobacteria > Hyphomicrobiales > Methylobacteriaceae > Methylobacterium > Methylobacterium sp. A54F. Next base: position 7,903 of record NZ_JBKFBF010000005.1, on the reverse strand, counting down.
CGCTCCATGTCCGGGGATCGTGCCGTTATCGAGGCGGGTCGCGCCCCGGCCGCGGCCATCCGCCCCGGACTGGCACGCGGCGCTTGAACCGGCCTTGAACGGCGCCGGTTCCCGGCGCCCCCGCGGCCTGGCTCACGCCCAGTACCAGTCGCTCCCCTCCAGCACCAGGACGGCGCCCTGGCGGATCCCGATCCGCGGCGCGGCCGCGGGCTGCAGGTGGCCGCGGGCCACCAGGATCGCGCGGGCGACGCCCCCGTGGGCCACCACCACCGTGCAGGGGCCGAACTCCGCCACGGCGGGAGCGACGCGCTCGGTGAGCATGGCGTAGCTCTCGGCGCCCGCCCCGGGGGGCCGGTAGGACCAGCGGTTGCGGTCGCGCGCGGCCGCCCCCGCCGGGTCGCGCCTTCGGATCTCCGCCCAGGTCAGGCCCTCCCAGGCCCCGAAGGAGATCTCCTTCAGGCGCGGGTCGAGGCCGAAATCCTCCCGCGGCAGGTCGAGGCTCGCGCGCACGATCTCCATGGTGCGCCGGGTGCGGGTGAGCGGGCTCGCCACGAAGGCGGCCGCGGCGAGCCGGTCGCCGGCGACCCGCCGCAGGCGCTCGGCGGCCTCCGCCGCCTGCGCCTCGCCGAGGGCGTTCAGGGGGGTGTCGCGCTGGCCCTGCAGGCGGCCCTCGGCGTTCCAGTCCGTCTGGCCGTGGCGAATGAAGAAGATCGTCGACACGCGCTCAGGCCCGGCCCCACGGCTGCGCGGAACGGCTCAGCCTGGCGCTCGTTGTCGGTGTCAACGCGGTTCTCCCCATATCCGCTGCGCGACGCGTGCCGGCGCTCCCGCCCTCCGACCGGAGGGCACGCCCGGCTCCACGGCGAGACAGGTGGCATGCCGAAGAAACACCGCAAGCGATCCCAAGGCCAGCGCGCCGCCGGCCCCGATGTGACAAAAGAGCCCGACAGCCACCGCCACGCCGCCCGCGATCGTCCCCCGTCCGCGACGCTCTGGGCGCGGGCCGCCGAGGAGATCGCCGAGACCGCGCCGGCCTTCGCGGGCGGCCACGCCCCGCCTCGCATCCCGGCCGCCCAGGGCATCGTCACGATCGAGCCCGGCGAGCCCTGCAGCCTCGCGGCGATCGACCCCGACGCCGACGGCGGCCTCGACAAGGCGGAGGCCAAGCAGGCGCTCGACGTGGAGCGGGGCCGCATCCGCGCCCTGCAGGAGCGGCTCTACGCCGAGCGGACCCGGAGCCTCCTCGTCGTCCTCCAGGCGATCGACACCGGCGGCAAGGACGGCACCATCCGGGCGGTCCTCGAAGGGGTGAACCCGCAGGGCTGCTCGGTCGCCTCGTTCAAGGTTCCGTCGAGCGAGGAGCGCGACCACGACTTCCTGTGGCGCTACCACAAGCGGGCGCCGGCCCGCGGGATGATCGGCGTGTTCAACCGCAGCCACTACGAGGACGTGCTCGTGGTGCGCGTGAAGGACATCGTGCCGGAGCCGGTCTGGCGCGCCCGCTACGGGCTGATCAACGACTTCGAGCGCCTGCTCACGGCCTCCGGCACGGTGGTGCTGAAGTTCTTCCTGCACATCTCGAAGGCCGAGCAGAAGGAGCGGCTGGAGGCCCGGATCGCCGACCCGGAGAAGCACTGGAAGTTCGATCCGGCCGACCTCGTCGAGCGCAGGAGCTGGGACGCCTACCAGGCCGCCTTCGAGGACGCGCTCGGCCGCTGCTCGACCCCGCAGGCGCCGTGGCACGTGGTGCCGGCGAACCGCAAGTGGTTCCGCAACCTGGTGATCGCCCGCACCATCGCCGACACGCTGGAGGCGATGGACCCGCAATTCCCGCAAGCCCCCGAGGGCATCGCCGGCATGCGCGTGCCGGACTGAGCTATCGGGCTCAGTCCTTGTCGAGGCTGAGGTCCGGCGCCTCGGGGTTCTTCATGCCGACGACGTGGTAGCCCGCGTCGACGTGCAGGATCTCGCCCGTCATGCCCCGGGACATGTCGGAGATCAGGTAGGCCGCCGTCTCGCCGACCTCGTCGATGGTGACGGTCCGGCGCAAGGGGGCGTTGTACTCGTTCCACTTCAGTATGTAGCGGAAATCGCCGATGCCCGAGGCCGCGAGCGTCTTGATCGGGCCCGCCGAGATCGCGTTGACGCGGATCTTCGAGGGGCCGAGATCGGCCGCGAGGTAGCGCACCGAGGCCTCAAGCGCCGCCTTGGCGACGCCCATGACGTTGTAGTGGGGCATCCACTTCTCGGCGCCGTAATAGGTCAGCGTCAGCAGCGAGCCGCCGTTGCGCATCAGCTTCTCGGCGCGCTGCGCCACGGCCGTGAACGAGTAGCAGGAGATGAGCAGCGACTTCGTGAAGTTGCCCTCGCTCGTCTCGATGTAGCGCCCGGTCAGCTCGTCCTTGTCCGAGAAGGCGATGCAGTGGATCACGAAGTCGATGCCGTCCGGAAAAACGCCGGCGGCGGCCGCGAACACCGCGTCGATCGAGGCCGGGTCGGTGACGTCGCAATGGCCGACCACGTGGGCGTCGAGCTCGCGCGCCAGCGGCTCGACCCGCTTCTTGAGGGCATCGCCCTGGTAGGTGAAGGCGAGCTCCGCGCCGTGGGCCCGGGCGCTCTTGGCGATGCCCCAGGCGATCGAGCGGTTGTTGGCGACCCCGAGCACGATCCCGCGCTTGCCGGCGAGCAGCCCGGTCCCGGTGGCGCGTGCGCCGACATGGTCCTGAGCCGGGGAGATATCCGCCATGTGTCACCTGAGCCTGAGCCGGCGCCCCCGGGTCGCGGCGGGGCCGGCGCTTCGTCAGAGGCTCTTAGCGGAGGCGGGCGGGGGACGGAAGTCCGCGCGCGGCGGGCATCCGCCTCGCGCCCCCTACTCGGCCTTGGCCTTGCGGCGTTCCTGGGCGTAGGCGGTCAGCGCCGCGTCCTCGCCCGCCGGCAGGGTGACGGCGGTGGTGGCCAGGAGGTCGCCCCGGCTGCCGTCCTTCCTGGGCAGGCCCTTGCCGCGCAGCCGGAAGGTGCGGCCGGAGCCCGTCATCGGCGGCATCCGCATCTCGACGGCCCCGGTCAGGGTCGGCACCCGGATGGCGCCGCCGAGCACCGCGTCCTCCAGGGGCACTTCGACGGTGGCGCGCAGGTCCGCGCCCTCCACCTTGAAGCGCGGGTGGGGCAGCACGCGGATCGTCAGGAGCGCGTCGCCGGGCTCGCCGCGCGGCCCGGCGGAGCCGCCGAGGCCGCGCAGCCGGATGGTCTGGCCGTCCACGACGCCCTTCGGCACGACCACGTCGACCTCGCGGCCGCCGGGCAGCGACAGCCTCAGCTTCTCCTCGGAGCCGACCTGCTCCAGGGTGACGCTCAGCTCCGCCGCGACGTCCTCGCCGCGGGCGGGCCCCCGCTGCGGGCCGGCGCCCGCGCCGGGCCCCGCCCCGGCCGACCGGAAGGCCTCGCCGAACAGGTGGGAGAAGATGTCCTCCCCGAAGCCCCCCGCGTTGCCGCCGGGCGCCCCGGCGCGGCCGCGGGCCATGCCCTCGAAGTCGAAGCCGCCCCCGCCGCCGCCGCGCCCGCCCCCGAACCCGGAGAAGCCCTCGAACCCGCTCGCGCGCGGACGCCCGTCGGCGTCGATCTCGCCGCGGTCGAACTGGCGCCGCTTGTCCGGGTCGCCGAGGATCTCGTAGGCCGAGTTCGCCTCCGCGAAGCGGTCCTTCGCCTTGGCGTCGTCCTTGTTGCGGTCGGGGTGGTGGGTCTTGGCCAGCCGGCGATAGGCCTTCTTGATGTCGGCCTCGCTCGCGCCCTTCGGCACGCCCAGCACGTCGTAGGGATTGCGCATCGGTCTCTTGCAGCTCGTGCCGCCCGGGTCGCGGGCTGGTCGGGATGAGGATCTCACCCCTGATATGTGGGCGTGTTGCTTCTATGCAACGCTCCGGCCGGCAAAACTCTGCGCGTCGGCGTTCCGCGTCAAGCTGGCGCCCCGCGGCCCGGGGCTGCGAGGTCGCGCCGATGCCGCGCCACCACCGCCCCCAATTCCCACCACCCTCATTCCGGGGCCGCGCAGCGGAGCCCGGAATCCAGACCCGCCGAGGCGACAGGACGAGGCGGCGTCGGCGGCTCTGGATCCCGGGCCCGCCTTCGGCGTCCCGGGATGACGGGGGTTGGTGTCACAGGCGCGCCGAGAGAACCGCCTCACCGGCCGGATGAACCGCGTCGTCAGTCTGGGGCGCCGCAGGCGAACCCGGAATCGAGACCCTTCGACGGCGCGAGGTCCGGCAAGCGTGGCGGCCCTGGATCCCGGCCTTCGCTGCGTGGCCCCGAGATGACGGCGAGGAGGGGCCAATTGGAGCGATTGCCCGCACAGGGCTAGGCGCCGGCCCGCACAGCGGTACGCCGCGGTGAAGGCGCGATCGGCCCAACGGTGCGGATGGCTGGTATGGGTGGTTTCCCGCCGGTCCGCTTTCAGAAACGAGGTCCGAAGAAGCAGACGTTCGCCTGGCACTCGCCACCGGACGTGCATCAACGCTCAGAGAAAGTCATCCTTCGATCAGCCTACCGCATTACCCTAAGCGCGTTTTCGCCGGCGGCCCCGACGGTTAATCAATCCCCTGCAAGCGCCATGTCTGGTTCAAAGTCGTGTAGTTTTCCTCTGCCCAGACACATAGGCCTGCGAGCGGTTTTGCAAGGCTTAGCCCAAGCGGCGTCAGCGAATACTCGACCATGGGTGGCACGACCGGGTATACCTTGCGTTTGACTAGCTTATCCTTTTCGAGCCCACGCAGCACCTGCGTCAGCATCTTGGGAGAGATCTTTCCGACCTGATGCTGAAGCTCAGTGTAACGCTTTGTGCCTTGGCTTAACGCGTACAGCACCAGCAACGTCCACTTATTGCCGACGCGGGCGACGACCTGATGCGCCGGGCACTCGATGTTGAAGACGTTGATCTCGCGCACGCGCTCCAGCGCCGAATCGGGTTCCATCGTTGCTCTCCAGAAGCGGCTGCCTTGCCGCCAGATTTTTTGAGGCGTAAACCGTTGTTCTATCAGATTTCTTACCGATAGGTAATAGCTACACTTTTCGGTGCATTCTTCCAAACGGGTAGCGGCAGAGGTACCTCAAGCCATGCCCGAAGGTCGACCCGGTCCGGTCGCCCAGGCAGCGGTTCGAAAGAGGATCTCGCCATGAACATGCACACGCCAACGCTTACGCCCAAGCTCGCGCCGGCCGTCGCGGCATACCTCGACGGCGCCCCCAAGCTCCTCATCGACGGCAAGCTGGTGTCGGCCAAGGCCGGCGGCCTGATCGACGTTCGCGACCCCGCGACGGCCCAGGTCGTGGCCCGAGTGCCCGAGGCGCGGGCTGAGGACATCGACGACGCCGTGCGTGCGGCGCGCAGGGCGTTCGACCACGGTCCGTGGAGCCGGATGACCGCGGCGGACCGCGGAAGGCTGGTCCATCGCCTGGGCGAGATCATCGAGCGCCACGCGGAGGAGTTCGCGCAGCTGGAGTCCCTCGACAACGGCAAGCCGATTGCTGAGGCCCGAGCCGCTGACATCCCGGTCGCCTACAACACCTTCTACTACATGGCCGGCTGGGCGACGAAGATCGCCGGCTCGACCCTGTCGCCGTCGGTACCAGGCGAGGTGTTCTCCTACACCCTGCGCGAGCCCGTCGGCGTGGTCGGCCAGATCATCCCGTGGAACTTCCCCCTGATGATGGCGGCCTGGAAGCTGGCGCCGGCGCTCGCGGCCGGCTGCACCGTGGTGCTGAAGGCCGCCGAGGACACGCCGCTCTCGGCCCTGCGCCTCGCCCAGCTCATCGTCGAGGAGGCCGACTTCCCGCCCGGCGTGATCAACATCGTCACCGGTTACGGCGAGGGCGCCGGCGCGCCGCTCGCCGCCCACCCGCTCGTCGACAAGATCGCGTTCACGGGCTCGACCGAGGTCGGCAAGCTGATCGTCAAGGCGGCAGCTGGGAACCTGAAGCGGGTGACACTGGAACTGGGTGGCAAGGCGCCGACCATCGTGTTCCCCGATGCCGACCTCGACCGCGCCATCCCGGGCGTCACGCTGGGCAGCTTCTTCGCCCAGGGCCAAGTCTGCGTCGCCGCCACGCGGATCTACGCCCACAAGAGCGTCTTCGACAAGCTGATGCAGGGCGTGTCCGACGCCGCCGCCAAGATCAAGGTCGGGCCGGGCCTCGACCCGACGACGCAGATGGGCCCGCTCGTCAGCGCCGAGCAGCTGCAGCGCGTGACGGGCTACGTGCAGTCCGGGCGGGACGAGGGCGGCCGAGTGCTGACCGGAGGCGAGGGGCTGCCGGGCAGCGAGGGCTACTTCCTCAAGCCGACCATCTTCACGAACGCCAACCCGGACATGCGGATCGTGCGCGAGGAAATCTTCGGCCCCGTCGTCGTGGCCCAGGCGTTCGACGACAGCGAGCTCGAAGCGCTGGCCGCCGAGGCCAACAACACCGAGTACGGGCTCGCCGCCAGCGTCTGGACGCAGAACGCGAGCGTGGCCCACAAGATGGCCAGGCGCATCAAGGCCGGCACGGTCTGGCTCAACTGCCACCACGTGTTCGACCCGGTCCTGCCGTTCGGCGGCTACAAGCAGTCGGGCTGGGGCCGCGAGAACGGGGCCCAGGCGCTGGAGAACTACCTGGAGACCAAGGCGGTGACGATGGCGCTCTGAGGCGCGCCTCCGACGAAACCGGCGGGCCGCCACGACGTGGCCCGCCCGGATCGCACGACCGGGAGAGGTGGAATGAAGGCGCTCGTCATCGACAAGTCGGGAGACCGAAGGACCGTCGCGCTGCGCGACTTCCCGGTCGGGGAGCTCATGGAGGGCGACGTCACGGTCCGGGTCTCGCACTCGACCGTGAACTACAAGGACGGCTTGGCCATCACGGACAAGGCGCCGGTGGTGCGTCGCTTCCCCATGATCCCGGGCGTCGACCTCGCCGGGACCGTGGAGAGCTCGTCCCACCCGGACTTTAAGGCCGGGGATGCGGTTGTCCTCAACGGCTGGGGCACAGGCGAGACCCATCTCGGCGCCTACGCCGAGCTGTCCCGGGTCAAGGGCGATTGGCTCATCCCGCTCCCCAAAAGTCTCTCCCCGGCCGATGCCATGGCCATCGGGACGGCTGGGTATACGGCGATGCTCTGCGTCATGGCGTTGGAACGCCATGGGCTGACCCCTGAGGATGGTCCCGTCCTGGTGACGGGTGCGGCGGGCGGCGTCGGCTCGATCGCGGTCACCCTGCTGGCCGGCCTCGGCTGGCAAGTCGTGGCGTCGACCGGCCGGCTGCAGGAAGCGGAGTTCCTGAAGGGCCTGGGAGCTGCCGAGATCATCGACCGCACGGAGCTCACGGGTCCCGGGAAGCCGCTCGGCAAGGAGCGGTGGGCTGCTGCCGTGGACTCGGTCGGGTCGACGACCCTGGCTAACGTTCTCGCGACGACCCGGTACGGCGGCGCCGTCGCGGCGTGTGGCCTCGCTGGGGGGATGGACCTGCCGGCAAGCGTCGCATCCTTCATCCTTCGCGGCGTTTCGCTCTTCGGCATTGACTCCGTGATGGCACCGAAGGCGAAGCGTGTGGAGGCCTGGCAGCGTCTCGCAAAGGACCTCGACCGAACGAAACTGAAGGGGCTGACCCGGACCGTCGACTTAATCGACGTCATTCCGGTTGCCCATGATATCGTCACCGGGCAAGTGCGCGGGCGCGTTGTCGTGAGGATCGCCTGACGGCTGCTTTCGGGCAGGAAGCAGGCCAACGTGAACGACTGAATTGGGTCGATTTCGTTGAAAAACTCGTTGGCGGCCGAGATCGGAGAGGGGCGGGATGAGCCCTCGCCCTAGGGCTGGGTGTCGCCAGCCAGTCAGGCCGGGCTCGGCTGCGGGATCGGAAGGAGCTTTGCGAG
>NZ_JBKFBF010000049.1:0-449 GCF_053346035.1 Methylobacterium sp. A54F | reverse complement strand
TTCGACCGTCACACCGGGGAGGCGGTGTACGAGCAGGAGGAGATGGACCTCTCGGCGCTGCCCTACATCGTGATCGTGGTCGACGAGATGGCCGACCTGATGATGGTGGCCGGCAAGGAGATCGAGGGGGCGATCCAGCGGCTGGCCCAGATGGCGCGGGCGGCGGGCATCCACCTGATCATGGCGACCCAGCGCCCGAGCGTGGACGTGATCACCGGCACCATCAAGGCGAACTTCCCGACCCGCATCTCCTTCCAGGTGACGAGCAAGATCGACTCGCGCACGATCCTGGGCGAGATGGGCGCCGAGCAGCTGCTCGGCCAGGGCGACATGCTGTTCATGGCCGGCGGCGGGCGCACCACCCGCGTGCACGGGCCGTTCTGCTCCGACAGCGAGGTCGAGAGCGTCGTCGCCCACCTCAAGCGCCAGGGCCGCCCCGCCTACCTCGA
>NZ_JBKFBF010000048.1:0-455 GCF_053346035.1 Methylobacterium sp. A54F | reverse complement strand
CCTGCTCGGGGGTGAGGCCCCCGGGCCGCGCCACCGTGTCGATGACGCACAGGCTCCCGAGGACGGGGCCCTCGGGGGTCCGCAGCGGCGCGCCCGCGTAGAAGCGGATGCGGGGGTCGTCCGTGACCAGGGGGTTGCGGGCCGTGCGCGGGTCCGCGGTCAGGTCGGGGATGACGAGGAGGTCGGGTTCGGGGAGGGCGAACTTGCAGACCGAGCGATCGAGGTCGGTCTCGCAGTGGGGAAACGCGACCCGGGCCTTGAACCACTGGCGGTCGCGCGCGACGAGGCTGACGAGGGCGACCGGCGCGGCGCAGAGCCGGGTCGCGAGGCGGACGATCCCGTCGACCCCGGCCTCCGGCAGGGTGTCGAGGATGTCGTAGGCGTCGAGCGCCGCGAGGCGGTCCTCGTCGCCGACGGCACTGCTCGCGTTGGGGGCCGGACCTGCGGGGACGACA
>NZ_JBKFBF010000047.1:0-456 GCF_053346035.1 Methylobacterium sp. A54F | reverse complement strand
GTTCGCCTAGTTTTTCTGGTCTTTCCGATGTTGCGGCGGGTGCGGGGCGCAGCGTGGCGGAGGCGCCGGTCTCGTTTCGCAGCCTGATCGGGCAGCCGGGGTACTACTACAACGCAGCCAGCAACATCCTGGTGATCACCCAGGACGGCGCCAGCCTGCGCAACATCGACTTCCGCGGCACCACCGTCTACGTGCAGGCCAACAACGTCACCCTGGCCCAGTCGCTGTTCGATGCCTCCTCGGCCAGCGCAGCCGGCAGCGTGTCGGTGCGCGGCTTTGCGGGCTATGCCAACCTCACCATCGACCATGCCAGCTTCGACGGCCTCAAGCGCGACAAGGCCTACCAGCCGATCCTGGGGCTCGGCACCAACACGCTGGTGAGCAACAGCCGCTTCGTGGACCTGCCCAGCGATGGCATCTCGATCGCCAGCGGGCGCATCACCGGCAACCTGATCA
>NZ_JBKFBF010000046.1:0-462 GCF_053346035.1 Methylobacterium sp. A54F | reverse complement strand
AGCGGGGCGCCCCGCTTCCTCGTGGTCAACGCCCCGGCCGTCGACCTGCTCGCGCTCGCCGACCTGCCCGAGGCCCGCGACAGCGTCATCCTCAACATCGGCGCGCCCGACACGCGCCTGCGCGACGGCGAGTGCCGCGCCCGCCTCCTGCACGTCCTGCCCTCCCGCGCCATGCTGGCCGACGCCCTCGTCCAGCTCCTCGTCTTCAAGCGCTGGACCCGCATCCTCCTCGTCGCAGGCCCCGATCCGGCCGATGCGCTCTATGCCGAGGCGCTGCGCCGAAGCGCGAAGAAGTTCGGCGCCCGCATCGTCGCCGAGGCGCGCTTCGACCCCCGCGGCGCGGACCTGCGCGACTCGGCCCTGCGCGAGTTCGCCCTCGTCACCCGCGGCCCCGAGCACGACGTGGTGGCGGTGGCCGACGAGGCCGGGCAGTTCGGCCCCAACCTCGTCTACAACACCGCC
>NZ_JBKFBF010000045.1:0-468 GCF_053346035.1 Methylobacterium sp. A54F | reverse complement strand
CGCGACAAGGCCTACCAGCCGATCCTGGGGCTCGGCACCAACACGCTGGTGAGCAACAGCCGCTTCGTGGACCTGCCCAGCGATGGCATCTCGATCGCCAGCGGGCGCATCACCGGCAACCTGATCATCGGGGGCGGCTACCAGACCCGGGCGCACGCCGACGCGATCTCGATCTCGGGCTTTGCCACCAACGGGGCGATCCAGATCACCGACAACCTGATCGACTGGCGCACGCCCGCCGACGCCAAGGTCGCGACCAACCAGGCGATCCGGGCAACGTCCGACAAGGGGCCGATCCGCGACCTCAGCATCAGCCGCAACGTGCTGCTGGGGGGCGCCTACACCGTCAGCATCGAGGACAGCTGGGGCGGAGCCGGCAGCATCACGGGCACGCGCATCACCGACAACCTCATCGACGCCGGGCTCTACGGAACGCTCTACCCCGCAAAACCAGCAGACCTCCTGTAC
>NZ_JBKFBF010000044.1:0-476 GCF_053346035.1 Methylobacterium sp. A54F | reverse complement strand
AGGGCCGCCGCGTAATCCGCCAGCGGGTAGGTGCCGTGGATCTTCACGGTGAGCCGGCCCTCGGCGGGCCAGGCCAGGAGCCGCCGCTGGTTCGCCTGGTGCGCCTCGGGCTCGCGCTCCACGAAGGCGCCCCAGAACACGCCCTGCACGTCGCAGCCCTTGAGGAGCATCAGGTTGAGGGGAAGCCGCGGGGTCTCGCCGGCCGCGAAGCCGACCACGAGGTAGCGGCCCTTCCAGGCCATCGCCCGCAGCGCCGGCTCCGCGAAGGGGCCGCCCACCGCATCGTAGACCACGTTCACTCCGGCGCCGCCGGTGGCGCGGCGCAGTTCGTCCTTCAGCGTCTCGGGATCGTAGACGAGGCCGACCCCCGCCCCATGGGCGCGGGCGGCGGCGAGCTTGTCCTCCGACGAGGCGCAGGCGATCACCCGGGCACCGAGCAGCACGCCGAGCTCCACCGCCGCGAGCCCGACCCCGCC
>NZ_JBKFBF010000043.1:0-478 GCF_053346035.1 Methylobacterium sp. A54F | reverse complement strand
GCGTCAGCGGCCTCGAAGGAGGGCTCCAGGGATCGCGCGGCTTCTGGACGGCTCCTTCGAGGCTGCTTCGCAGCACCTCAGGATGAGGGGGATGGGCTGGACAACCGCCACCGGTCCGACAGCCCTTTGCTGTCATGAACCAAACAGGCTCTGAGGACGGCCGCCCGGCGCACGCGCCGGGTGTGGGCAGCGGGGATCGTCGGGCCCGCGGCCGGGTCCGGCGCGCGACTGTGACCCGGCGGATACGGACAAGGTTCCGGGTTTCGGCTAGGCAGCAAGGGCAAGGAAACCGGCGGGCGACCCTGGATGCGCGTACTTCCCCTCCTCCTGGTCACTGCCGTGGCGGTGTCAGGCTGCTCGGTGCTGCCGGCCTCGGGTCCGACGGCGCGCGCGGTCGAGGCCGGGGCTGCGGTGGCGACGTCGGAGGGGGTGCTGGCGCGCTACGAGATCGTGGACATCAACGCGGCCACCGTCGAGG
>NZ_JBKFBF010000042.1:0-480 GCF_053346035.1 Methylobacterium sp. A54F | reverse complement strand
ATTGACGCCGATGCGGTCCTTGACGCTCGCGATCGGGTTGAAGAACTCGAGCTTCAGCAGAATCTCGGCCTCGATGCCCCGCTCCTTCGGCAGGCGGATGAGGCGCACCAGCGGCGTGTTGCCGATGGTCTCCGTGATGGAGCCGTAGACGCGGCCGTGGCCGGGCTTGCGGGTCGAGGTCTCGGTCATGCGGGTCTCCTTCGCGGGGGCCTTCAGTCCGGCGCCGCCCGTCAGGGGCGCCGTCCCGGGTCTGGCGCCGGGATATCGCGTCGCTTCCGGCAGAGCAACGGCCAAGATCCTCAGATCAATATCGATTTTCTCCCCGTGGGTGGTCTGGCCCGCGCGCGTAGAAGCTTCCTTCTGCCAAGGGCCTCAGCCGGGAAAACTTGTTCTCAAGCGCTCGCCTCGCGCCAGGCCGTCAGGAAGCCCTCGGCCATCACCTCCACCCCGAACAGATCGACGATGCGGGCCCGCGCAGCC
>NZ_JBKFBF010000041.1:0-523 GCF_053346035.1 Methylobacterium sp. A54F | reverse complement strand
AGCTCGTTCGCAGCTCCCCAAGGCTTATCGCAGCGTACCACGTCCTTCATCGCCTCTCAGCGCCAAGGCATCCACCGAATGCTCTTAAGGCACTTGATCGCTCTCGTGATCGATGTCCGCTGGCGAGGCACAGCCGATCCGGCTGCCCTCACCCGCGCACACGGGTCACAAAAAGACCCGTGACGCGCTCCTTTCGAAGCACGTCACAGTTGCTTGCCGAACGTGACCCTGGCGGACCAGCTCTCGCTGCCGTCACGGTCACATTCCCTCTTCACGATGTCACTTCGCAGATCCCGGTCACCCGGGCCTGCAAACCTGTCTCTTCATCCGGACGTCCTCGCCCCCCCTGCTCGGTCTCCCCTGCCCTGCCGCCGTCGCACGCGTGTGCGCCGGGCGGCCCTGGATCCTGGTGGAGCTGGACGGGATCGAACCGACGACCTCATGCTTGCAAAGCACGCGCTCTCCCAACTGAGCTACAGCCCCAAGGAGCGAATAGCGAATAGCGAGTAGCGAATAGGGGGCG
>NZ_JBKFBF010000040.1:0-614 GCF_053346035.1 Methylobacterium sp. A54F | reverse complement strand
CTGATCGTGATCGTGGACCGTCGTCCGCTGGTGGGTCAGTGCCTGCTGGCCTCGCTGCGGGACGCGGACGCGCAGATGCGGTTCGAGACCTTCGCGAGCCTCGGGCAGTGGCACCAGGACACCAGCCTGGCCTCGGCCTGCCTGGTGCTGCTGTGCCTGCCGGGCGGCCACGCGCCGGAGGCCGAGCGCGCCGAGATCCAGCGGGAGCTGGCTGAGCTGCGCGGCTGGAACCCGAGCGTTCCGGTGGCGGTGATGTCGGACTGCGAGAGCCCGGAGCAGATCATCAAGGTGCTGGAGCTCGGCATCAAGGGCTACATCCCGACGACGGTCTCGCTGCAGGTGGCGGTGCACGCGCTGCAGCTGGTGCGGGCGGGCGGGGTCTACATGCCGGCCGCGAGCATGTTCTCGCTGCTGTCGGACATCAACAGCCGCCAGACCAGCAAGGGGCGGGACGACGAGGTGTTCTCGCCCCGCCAGCTCAGCGTGGCGCGGGCGCTGCGCAAGGGCACGCCCAACAAGATCATCGCCTACGAGCTGAACATGTGCGAGAGCACCGTGAAGGTGCACGTGCGCAACATCATGAAGAAGCTCAAGGCCAAGAACCGCACCGAGGT